>JACOSC010000216.1 GCA_016179055.1 Acidobacteriota bacterium
CGACCGTATCGCAATCTTTGGATTCCGCTTGTGCAGCACCATCGTGATCGCACTCGTCAACGTCGTCTTCCCATGATCTATGTGCCCGATCGTCCCGATATTTACGTGCGGTTTCGTTCGCTCAAATTTCTCTTTTGCCATGGCCTAGAGACACCTTTTTAGATAATCCGGCGACACAGGATAATCAAGGCTGCCTTTCCTCAGCCTGAGAACTAACGAGCCGCGGCTCGAACAGTCCCGCAAAGTTGAACTTAAACTTCAGTCTCCATCCCCATAAACCGAACGCAGAACTTGGCGCACTCTACGCCGGATGGTCTCGGTTACACTGGCGGAACAATTATTATCCTTTATTCGAAACTTCACCGACAGAGCCAAATCACAGCCCCGCTCGCGATGCCGGTTTAAGGCTTAAAGGTAAGGATAAATTTGCTGAAGCGCCCATCCTGCGAAATCCTCCCAAGGGCGCCTAGCCAATGACTCCCACGTTATTCGAATTCAGGCGATAATGGACAATCTCCCAATCTTCGCTGCGCCGCGATCCCGTCGGTAACTTAGTCCGATACGACCTTCCCTTGCACGCGGCCAATAATCTCCTCGGCTAGGTTTTTCGGCACTTCTTCATAATGCGCGAAATGCATCGTATAGGTCGCGCGGCCTTGTGTGACCGAGCGAAGATCCGTGGCATAACCAAACATATCCGACAATGGCACAAAGGCCTTAATAATCCGCGTGCTTAAGTGCATCTCCATAGCTTCGATTCGCCCACGCCGAGAACTCAAATCGCCAATGACCTCGCCCATGAATTCCTCAGGAACAACGACCTCGACACTCATGACGGGCTCCAGTAGAACAGGGTGTCCGCGACGCACGGCGGCTTTAAAGGCCATAGAGCCGGCAATTTTAAAGGCCATCTCCGATGAATCCACTTCATGATAAGAGCCATCGTAAAGGGTTACGGCGACATCGACCATTTCATAGCCGGCCAACACCCCGCCTTCCATGGCTTCCCGAGCCCCTTTTTCCACGGGCGAGATGTATTCCTTGGGAATGGAGCCCCCTATGATCTTATTGGTGAAAACAAAGCCTGTCCCCGGCGCTTGCGGCTCCACCGTAAGCTTAACGTGACCGTACTGACCGCGCCCGCCAGTCTGACGGATATATTTGCCCTCAGCTTGCGCCGTCTGCGTGATCGTTTCACGGTAGGCGACCTGAGGCTTGCCCACGTTGGCCGCGACACTGAACTCACGTACCAGCCGGTCAACAATGATCTCTAAGTGCAGTTCTCCCATCCCGGAAATAATGGTTTGGCCCGTGTCCGGGTCGGTATGGACTTTGAAGGTGGGGTCCTCCTGCATCAATTTGCCCAGACTGATTCCAAGGCGATCTTGATCGGCTTTAGTCTTAGGTTCAATGGCTACTGATATGACCGGCGTGGGGAAATCCATAGCTTCGAGAAGAATCGGGTGATCCACGTCGCAGATGGTTTCTCCGGTGAGGGCATTTCGCATGCCGACCGCCGCGGCAATCTCTCCGGCGTAAACCTCCTTGATCTCTTCCCGCTTGTTGGCGTGCATTTTCAGCAGGCGGCCAATTCGCTCCGTTCGCCCCTTGGTTGGATTAAAAATCGTTGTGCCGGTTTGTAAAGAGCCGGAATACACGCGTAGGTAGCTCAACTGGCCGACGTACGGATCGGTCATAATCTTGAACACCAGCGCGGCAAAAGGCGCTTCATCGTCAGCGCCACGTTCCTCATCTTTTTTGGTATCGGGATTAATTCCAATAACCGGCGGGATATCCATCGGGGAAGGTAAATAATCGATCACCGCGTCCAACAGGGTTTGCACGCCTTTATTGCGGAAGGCCGCTCCGGCCAGGACCGGGGTGAATTTGAGTCCAATGGTGCCTTTCCGTATGGCGTCCTTTATCTCGCTTACCATCAAGGGCTCATCAGCCAAGAATTTTTCGGTTAAATGATCGTCGATTTCGGAGATGGCCTCGATCAGCTTCTCCCGATGCCGGCGCACCTGATCCGCACACTCGGCCGGGATCTCGCCGACGACGTACTCGGCGCCGAGCGTCTCATTGTTCCACACGACGGCTTGCAGGGTCACCAAGTCGACCACACCGACGAACCGGTCCTCCGCACCAATCGGAATCTGAATGGGAAGAGGGTTTGCCTTTAACCGCGTTCGCATCTGCTCGACACAACGGTCGAAATCTGCCCCAACTCGGTCCATCTTATTGACGAAGGCAATACGCGGAACGTGATACTTGTCTGCCTGGCGCCAGACCGTTTCCGATTGTGGCTGAACTCCGCCTACGGCGCAGAAGACGGCGACGGCGCCATCGAGCACTCGTAATGACCGTTCCACCTCAGCGGTAAAGTCCACATGCCCGGGCGTATCAATAATGTTAATGCGGTAATTTTTCCAATAGCAGGTGGTGGCGGCCGCCGTGATGGTAATTCCCCGCTCCTGTTCCTGCTCCATCCAGTCCATGATGGCCGTGCCTTCGTGTACTTCGCCCAACTTGTGCGTTATCCCCGTATAATAAAGGATACGCTCAGTGGCGGTCGTCTTCCCCGCGTCAATGTGCGCGGCGATGCCGATGTTCCTGGTTTTCTCTAACGGTAACTGTCTAGGCACGTCCCTACTACCTCAAAATGTAATTTCTTACGGGCGGCGGTGATCCCACGATCTTTAATATACCATCCATGTCCGGATTCGGATCAACGGCCGGTCGGATCAGCGTTGGCTACCCGCCCCACCGATAATGCGCAAAGGCCTTGTTGGCTTCCGCCATACGATGCGTATCCTCGCGTTTTTTTACGGCGCCTCCACGATTGTTAATGGCATCCAATAATTCTCCGGCGAGCCGCTCGGTCATACTTTTTTCTCCGCGGTCGCGGGCGCAGGCCAGAATCCACCGGATGCCCAAAGAAATGCGGCGTTCGGAACTAACCTCAACCGGCACCTGGTATGTAGCGCCGCCGATCCGGCGCGATTTTACCTCTAATTGCGGCTTGACCGCGTCCACAGCCTTTTTGAACATTTTCAATGCATCTTCTTTGGTGCGGTTCTTCAAAATCTCCATGCAGCTATAGAACACGCGCTCGGCGGTCGTTTTTTTTCCGCCAATCATCATACAACTGACAAACTTCGAAACCAGTTCGCTGCTGTAAACGGGGTCAGCAATCGTTTCTCGCTTAGAGGCTTCCCTTCGCCTAGCCATCTTTCCTCCAGAATTCCAAAATTACATTGCCCTGCCATAGGCGGGGTTGGTATGGAACAGGCCATATTCAGAGGGGTGGTCGGAACAGGTTTAAGGACTCCAGAATTCCGAGTGGGCCCCGTTGATGCGGCTATTGAGTTGCTTTCGGTCTTTTGGCTCCGTACTTGGAACGTGACGTTTTACGGTTCTGCACGCCCACTGCATCCAGCGTTCCGCGAATGACATGATAACGCACGCCCGGTAAATCCTTCACTCGGCCGCCGCGAATGAGCACAATGGAGTGTTCTTGGAGATTATGTCCGATACCCGGAATGTATGTGGTCACTTCGATCGAGTTGGTCAATCGTACTCTCGCCACTTTTCGCAACGCCGAATTCGGTTTCTTCGGAGTCTGGGTATACACGCGGATACAAACTCCGCGCTTCTGAGGACAGGCTTCCAGCGCGGGAGCCTTCGTCTTTACCTTGATAGTCTTCCGCCCCATGCGCACAAGCTGATTGAAGGTTGGTGCCACGAATCTCTCCCAAAATTTAATAATCTAATTCTATAAACTAATAAATGCTTTACGCATCAAAGCCATTAGCTTTATTTGTGCCAATGGAAAACCTAAAAACTATACCGTCACCAGCATCTATTGTCAAGGGCGTAGCTTATGGAAATCAGCTTGAACCCAGCCAACGATTGAGCTAAAATTATAGCGGGCCGAGTCGGTTTAGTAAAGACCTACGCAGTAAATTCCTTGGGGGGGCCGCAGAGCCAAGTTGCCTGTGATAGAATTCAAACGAGTTATCCTTATTGACAAAGCCACCGACGATTTGATTATACCACGCTCCGGCACTCCCGCTACCGACGTCAATTTGAAATCCTTGACGGATAATCTAACGGAAGAATCAGGGGAATCGTCACAGCGCTTTACTTTTCACCGCTCCTATAGCTACCGCGAGGTCATGGGTAGCCTCTTGCACAGTCCCTATACGCCCTCGCTGGTGGTTGACCGGTTTTGTTTAGCTGAGAAAGATTCTATGGTGGAATTAACACTACGGGCGGCCTGCAAATCCGTAGCCTCGGTGACGTCGTTACCGTGGATAACCGCCGAGCGTTGGGACACCGCCGCACAGAAATGGCACTTCATTCAAGAGACGGGGGAATTGCTCAATACCACGGCCTTGATCGGTCGCATGGAGGAAGCCATACTAGCAGGCGAGCAGCTTCTCTCAAACAATGACGTACTGGGCGGCAATATCTCCGGCCTGGAATTATTGGCGCTCTTGCAGTCCCTCGCCGCTTCATTTCCCTACAATTACTGCTACGTCCACAACATGAGCGGCAATATTCGCGCTTGCCTTTATTCGCATAACCACCGGCTTGTCCATGCCGTCTTCTATGATCAAAAAGCCTGTCTGCTGGCGCAAGGCCAGAGCGCCCTCGATAATTTTATCAAGACGATCCTCAAAGCCATTGCGGAAAAGAGCAAAGGGAGACAACAAAATTTTGCCTTCCGTTTTATGGCACAGCCGAAGGCGCCTCATTGGCTGCCACAGACCATGCAGCTCACTCCCGATGAGGCCTTCATCAAGGCCATCGCCGCTATCGAGACCAGCCTAAGCCATTCATGACCAGCGAATCTACGCCGCAAACTAACCCCACGTCGCGGAAATAGTCCAGAGTAATTGTTCAACGCTGACGGCGTCAACGCCCGCCAATCATTCAGCGGCAGGCAGAAGCAAAGAAGAACAATTAGGCGCTCCGATGAGAGCACTGCCGACAAAAAGGAGGCGAGTAGACTTAGAGCAAGGCAGGATCAAGCAAAGCAACCCAACGCTGTAATTGAGCGGCTGCCCGCGAGAAGCCTTCAATCAAATCAGAGAGGACAATCTTGAAAGAAATGCTATCGGGCAGTCCGCTCGAATGACTTATATTTTCTCTTTGTATTCCCTGAAGCCATTAACCAATTGCCGGAATGAGGTGGGTTTGTATTTCTCAAAGCTCTCTTCGTCCACGTAAACAAAGTCATACGTTGCATCCGACTGAACCCGGTTGATGTCTTCGCACCATTGCCGCAGACGTAGCATCTTGAGTGGCACGTCCAGATCTTCCTGCCCTTTGGTTTCGACGATAACAATCCGCTTGGCGGACAGCTTGACCAGAAAATCCGGGTAGTAGTTGGAAATATCTCCGTCCGCCTTCACATAGTCCAGTTTGAAATGCACCGCCAGATAATTCTTGGCGTAGGAAACCACATCGTCGCAGTCTTCCAGAAAGCGGGCAAACCGCAGTTCAAAATTGCTGTCCCCGATGATGCGGTTAAAGACACTCTTCTTCGGGATTAGATAGCCCTGATCCTTGGCGACAAAGGGGCGCGTTTGCCGCAGCTTGATGGTGTCGCGGATTTCGGCGTCGCCTTTGTCCTGCACGGTGAGGGCGTTGATTGCCTTCTTGAAGGTCTCGATCAAGGTTTTGGTAGCCGCCAGTTCTGACAGGTTGCGCAGGGTGTTGGGGCTTTTCAGGTCTACCGGCCGGTCAAACAACTGGTCCTGAATAAACGCCTTGACCTTGCCATACAGCACGTCGTAGCCGCTGACCAGCCGCAATTCCTTCAGCATGGTCTGCGCAAAGTAGCCGATCACGCTGCGATAATCGGCAATGCCCGCCGCGTCGAGGATGGTGGTATGCGTCACCTCGCCGGTGGTGATGTCCTTGAAGACGATCTCCCGCTGTTCTTCCTCGCTGAACTGTAGGTAGGCCACGCGCTGATGCCCCTGCGCGGCCACGTCCAGATCACCCAGGTTCTTGTACTCCCGGTAGATGCGCGGCGTCAGCACGGGGATTTCAATATCCAGATCGTCGATGTTTTTCTTCTCGTTCTCCTTGTCAACCTCCACCACCAGCGGCGTTTTAGCTTGCGTGCCTTCGCCCATCGGCTTGCGCTCCAGCACCACGCCTTCCGCCTGTATGGATTCCACGAAATCCATAAAGGCGTTCGTGCCGACGACACTGACGTATTCTTCTACGCCTTCGGAGTACATTTTACGTAGGCCGCGCCCCAGAGTTTGTTCCGGCAAGATGTTACTCTTGGCGGAATAGGCGCGTAGTCCCACAATGGTAGTGACGTTGCGTACATCCCAGCCCTCTTTGAGCATCATCACAGAGATGATGGCTTTGTATGGGCTGTCCAGTCCGTCAATCTCACCGGCTTGGCGGCGCAGTATATCCAATTCCTCGTTGCCCTTTCCTGAGGTCGATTCAGAAATCTCGCCGTTATTCTTGGTGTGAATGACCAGCACGGAGCCCTTCAGGTCTGGATAGTTGCCTTCCAAATACTCAGCGACGTCGTCGCAATTGCGGGTGTCGTCGGTCATCACGAACAGGATCGCTTTCTTACCCATCTTCTCGTGTTCCGCATACGCCTTGCGCCATTCGAGCACGCCCAGGTGAATGTAGTCGGCGTATTTTTCGGTGAATTTGGCGCTCTGGCGCTCCACTAGTTTGGCGCGGCTGGCGGCATCGGGCAGCACCGGATGTTTGACCACGTTTTGCGAGATCGCCTCTACCAGCGGGTAATCGGCCACGGTCTGTACGAAGATCGCGCCGTTGTTGTGCTTGGGCGTGGCGGTGACGTCCACTTGCAGAGAGAGGGCCGCGCCTTTTTGCTTCAGCCGGTTGTGTATGTCCTCGATGGATTTAAACCAGGCCATGCGCGGGTCGTGGATATGGTGCGCCTCGTCGTTCAGCACCATCAGTTCGTCAATGTCCCGCACGATCATGCCCAAATCCACTTTGGAGTCGGTGGTGGCGCCGGTGGGACGCTTGCCCAGAAAGTAATCCATCGTGTCTTCATCATCGGGTGACGCGGGAATGTCGTCTCCGGCATAGACCCGGTGGATATTGGTCAGGAAGATATTGCCGGTAGATCGGGTGATGCGCACCTCGTCCTGCACGTGCAGGGTCAGTTGAAAATCGTCGCGCCAGTTGCGTCCGTCCACGCCGTTGTCCGGCAAAACCGGGTCGTCTTTTAAAAAGATGCGCAGGCCTTGAAAATCCTTATAGATGCGATCCAGCACGATGATGTTGGGGGCGATCACCAGAAAGTTGCGCGCAAGCTGCGACTCCGGCTCGTACAGTTTGTGGTAAAAGCTCCAAGCCAGTACCAGGCTGAGCACCTTCGTCTTGCCTGTGCCGGTCGCCATTTTCACCACGAAGCGCCGCCAGGTCTCGTCAAACATGCCGGCGGAGACCGCGCCGGAACTGTCGTAGCGCATCAGATCGTACTTGTCCTGCACGCCCACCGCGTCGTACAGATAGATGATGGTCTCCAGCGCCTCGCGCTGGGCGAAGTAATACTGGAACTCGGCCATGGTGCCATCGGCCTGAGGGAGCAAGTGCGGAGTGTTGAACCACCAATTGAGCAGGCTCTTGCTGGTGTCCGTTGCCCCTACGTAGCCGCAGTCCCGCCATTCCTTTACCTTCGTACGCAGTTGCGACACCAGCGGCGGCATCAGCTTTTCAGAACTGGACTCGCGCAGGGCTTCATCCGCCGGAAACCAGCGGATGGCTGGGTCGAGGATGTTGTAGGGCGATGTTGGAAAGTTGGGATGGAGCGCCATTATTTGTCCCCCGCTTCAAGGCGCTTGATTCCTGTGTCGTTCGTCAGAAGTCTCATCTGCTGGATTGCGATCTGGTTCAACTTGCGAAGCCGCTCTGCCTGCGGCGTCTTTTCCTGGATGAAAAGGGCATTTAGATTTTCCAGATTGGAGAGGCAAACGAGCTGAGACACATTCGCGTAGTCTCGAATATTGCCCTTATCGCCAGGATGGCTGTCGCGCCATTGCTTGGCGGTCATGCCGAATAGAGCCATGTTCAGGACATCCGCTTCCGAGGCGTAAATCATGTCCGTCTGGCGCGGAGTGAGTTTCGGCGGGATCAGGTTCTCTTTGATGGCGTCGGTATGAATCCGGTAGTTGATTTTGGTCAGATTGCGCCGGATATCCCAGCCGAGCTCCTTGCGCTCTTCGTCTTTGAGTCGCTGGAATTCTTTTATGAGATAGAGTTTGAATTCCGAAGAAATCCATGTGGCAAATTCAAAAGCAATGTCCGTATGTGCGTAGGTGCCGCCGTATCTGCCGGACTTCGAGATAATCCCGATCGCATGAGTGGACGCGATCCATCGTTGAGGAGACAGTACGAAGTAATTGCTTCCGGCTTCACTTTTAAACCTCTCGAATTCGAGAGGTTTAAAATCCGGGTTGCTCAACTTCTCCCACAGGCCGAGGAACTCGATTGTGCTCCTACTCCGCATCCAATTATTGATAATCGCAAACGGATCCTCCTTGTTGCGATATTTTGCCATGTCTGTTAACGAAATATAGTCCTCTTGCTTCCTCGAAATGATGCTTATCTCATTGCCTTGGACGGATATCTTCCCCGCCATCACGCATCTCCTGTTCCTGGTCTAAACCCCTCGAATTCGAGGGGTTTAGAATTCAGGTTGTTCAATTGCTCCCATTCAAATTATGGCGAATTCGCCATAATTTAAACCCGTCGAATTCGACGGATTTAAAACCAATTAACGGCCTCAGCCCTTTTTCCCACCCACGCTCACTTCAACAATGGTCATGGTGTCGTTGCCGAAGATGTCCACCACCTTGACGGCCAGCTTGCGCCGCCCCGGCGGGCATTCGTGAAAGACGCTGGTCAGTTCCAGCGAGCGGTCTTTCTTGGTACGGAAGGATTGCCACTCGTTTTCAAAGATGTAATCTCCCGTCCATCGCTCTTCCCACGCGCCGCTTTCTTCGTTTTTCACCCGGACGATCTCGCGCTTGCTCTCAAAGTTGAAATCCACCGCCCAGTAATCAATCCAGTCCGTCCACTTTTTTGTGAGCACTTCGCGGCTGACGATGCCGTTCTTATCCTTGCTCACCTTCACGATCTGCCCCTTCTCCACCACGATCTTGCCGGTCTTGTCCTTGAGCAGCGCCTCCGCGTTGGCGATCGAATCCTGCGAATAAAAGACCGAAAAGTCGGTCAGCTCCATCGCCACGCTGTAAGTGGCATGGGCATCCTGCCCATGTTTCACGGGCTGGAAGCCCGTGCCACCCCGTACATGCGGTTTGACCTCGATAGCCGCCACGTCGTGAAAGACCACCTGATTCTTTTCCACCGCCCGCTTGTCGAACACCTCGGCGGGGATGTACTTGGGCGCGATGTCGATGCCCTTGGCGCGGGCTTCGTCCAGCACGTTGGGGAACAAGCCCATCTCGAACTCGAAGCCCAGAATGTCCACGCGGGTGATGTGCTTCTGGCGGCATTCCAGAATAACCTCTTCCACGAACAGGCGCGTCACCGGCAGGTTGACCGGCCCCACCGCCACCAGCCGCCCGGCCTTTTTGCCGTGGAACGTGGCAAAGCCGTCGGTCTTTTCGGCGCGGTAGGCGCGCAGGATGAGGTCAACGAAGGCGGCTTCCTTTTCCGCCAGTTGCTTCTGCTGTTCCGCCTCGCGCAGATTGGGGTTGACGCCGATGTAGTGCTGGCGCTCGTATTTGCCCAGGTTGAGGATCTCGAAGGCGCGGTAGTCCTTGCCTTCAGCTTTGAGCTGCCGCTGGACGCCGATCAAACGCTTGCGGGTGGTGTGGATGGCGAACTTGCCCAGGTCGCTGACGATCCATTTGCGACTCAGCTTCTCCGCCACGGCGGCGGTGGTGCCGGAGCCGCAAAAGAAGTCGGCGACGAGATCGCCTTCGTTGGAGGATGCTTTGACGACGCGATCGAGAAGTGCTTCGGGTTTTTGGGTGGGGTAACTCAGTAGCTCGTCCGATATAGGATTTACGGGAGGGATATCGTCCCAGATGGTTTGTACAACTGTACCTTGTGTATCATCAAGGTACTGCTTAATGTTTGGCTGACCGGTTGAGGCAAATACTATTTTGCCAGATTTCAGTCCTTCATCAATTCGAGCTTGAGACCATGCCCAGTGTCTGCCGGTTGGGGGCGCGATTATTTTTCCACCGAAATTCCGAGCTGGCCCTGGTCCAGCCCCCGATAATGTAACTAACCTAAACGGCTTTCCGTTCTCATCAAGTTGACCATAGTGAGACTCCTTGTAGTCTTCTGAATGAGGCTTGTACTGCTTATTAAAGATAATGCTGGCCGATTTGCCATAGTAATACAGCGTGTCATCAACAATCCCAAATCTTTTAGCATCGCTGTGTGAGTATATGCGTTTCCATATCAACTGGTTGCGTAATTGCGTACTCCCAAACACCTCATCAAGAACCAATCGAATAAGGCTATTCACCCGCCAATCACAATGCACATAAATGCTGCCATCCTCCGCCAGCAAATCGCGCATCAACACCAGGCGTTCATAGATCATGGCGATGAATGAATCCGCACCCTTGCCCCAAGTGTCGCGGTAGGCGATTTCCTCCAGGATGTTGGGCTTCTTGGTGAAGGTGTCGCCGCCGATCTCGATGTCCATGGAAAAATCCGCGCCGACGTCAAAGGGCGGGTCGATGTAAATCAGCTTCAGGCCACCCTGCTTTTCAATCTCCTCGCGCAGCGGGCCGTTCTTCAGCGATGAGAGGATCAGCTTGTTGTCGCCCCAGATGAGCTTATTGGTCCAACCCTTGAGCTGGCGGCCCCGAAAATCAAAGAGAGAGGGCTGCCCTTCAACCGTCAATGAACGCGAATGAACGCCAATATTTCCCTCTCCGGATTCGCGTTTATTCGCGTCCATTCGCGGTTTCTCTACGCGCGGTTCATCCACCTGCTCGATCACCTGAAACGGCAGCACAATGTTGCTGACCTCGCTGGTCTTGCCGTTCCAGACGAGTTCCACCTCGCGCTTGTCCTCAAAGAGCAGGAAACGAAACTTGTCCGGCAGGGGCTTGTCGGCTTCAAGAAAGCGGAGGATCTCTTGTTGTTCTTGTTCAGTCAGTCGTGGCATGAAAATCCTATTCTTCTCGGGGTTCAACCTGGTGTCAGACCGAGAGGCGCGATGGAAAGTATAACGAAAAAACGTAACTATTCACGGGGTTCACTGAAACCACACAAGAGACCCCCAGCGGAAGCTGGGGGAGCTTCAAGGTCCAGCCTACTCCGGCGACGCCCCACTCCCCAAACCCCCTCTCCACGCCGGGCGGGGAGAGGGGGC
>JACOSC010000247.1 GCA_016179055.1 Acidobacteriota bacterium
ATCTTACATACCAGGGGCTGCGCGGCGCTTGCCCCTGGCTATTATAGCCCGCTCCTTCAGAGCTACGCGAACCAGCTTCGGGCTATGGCGGGGCGCTCGCTCGAAGTGGTGGGGACGAAAGGATCGCGCGTGGCTGTGGCCCATGTCCAAACTCCAGAACCCCCGTGCGGGGCCGGCACCGCTACCGTCTGATTGGCTTATGATCGAATCTCAGAATTGACTTCTTTAAGGTGGAATCCTTCCTTCTACTCCAGCCCGCAGGAGGCAACGCCCGTGTTTATGGCCGGGGGATTGGCCCTCGTTTCACTTTCAATTAGGTTTGGGTCCTCTGACGGGCGTACTTGATCGAGAGGTTGCCAGTGAATCACGCTTTACGACCGAGACGACCCACCGGGTCGTCTCTACGGGAGGCGCGCTTTATCCAAAGGTTGCCAATGGATTACGCTCACGGTATCGGCGCCGGAGTTGGTTACATACAACTCATCATTAGGGCCGGCTACAACGGATGTGGGCTGCGATCCTACGGCTACGACGTGCGCTTCCGTGAAGTTGGCCAGCTCGACTATACTAAGATTGTTGCTGCCGGCATTGGCGACAAAAAGATACCGCTCATCGACAGACAAGGCGATATCCATGGGATTCGAGCCGACCGCCACACGTTTCATGACTTGGCCGGTGATAAGATCAATCTTCAGCACCGTGTCCTTGGCGCTGGTGGCGTAAAGGTATTGGCCGTCGCCACTGACGGCGAGGTGGCTTACGGGTCCGATTTCGGCTGAAATGTGGCCAAGGATTCGGTCGGCGCGCGCATCCAATACATATATTTTCTGCTCTATCCCAGCCGCTAAATATACGACGCGGTCGTCCGGCGCCACGGCCAACCCGCTGAGCCAAGGCGCCACGGGTATTATTTTCAGGAGGCGCCGAGCCGCGATGCCGATGACGTATAAACGATCGGACCGTTCGCAGGACACATAGGCTTTTTGCCCATCGTGGGTGATGGCGATAAACCGCGGCCCATCGCCGACTCGCACTGTGCGCCACTCTCTGCCGCTGGCCGCTTCAATGAAGGACACGCGGCTGTCTTGTCCATTGCAGACCAATAGCATCGTACCGCTGGGAGTGAAGGCCATGCCGGCCGGACCGCGTCCGACTCGCATGGTGCGCCACACTCGACCAAGGAACGAATCAATTACCGATAAATGTTGCCCGCGCGAGTTACTAATGTAAACTCGTTGGTTGGTAGGAGAAATTACAGCGACGCTCGGGCCTTTATCCACCCGTATAGTGGAGATCGGAAAAGTCCCGCTCTCCGGGCTGCGGCCGGGGAGGTCGACCGGCTTAGGCGGTTCCGCGGCTTTTTGACCCAAGGCTTTCGGCGCCGTCTGCGCCTTCACCGTCTTGCCGCGTAGGCGAGGAAAGGCCGCGGCGGTCTTTGGCGTCCATGGCGCCATCTGAAAAAATAAATAGGCGCTGATTAATGTTCGAAAAAAGCAGGCAGTGGTCCATGGTCGACTCATCATTCGATCGCATCATGAATGGTGGTTAGTTTTTTGATCTCGTAATGACGTAGGCCGCCCGGCGTCGCAATTTTAACTTCGTCGCCTTCTTCTTTCCCCATAAGGCTCTTACCGATGGGCGAGGCCGTCGAAATTAGTCCGGCATTAACGTCGGATTCTTCGCCGCTTACTAATTTGTAGGTCACCTCGCGGGCGTTAGCGACGTCGTAGAGAACGACGGTTGACCCATAGGACGCCCTATCGTGGGGAATCCGTTCGAGATTGATCATGGATATAGCGGCGAGGCGCTTTTGCAGGTGGGCCAATCGCATTTGGGCCTGAGCCTGTCTATCTCTGGCCGCCTGATACTCGGCGTTTTCTCTCAAATCGCCCATTTCGCGAGCGCGTTTTATTTCCTTGGGGAGAACCTGTCTGATCTCTCGGTCCAACTCCTTTATCTCCGCCTCTAACCTCTTACGAATATCTTCCATAGGAGACTTTTTCCTCCGGTAGAGTCGCAAAGAATAATCGCAACTCGTAAGTGATCACGTTCGCAACAGGCCACCACTCTGCCAATCTTTGAGTTTGTAGTCTCCGCTCCCTAAGCGCTCTTTTGTCGTTATGGGAGCCAGTGCTACGTCGGCGTCACCTATGTCTAAAACTACGAGAGCGGGACGTTTCTTTGTCTGAGTTAAGCCTCGTTGGGGAAAATCAACTAATACAATTTCCCACGCCTCATAGTCGGTCATAGATGGCATCCTCATCGTCATAGGCTTCTAAGAAGTGCTTTCTCGCTGCTTCTCTCCATAAGCGATCCTCTCCACCTTCGTCTGGAATGGAGATTTGTATCAGATCTCCCGGTTGAGCAGAAATGGGCTGACTTAACTCCAGGTGTGTCGGGTCCAGTATTGTTGCCGTAATAATTTTCATTACGCTTTCCTCCAATTGAAAATGGCATCAAGTTAAATTTATCCGATGTATTTGCAAGCTTCCCTTAATTTCTCCCTGAGATTCGATCATAAGCCAATCAGACGGTAGCGGAGCCGGCCTCGCACGGGGGCTCTGGAGTTTGGACATTGGCCACAGCCCCGCGCGATCCTTTCGTCCCCACCACTGCGAGCGGGCGCCCCGCCATAGCCCGAAGCTGGTTCCGCGTAGCTCTGAAGGAGCGAGATATAATAGCCAGGGGCAAGCGAAAGCGCCGCCCCTGGTAGGTAAGATTATATAAGTTATAAGCCCTGAAAGGGCGCGCTACCCTTCGGCGCGATGAATACGTAGGGAAGAAATCGACG
>JACOSC010000248.1 GCA_016179055.1 Acidobacteriota bacterium
AGATCGAGACGGCCAATTTCAAACGATACCGAAAGCTGTTCGACCGGTTGATTAAACTGTCTATCGAATTGTCACGATTGAAAATGGCCGCTGGGAAAAAGGCTGGTCAAAGTAGCTGAGAACTCGTCACTCTCAAGTTCCTTTCTTATAGATTTTTTCCAGCTATGTGATTATCTATCGGCAGCCGGAAATAGTTGCGCGCCCGCCAGCAAAAATACTTGGATGACGGAACAAAAAGAAAAAATGGAAAGCAACGAATTTATAGAAGTACTGGTCGGGTTGGAGCCCCATCTGGAAGATGGAAGCGATCCTCATCAAGGATGCGCCGGTCAGGGCCTGTTACCTCTATATCAGTAACCGACCCGGTCAGTTTGGTTATAAAGAAGCCCTCGCGGCCATTTTACCGATTGGGTCCGGTCCAGCGGTCCCGACAAGGTCGGGATCATGTGATTCAAGAACGTTTAAAAAAATATCTGGGGTTTGGTGGAAACCAGAAAATGCCAAAAATATGTCGTCGCTCCCGACTCTGTCGGGACGAGCCAATGCTCAGTGGGAGCCGTATAGGAAAGACATCCAAAAAAAAGCAGCCTGAAATCACCGCCACTTTTAATTACACCCTCTTAGCGGTGGCGAGGTGAGAAGGGTGAGGCCATGTTGGAGGGGGTTCAAAACCGTCAAATACTCTCATGAACAAAGCGCGAAAGACTCCATACAATAATTATTTTGCTCGTTTCAGAACAATTTCATCTTGTCAGACACTGAGTGCATTCTGCTTTCATTCGTCGCTGGGGAGAGGGCCTTCCGTGGTAGGCGAAAGTTGGGCGCCGGGTGGCTGGCCTTTGGGCCATCGAAGGCAGCACAAGACCAGCGGGATAAGCGCCAGGTACATAGCCGCATTAACTAGAAAAACCGTGCGGAAACTATAGCGGGTGAGCAGACCGGCGATGATCGGCCCCAAGGACCCACCCAGCAACCCGGCGCTGGAGAAGAGGCCGAAGGAGGCCCCGCGTCCGCCCGCGGGAATGTTGAGTGCGCCGATGGCGTAGGCTATGGTGATCGAACCGCCGACAAACAGTCCCAGCAATCCCCGCAGAACCAGAAACTCGTTGGAGGTGCGGACGAAGGCCAATGGAACGCTGATCAGGGCGCCGCAAAACAGCGTAATAATGAGGAGACGCTTAGGGGACGCCTTGTTCAACCGATCTCCAATTAGAAGTGCCGAAAGAGCGCTGGCCAGCGCGCCGACAGAGACAATGAGCCCCGCCGTCTTAGCGATGCTCGCCTCAGCCGTGCCCAAGGCCGTAACATAAAGCGGGATAATCGGGCCCAAAGTACGATCCAGGAATTGAATGGACAGCAGCAAGAGAGCTACCACCGCGAAATTTGGCCACTTCAAGAGGGACAACGTGGAGTAGGCCGGCTGTAACGTCTCTTGGTTATCGGCGCGGACACGGGTCTTGGGCCGATCGACGCGGGATGGCGGTTCGCGGTACCAAAAAACGATAGACAAGAGTGAAATCAGGCACAGAGCGGCGGTAACCAGGCAGGTCTGGCGAATCCCAACGTGATCGGCCAGGAAGCCTCCCACCAAGGGTCCCAGCGCCGTGCTGGTGATTTGCACGGTTTGCAGTCGCCCGATAACCGAGCCGATCTGCGCGCCGGTGCAACCTTGCGTTAGCAGGGCCAGAGCCACGGCGTTAAACCCGCCGAAGAGGCCGAGCAATATGCGCAGCGCCAGCAAATGATAAACGTTGGCGGCAAATCCAAAGAGCGCCCAAGATACCACCATGCTGATCGTTACTCGTTGGGCCATGACTTTCAGGCCGAAGCGGTCGCCAAGCTTTCCCCAGAAGGGTCCCAGTGCTGCCGCCAGCATTGGTGTGACGCTGAATAATAGGCCCGACCACAAAGCGATCTCAGCTACATCTGAAATCCCCAATTGTTTGACGTACAGGGGCAGGAACGGCATGACCACCGTGAAGCCGCCAAAGATGAGCCCGGCGGAGAGATAGATTGAGAGTTGATTGCGCGCTAGAATCGCCGCAGGTAATCGCGTTGGTCCATCGTCGATTGTCCCAGTCGCTGAGGGATTTTGCTCATGGTTACTCTGTTCCATCTTGCTAGAGTCTAGCGTAGGACCCCTGGTTTGACAAGTTTTACCCCCTATGTCATAATTTTACTAAAATTTAAGAAAGGGCATGAGGATGGCGAAGAAAAAGCACTCCCTGAAAAGTATCGTCCTGCAATGGATCATGGCCGCCACCGGCGTTCTGGCCGCCTTACATGCAGTTCCCGGCAATGTTTGGGCGCAGCACCCACACGGTAGGGTTCCGCAGGAGCGATCAAGCGCCGCGGACGCGGACCGATCAAAAGCGATTAACTTGGATGATGAACTGGCCAAAGATCAACCGGCCGATCGCGCCGCGGCTTATTATCATTTTGCTATCGCTCGACTCTATGAATCCTCGGACGATGTGGAGCGCGCGATCAGCGAGTTGCGCGAGGCCGTAAAATTTGACTGGGAGAGTTCCCGCTTGCGTTCCGAATTCGCCACGACGCTGTTTCGCGCCGGGAGCTTTGCCGAGGCCGTAGCCGAGGTCCGTAAAGCCGTTGCCCTGGACAAGAATAATGCTGACGCCCATTACTTGCTGGGATTTTTTACGCTGCGCATGGCCGGCGCCAATTCCCAAAAGCAGATCAACGAGGCTATACGAGAATTTGAGGAAGTCATTCGCATCGATCCCGAGGACTCGCGGGGTTATCTATCCCTTGGCCAAATTTATATAAGTCAAAAAGACTATGAGACGGCCATCAAATATCTGGAAAAATATCTCAGCCTTGCCGGGGACAGCCCCGAAGGATTTTACCTACTCGCTACGGCTTATGAGGCTGCCGGCAAGAAGGGGCAAGCCATTGAGAATCTCAAGAAGCTGCTGGCGATTAACCCGGGGCTGGATCGTGCCACGAACATGTTGATTGACCTATATGCGCGTTCCAATGACGTGGATAATCTCATCGACCTGTTGCGCAAAGCGGTAGCTGCGGAAAAATCCAATCCCGTACGGCGCAAGCAGTTGGCAACGGTGTTGTTGAACGCCAGACGCTACGATGAGGCCAGCGCGGAATTGCTCTCCCAGATTGAAGCGGATGAGAACAACGCCTTGGCTTACGTTCAATTGGGGCGGGCCTACGCCGGTTTGCGCCAGATCGACAAGGCCCATGAGGCTTTTGTCAAAGCGCGCCAGATCGAGTCGGACGATAAAGAGGTGCTTTACTATCTAAGCTTGGCTTATGAGGAAATTGGCGAGAGTGAGAAAGCGGTCGAACAGTTGAAGAGTCTGTTTGACGGCACCACGAAGATGTCCGGTATATATACGCCGCAAGAGCGCGAGGAAAGGTTGACTTACTTGCGGCAGATGGGCGTCATAGAATTGCGTATGGGCGATCCCACCAAAGCCGTAGTTACACTAAGCCGCCTCACCGATTTGAGTGATAACCCTCGGGACTTCGAGTTGCTGGTTACCGCGTATCGAAACGGCAAGGACTACGAAAAGGCCCTGGCCAGCAGCGAAGAAGCCATCAAGAAATTCCCCGAAGACAAATATCTCAAGCATCAAAAGGCGCTAACCCTGGCCCAACGAGGACAGGCTGGTCCGGCGGCCGCCTTAATCGACGCCCTGATCGAGCGCGATCCCAAGGATCTGGAGAATTACACGACGTTGTGCGAGGTCTACATTCAGTCCAAAGATTTTGATAAGGCCGAGAAAACCATCCTCAAAGCCGCAACGATTGACACCGCCAATGATAGCTTGCGATTTCGCTTGGCCACCGTTTATGAGCGCTCCAAGGCGTATGATAAGGCCGAAACGTTGTTCTTAGACTTGCTGCAAAAGAATCCCAAAAACGCGGAAACTTTAAATTACTTGGGCTACATGCTCGCCGATCGCGGCGTTAAGCTGGAGAAAGCGCTCGACTATGTGAAAAAAGCCGTCGAGCTGGATCCCAACAACGGCGCTTACCTGGACAGTTTGGGATGGGCCTACTTCAAGCTCAACCAATTGAATCTCGCTGAAGAGAATCTGCGGCGGGCGGTTTCTCGCTTGAAAAACGACCCAACCATCCACGAACACCTCGGCGATCTTTACTTTAAGACTGGAGACCTGAACCGGGCGGAAGAAGCGTGGCAAAAAGCCGTCGCCAATGGGAATGAGGCCGAGGAGATCGCCAAAGTTAAAACCAAGCTGCAGAATTTAAAAAAACGCTGACGGAAGCTTTAGTTGAGGAGTGCAATGGCCCCCGTTTAGCATTCCCATCGCCTGCTCAAGGCGCCTCGGCATTTTTTCGATAAGCTAAGCCTATCTTTCTATGCCACTGACCACCATCACCGTACGATCCTTTGCGAAGATCAATTTAGGATTGGAGGTTTTAAATCGGCGGCCGGATGGCTACCATGAGATCCGCACTATTTTTCAAACGGTGAGCCTTCATGACACATTGCACATCAGGCGTGCTGCCGTCGGCGATCTGAATTTTACTTGCGAGCCTCCGGTGCTATCCGACGGCCCTGAGAATTTGGTCCTGCGAGCCGCCTCATTACTGCGTGAACACTTTCGACCTCGCTGGGGCGCGACGATTTCACTCATCAAGCGCATTCCCATCGGAGCGGGCTTGGGTGGCGGCAGCAGCAATGCGGCCGTTACGCTACTGGCGCTAAACCGCCTGTGGCATTTGAATCTGCCGGTAAGCGCCTTACAGGAGCCGGCGCGAGCTCTGGGCGCGGATGTGCCGTTTTTCTTATGGGGCGGGACCGCGATCGGTATCGGACGCGGCGACGAAGTGTACCCATGCGCCTCGGTAAGCCCCTTTCACGCCGTATTGATCTACCCTGGAACTTCCGTGTCCACACGGGCCGCTTACACCGGCCTCGGGCGCCGCCTCTCCTCGGCTGGTGATGCGATTTCGGAAACGCGCCTTCCCGCGCTATGCCGGCAATTAGCGGACGGGGAATTTGAGGGACTCTTCAATGATTTCGAGTCGACCGTCCTGTTGCAGTATCCTGAAGTCGCACATGCCCATCGTTTCCTGAAGCGGAGCCATGCGGAGGCCATATTACTGAGCGGCAGCGGGTCCACCGTAGTTGCCCTGTATAGAGACCGTCACAGTGCCCTAGCGTCCTACCGCGCGGCGACCGACCGCAGTTACTCCGCTTTCCTCGTCAAACCGGTCTCGTCTCGTCGTTATCCGCAAGCCATATTCCCGCGCTGAAGAAGCCAAGCGGCCATGCGCGCCCGGCGTCTTCCCAGCGACAAATCTGAACAACCCTATCCGCAGATTGCGCCGATTAGCGCAGAGAGTCGCTATACTGAAATAAAAAACGTTCATACTGTAAGCTGGGTGCTCCAATCATCTTTCATCATGTCAAATGGCTCTCCATTTTATCTATTGCGTTCATCGGAGTAATCGGCGGAATCCGCGAATCTGGTTATGGCACATACCAGGCATTGGCCGGCGCCGAGAGTTCGTTGATGGTCGAGCCGTCTGCATTCTGCAGAATCAATTGCACACCGGCAAACGGCTGGGTGACGCCGCTGAGATCCAATCGAATGGAACCGTCGAAAGAGGTTGAGACATACTGACTGGGAAATGGGATATCGTAAGCGCGTGATGGGTCCTCCACTCGCAGAATCGGGGTAAGGCTTTGATCGATCAAGTAAAGATTAAATCGAGACACATTACTCCCCGGCGGCTGTGTAGCGGTGAAAAGGATGGCGACGTCCGACCTCGGCCCGCGGGCGGAAAGACTGGTTATAACAGGGACGCTGGGCCGGTAGTCCATCTCAAAGTTAACCGCTACGGAAGGGCATGTACCGTACAAAGGGGGATCACTCGGGCGGTCGGAAAAACCGGCGAAAGTGATCGTTCCTAAAGCATGCGTCGGCGTAATGAACCGGCCGGTTATCACATCACGGTCTTCATTGGTCAGGCTGAAGCGGCCCAGCTCATCAATCGGACCGTTGGCGCCTCCCGGTCCAAAGACATCAAATAGGAACGAGCCACGCGTGCATTGCGCTTGATACTGTGTGCGAGTAAGGTAAATATTGGTCACGCTCGGCGCGCTGGTTGTCCCAAAGAAGATGGGATTATTGCCTTGGCTCGTGAGACCTTTATAGGCGCCCAGCTCCGCCGCTCGCGGCATACCCACTTCGAAATCCAGACCGTTGCTGCTTTGCCCGCCAACGGTTACTGTTACGGAATAGCGCCTCGATGGGATATCGGGAACTAGTACGGTTAACGATGTCGTAGAGGCGCTGGTAATCGTAGCGCCGGTTAAGTCAAAGCGCACCGAATTCTGGGCGGCAACGCCGCTGAATCCCGTTCCATTTAATGTGACCAAATTACCCGGCCCGCCGGACGTCGTCGAGAGACTGATAAGTCCGGGCGCTCGCCCGCCCACAGGCGCAACGCCGGCTACCGTCGGTAGCGACGTCATCACCTCAAAATTGCGCGCGAAACGCAAGCCGATGGCGGCCACCGGCGCCGTTGTGGTAATCGCCAGCGAACCTTTCAGTCCCACGCCTACGTTGGGAAAAAGCTCGGCGTCTGTGACAAAACGGCTAACATGGTTCATTGCGGCTAGCGCCGGAAACTCGCGCGCGGCAACCTCACCGCCGGTGCTGTTGAGCAGACGAATGGTCCCGCCCACACCGGTCAGCCCCGCATTGGCAAAGGCAACACCCGTTAGATACTGCCCTTGCGTGGTATTATCGACCGGGATAGTGAACGCGGAGTTCGGCGGTGTCGCCCCCACGCCGGCCTCAGCGAGCAGTCGATCCGTGGAATCATACTGCGAAAAGATCACGGTTCCACCGACGACCGCGTTGGACACACGCGCCCAACCGGAGCTTCCCTGGCCTTGTCCATTCGTCGTCAGAAATATCGAATGGCCCGGCGAGATGGGAAGGTCAAACACGGAGCCGAATCGACCATCCGAAAAAGTCACAGGGTACGGGCTGCCGTTATCGCGAAAGAATTCTAGACGTGCCCTTACGGCCGTGGCCCCCGTGTTTTGCAGTATGAGCGTGCTGCGATACCGTATGCCGCCAAAGTCTCCGTTGGCGAATTGAGGAAAGATTAATGGCTCGGGAACCTGTGCCAGAACGGGCATCCCTAGGGCAAAACCCAAGAATAGGCCCACCAGCGGCTTGATAAATTTGGACCTCATAATCGCGCCTCCTTTAATAAGGATGTATGCCAAGCTCAGTGCCATGAGCGCCGTTGTTATCATTGACCACTCCATTCTTCTTTACGAAAGTATAACGCAAACGCCCGCTAAAATGCGGATGGCGGAATTATAAGCGGTTGGATGATGTGTAGGATAGGGGCGTCCGTGAGGCGACGCGCCGGGCGGCGACTGAGTGGTTGTCTGAGCCGTTATCAAAAAAAGTAAAATATTTTAAAAATGATGTAAGAAAAGTGCAATATCTAACGTCCTTACATACGTAAACCTTTTTGTTCTGGGATGCGATAAGTGCCGCGATGAAAAGGAAAACAGTTTTATCAGGTAACCATAAAGCTTGAGAGTGCCAAGTTGTCCACTAGCCGGCCAACGGATCAAACAGGCTATCTTCAAAACAGGAGTCATGCGGCCCGGATCACTGACCCAGCAGATGCGCAAAGCAAAGGAGAAGTATGGTGCGTATTGGCAGTTGAGCTATACGTATAGAGGTAAGGGAAAGACGGAATACATCAGGGAAGCCTTCGTTGAACAAGTGAAGATCGAGACGGCCAATTTCAAACGATACCGAAAGCTGTTCGACCGGTTGATTAAACTGTCTATCGAATTGTCACGATTGAAAATGGCCGCTGGGAAAAAGGCTGGTCAAAGTAGCTGAGAACTCGTCACTC
>JACOSC010000249.1 GCA_016179055.1 Acidobacteriota bacterium
GACCGGTTGATTAAACTGTCTATCGAATTGTCACGATTGAAAATGGCCGCTGGGAAAAAGGCTGGTCAAAGTAGCTGAGAACTCGTCACTCTCAAGCTCGTAAGGATTGCCTTTAAAGTAAAACTCGCGCGGAACCTGAACGTCCGTTTGCGCGTACAGGGAGATCCAGTTGACGGCGCCCGCCCCCGTCGAGATCGCCTTGAACCGGTCGGTGGATACCAACGTCCAGTTCGACCAGTGTCCGCCGGCGCTCCAACCCATCATCCCCATGGCATTGGGGTCGACCCACCCTTTTTCTATAAGATAGTCGACCCCCGTCATAATATCCTCGAACGCCTGGCGGAAATAATCGCCCGAGATCTGGGTGCGGAATTTTTCGCCATAGCCGGACGAGCCCCGATAATTGGGTTGCAAGACGACATAGCCATTGGCCGCGTAAATATGAGTGTACGTACCATGGCTGCCGGAAAAGGTCAGAGTATAAGCGCCGGCCGGTCCCCCATGCAGTTGCACGATCAGCGGGTACCTTCGTCCCGCTTGGTAATTGAGAGGCTTCACCAAGACCCCTTCGACCAAAGCCCCGTCGCGGCTCTTCCAGCGGATGGACTCGGTCGCGCCCAAGGCCAGCTTCTCCACTTGCGGATTAATTCTGGTCACGCGCGTCCACCGCGATCGAACGCCAAGGTTGCTCAGGGTTGTGACGTAAAGATCGGACGGCGTGGAGGGATCGGTATAGCTCAGCAACACCAGACCACTGTCTTCGTCGCGGCCGGCCGTTACGACGCCGTGCTCATTCGTCACCGGATGTATCTGGTTGGCGGCCACATTAATCTGGTAAATATTGGTCGTGGCGCCAACTTGGTCGTTGAAGTAAATGGATTGGCTATCGGGGCTCCAAAAGGAAAGTGACAGGTGGTTGTCGAATCCGTCGCCCAACTTTCTCAACGGACCGCCATCGACCGGCAGGATATAAATGCGATGGTTGCGCATGTATGTGAACTCATCCGGCGCGGCAAAAGCCAGCCAACGGCTGTCGGGGGAGAAGCTTAAGAGTCCCTCGCTGACGCCATTGTTGGTCACTCGCGTAAGTCGATTGGAAGCAATATCCAGCAAATAGATCTCCGACTCCTCTCCGGTCGCGTAGCGATCGACGGCGCTGCCACGAAATGCCAGCTTGCGGCCGTCCTTGGAAATCACGACCGTGCTGCCCAGGGAAGCGTCTCCTTAGCCACCGAAGAGCGCGGAGCGGATGGTAAACTCGGTTCCCGAGGTCAGGCGGCTCTCCGCCTTGGTCTCCACATCAATGACCCACAAGTGGACGGAAGGATCGGGTTGATTGATAATCTTGACGTCAAATTTTTTGTCGCGCCGCTTCTTGTCCTCTTTGTCCAGACTATCCGGAGCGGTGAAGTAAATGTGCCGGCTGCTCGGACTCCACCAGAAGCCTTTGATCGGCGTCTCGTGCTTGGTTAAGCGGATTGGTTGGGGGGCGTTCTTCGGCAGCAACCACAACTGCTGTTCGTCGGCTTTGCCCGCGGTGTAGGCCAGGTAGTCGCCGTTCTTGCTCCACGCCATGCTGCCCACGCCCTCCTTGTGATCGGTCATCTTTCTAGCTTCCCCGCCGTCCCACCGCATAAAATATATTTGCCGTTTGCCATCTCGGTCGGAGATAAAGGCAAATAGCGTCCCATCTTTGGCCCAGAGCGGATTGTCTTCGTTCTTATCCTTAGTGAAAGTCAGTTGCTTGGGCTCGCCGCCTTGCGTCGAAGTCAGAAAGATATCCGAATATTGCTCGCCTTTCGACCAATTCGGAGCTGCCACGGAGTAAAGCAGCCACTGACCATCCGGCGACAAGGCGCGGGAACGAAGGCTGCGCATTTCTATGATGTCCATAAAGGTCATCGGTCGCTTGCCGGCGACCGGCGCCGCACCGATGTTGGTTTGGGCGGCGGCCGCCGGCTGGAAGCCCGCGGCACTGACGCCTAGAATAAAAACCACCATCCAAGCTGGAAACAGATTTCGTCTCATAGCGGTGATCCTCCCTCGTGGTGAACACGCTGCGCGAGTGAATGAAAGGCATGCGGATGATACGAGATTTGCTCCTATCGCAGAGTTTCTTCCAATAACAGTGTCCGATTAACTCCCAGCGAGAATTCAGGCATCCTTGGTTATTTAGTGACCTGTCCGCGCAGTACGCCCGGCAGTATTCCCGCTTTGCGCGCTTCCTCTTCAAGGGCTCTCTTGGCTTCTATGGCTTGCTGTAATTCACGCGCGGCTTTGGCCTTTTTCTGTTCCAAATCAGCTAGGCGATCGGTCGACGGTTTGTATGACTTTTTTCCTGAAGGCGTAGACCCTTGTCTCTTAGATGGCCGGTTCATGCCGCGCACTGACGACGACCCGGCGACCGAACGTTGGCTCGCTTCACTAAGGCGAGAAGCGTAGTCGTCGATGCGCAACTGCAATGCGTGAATTTTTTCGTCGGCGCGTTGCGCTCGCCTCTGCCAAGTTTCTGTGTTAACCGTTTTTGACATGGCGGTTTTATGTTCACGACTAGCGATCGGCGGGCTGTTGGATGTTACGAATCCAGTTGTCTTGAATCTACCCAAATCATCATTCGTATAGACCGTTACCCTATTTGCGACAGTAACGCCGGCTTGCCGCTCCCGCTCGGATCGGGCCACATCTGCGAGAGACTGTGCCGGCATCGGTATAATTAGCCCAAGGTAGAGAGCGAGACCCAAGCTTCTCTTAACCGTAATCAATCCTCACACCTCAAAAAAATTTGTCCGTAGTAGCGGCAACAAGGGCTCCGCCAGGCTCCATTCTATATATAACTGGGCTGTCACAAAATATGCGAAAAAATTCCGGGGAAATCGGATTGAGCACGAGTATCCGTTACCTTGCTATAGCTTGAGAGTGACGAGTTCTCAGCTACTTTGACCAGCCTTTTTCCCAGCGGCCATTTTCAATCGTGACAATTCGATAGACAGTTTAATCAACCGGTCGAACAGCTTTCGGTATCGTTTGAAATTGGCCGTCTCGATC
>JACOSC010000250.1 GCA_016179055.1 Acidobacteriota bacterium
GCACATCATCCATCTGTATTTCAGCATCGTCGAAGACGGCAAGAAGCTGACCGTGCCGCGCGTGTTCATCTTTGCCGGCAAAGCCGCGCCGGGCTACGCCAAGGCCAAGCTGATCATCCGCCTGGTCACCAGCGTGGCCGCGGTGGTCAACCAGGACGCCAAGGCCAACGACCAGTTGCGTGTGATCTTCGTGCCCGACTACCGCGTGTCGCTCGCGGAGTACATCATGCCCGCGGCGGACATCAGCGAGCAGATTTCCACCGCAGGCATGGAAGCCTCCGGCACGGGCAACATGAAGTTCGCCATGAACGGCGCGCTGACCGTGGGCACGCTAGACGGCGCCAACGTGGAAATCATGGAAGAAGTGGGCCGTGAAAATATTTTTATTTTCGGCCTGACCGCGGAAGAAATCCAACAGCACCGCGCCAACTGGACCTACCGGCCCACGGAACTCTACAGCAAGAACCCGCACATCAAGCGCGTGATGGACGCGCTGCTCGGCAACCGCTTCTGCCCCAACGAGCCGGGGCTTTTCCGCCCGCTCGCCGACGGTATCCTCCAGCATGGCGACTTTTATTTTCATCTCGCCGACTTCGACGCCTACGCCGCCATTCAGGAACTGGCGGCGAAAGAGTACGCGCAACCCGCCGCGTGGGCCCGCAAGGCCATTCTGAATATCGCGCGCATGGGAAAATTTTCCAGCGACCGCACGATCATGGAATACGCGAAAGAAATCTGGAAAATTAAGCGCATTCCGGACGATAAGGGTTAACGGTTGAAAGGTTGGAAAGTTAAAAGGTTAAAGGGTTAAAGAGTTAAACGGGCTGCAGGATTGAGCAGTGGCGGTCCTGAATCGCTCAATCACAAATCGCTAAATCACAAATTTTAGTCACTCACCCCATCCCGAAGCTTGCGGCGCATTCGTCCCAGTGTTATTCTGCCCTCGGATACGCCGAGAGCGGGCGTGGTTCAATGGTAGAATAGCGGCTTCCCAAGCCGCGGACGTGGGTTCGATTCCCATCGCCCGCTCCAAATTTCCTTTCCGCTATTCGTGAGGAAAAGGTTTTGCTTTCTTTGCCCGAGAAGGCGGTTTTGGTAATTCGACCGCTTCAATTCGCTCCACAATCTGTGGGTAGCTAGGGTCAGAATTAAACTGAACTCTGTGTCCGCTGCCCATGTGAAGTTCTGTTGCCAACACAGGCTGCGCAAAAGCGAAGAACTTATTGGTGTAAGTCTGCGATATTTCATCGAAAATGTTAAAGCTGATCCGGTGCTCGCCCTTAAACATGATTTTCTTCACGTATGGGCGGATGACGATTACCTGTCCACTTGTCGGAAAGGGTTGAGCAGCAGCTGCACTCTTGACCATGGAACGGGAGACGCCTCCTGGCCTATATCCTCTGTCATCGTCCATTCCACCTCTGGCTGCGGCAGCTTTCGCTGCCTTGTCGACGCGTTTTGCGATCGCCGATTTCTTTGATGGCTCCCAAACGAAATCAATTCTGATGCCAACCCTAGCAGCCTTCGAACGAGCCCTGAGAAGCTCGTTCCACAGGTCATCGTTGGCCATCGGTTGGCCAAATCGGTTGCGCCAACCACTCTTCTTCCAGGTTGTCGCCCGGCTCGCATTCTCCACGACATAACTGGAGTCCGAGACGACCAAAACTCTTGTCACACCGGCCCAAGGGGCATTCCGTCTCACCCAACGCAGCGCCTCGACGCAGGCCATCAGTTCCATTCGATTGTTGCTGCTTTCTTCGCATCCGAAATCCACGATTTGTTCGTCTTCGCGATTCAAGTGCTCCGGGTAGTGCACGACTGCAGCACAGCCGGATTTGCCCCCCGGGTTGCCGTAGCATGAACCATCGGTTTGAATGTGGACGGCTCTCGGGTCAAGCAACACGATATTCACCCTGTTTTGATTGTACTCTCGCACAGAGCATGATAGGGTCGACTTAGGTGTCTCGATGAGTTACTGCTATCTGAACTGCTTACAGATAGGTAGTACCCGTCCAATCGTATCTTGGTGCACACTTAGAGCAATATTCTTCCTTCTGGGATTTGGAGTATTGGCCAGTACTATGACTTCACAAGAAAAGCAGGAGCCTGAGTTCAACACACTGCTGATCCAATCCACTTTTCGTATAGACGGTCCTGATGGAAAGTTTGGAACAGCTTTCATTGTCGGCCGGCCATTTTCTTCTGATGATCCCAAAAAAGTGAGTTTAGTAATGGTGACCGCAGCTCACGTTCTGGAAGAGATCCAAGGCGAGTTTGCAGTCTTGTCCATGCGACGCAAACTTGGCTCGGGCCGCTGGGACCGACAAGCCGTGTCAATAAAGATTCGAGAAGCGAGTCGACCGCTGTGGACTAGGCATCCAGATGCCGATGTAGCAGCGATGTATATCACTGTTCCCGACGGACTTATTGAAACAGTCATCACCACAGATGTTTTTGCTGACGATCAAATCTTGACTAGGTTTGAGGTTCACCCAGGTGATGAGTTGTTGTGCCTAGGCTACCCGCTCGGGGCTGAGGCAAATCCGGCAGGTTTCCCAATCTTGCGAAGTGGGAAAATCTCATCATTCCCCATTTTGCCGACGCGTGAAACGAAATCGCTACTTTACGATTTCAGGATCTTTCCGGGGAACAGCGGTGGCCCCGTCTACCTCGTAGGTGAAAATCGGATCTACGGCGGTAGCACGAACATCGGCAAAGTTCATTTCTTAGTCGGACTGATAAGCAAGGAAAAACTCTTGGTTCAAGAGACATCCCAACTTTACGAGAAGCGGCAACAAATGTATTCGCTGGGCTTAGCTGAGGTCATACATGCAAGTTTGATAAAAGAAACAATATATCTTCTTCCCCAGCCCACAGATACGTCACAAACAAAACAGCCCCAACTATAGAGTTCACCCGACCTCACGCGCGGGCGTTTTTCAGTACCGCGGTCCATTTCCCCTGCGATTTCAAGAGCAGCTCCACGACTTCGCGGGCGGCGCCGTTGCCGCCGGAAGCTTTGGTGACGTAGTGCGCGGCGCGTTTCACTTCGGGGACGGCGTTGGCCACGGCGATGGCCAGGCCGACACGTGCGAGGACGGGCAGGTCGGGCAGGTCGTCGCCGATGTAAGCGACTCCTTCGTCCTTCAGATTCGCGGTGCGGAGGATTTCTTCGTACGTGGGCAGCTTTTCCCCGCGGCCCTGATAGACAAATTCCATATCCACTTCTTTCGCGCGGCGCGTGGTGGCGGCGGATTCGCGGCCGGTAATCACGCCGGTGCGCAGGCCGCCCACACGCGCGAGTTTCAGCCCGGCGCCGTCGTAGGCGCTGAA
>JACOSC010000217.1 GCA_016179055.1 Acidobacteriota bacterium
GGGCAGCCGTGGCGTTTACTTCCGAGCACCGTATGAATCGTTACCTCCTCACACGTCGGATATACTAGTCGTCTGAATCGGGCAACTGACGACAGGGGACTTTCACCCCATTAGATTCGCAGCTTGTCGGCTGCATCCCTATCGCCAGCGGTTGGCGATGTTGGCGCTCACAAACCGGCAGCGGGATTTTCCCACCGCCAAACAAAGGAGCATCAAATGAATACTGCAGTAGCAGTTCTCCCTACTCTTCCCTTTTCCTTTCAAGTTCAAACCGATGAATATCGCGCTCAACCCATCCCCGGGGCGAACGCCAAACTTGGGCACTGTTTCGTGCGAGTCAAGGAACTCCCAAAGCAACTCGAAGCTTTTATGGAAGTCAATCCCCGCGTTCCAAGTACCACGAAAAAAGGTGTCCTCTCCGGGCCTGTTATCAACGGTATTCTCGAAACGCTGAGAGACTATCCCGATGACATGGCACTCAAAAATCAGGGCGTTTACATTCTCGCACATGATGTGAGCTTCAAGAAGGAAACTGGCGGTGTGGGCTTTCTCACCATTACTCTCACCGACCCAGAGCGTCACGGAATCGTCAATGGCGGTCACACCTTCGCTGCAATCCGAGCCGTTCTTGAAGAATCTGAAACCGCCGAGGAATCAGCAAACGAATCAACACTTGATCGGGCCTACGTCCGGCTACACATTTATCAAGGAATCGACAGGGAGAAGGTCCCAGATATTGCTGAAGGTCTCAACCGTAGCAAACAGGTGGACGACCCGTCCTTGGACAACCTTAAGGGTCATTTCGAGACCATACGGAAGGTGATGGAGGGTAAGCCGGGATGTGATCAGATCGCGTACTTTCAAGGAGCGGACGGGGATGTCTACATCACTGAAATTCTCGTGTACTTAGAGATGTTCAATAGCGACAGATTTCCAGCGCGGAAGCATCCTCATTACCTCTTTTCCCGAACGAAAAGCGCCTTGCAATTCTTTGAAAAGGATATCGAGAAAAAGCCCTCGCCAGTCGATTTGATCATACCGCGGCTGCCGGAAATCCTCGTACTGGCAGATACGATTCGTCTACGAACTCCAAAGTCAGCTAAGGACATTGGTTTTTCCTTTGGAAGAATGAAGGAAAAGGAAGGTGCTAAAAAAAGAGCGAAGCTCCCAAAAGGAAAAGGCGAAACGTTGCCCTTCCTTCCGGGAAAGACAGCGGAATACCGTGTTCCAAAGGGTTGGTTGTATCCGATGCTCGCTGCATTTCGAGCAAATGTCGATTGGAATTTGGAACAGAATGCCTTCAAGTGGTATATGCCCCTTGATAAGTTGTTGGACGAAGTCATCACGGATCTCGTTCAGGTATGCGTAACGGAGCACCGTGACAACAATCTAAAGCCCGATCTGGTCGGCAAGCGCGAGTCCACCTACGGTCAATGCTACGATAAGGTCCTCCTGCATTTACTCCGGTCTGGCGTCAAAATTCGACAGGACTAAGATGATCCCGACCCAAAGATGCCCCGCCCGAGCGGGCGGGGCAACGCAACCTTTATTAAACACTAGGAGGGCCACTCTATGAGATTCATCATCCAAAAATAGCCGATTACGGGTCTTCCGTTCGTGGCGAGAATGATGATGCAGCAAATTGGTGCCTGGCACGTGCCAGGCACCAATTTTTTACGCAGGTCATATGTGAATTTATTCGCAAAGATCGGTGAGCATCGGTTTATAGGTATTGAGGGCGTGTGGTCAGGAATCTGGAGTCGGGCAGAATGGCCGGGCTCGGTGGGGGTCGGGCCAAGCCGGATGCCGCCTTCTCATAGTGCCCTCCGACTAAAGGAAGATAGACGTCGCAACGGACCGAGTGTCGTCGCATCAACACCGCATGGAGTTTTGATCAAGGGTGAAAATACGCGAAAGGCGAGCGCTGGGGAACCGCCTTGCGCCGTAATTTTTAAGAGGTTAAAATGATGATGAATTGGGCAACACGCGCTAGGAGGCGCGAGCTAATGGTAAGAGCCAAGGTCTACGGGCTGATCGGCGTATTGATGGGGCTCCTCGGCGGTATACAGGCTCGTGCGGAGGCGACCCTGGCGTACTATCACACCGATCACTTAGGCTCCGTACGGATGATCACGGATAGCCAAGGCGCTGTCATTAGCGTGCATGATTATTTTCCCTACGGCGAAGACACAACGCCCACGCCCAGCAACCGACTGAAATTTACCGGCCAGCTACGCGACCACGAATCCGGTTTAGATTATTTCGGCGCACGGTATTATGCCAGCACGTTGAGTAGGTTTATGAGTCCCGATGATTTTCGTAATGACAGTGATCCCAGTCACCCGCAAAGCTGGAATCTTTACGCTATTGGGTGTGGGATATCAAAATCCACAACTCGTTCTGCAAAAACTGAGCGAGCTTCGAGACGCGGCAGTCGCCGCAGGGAGTTACGCGCAGGGCTTTTACATTCAGTCTGGAGTGACGATCTATCGAGTTGGGCAAAGCTACCTGACAGTCGGTGGAGATGGGAGAAGCATCAGTTACGTGCAGAACGCAATACCAGGAACCGGCGTGGTCCAGCGGTACGTGGCGCTTGGCGGCAGATAGGATGCGCCTAGGGAGATTCGATGCAGCTTGTTTATGAGTTCGGTGCAAAGGAGTTGGAGCCCGTGGTTGACGTAATCCAGCGAGCTTTGGGAAACACCCAGTACTTGGTACAGTGCATACCGAACGACAGCGACACTTCCAGCCCGACTGAAGACTCTTTCTCCTCAGTGGCTTTGAAACTGAAGGAAGGTAAACTCGCTTCTTTTTCGTTGCACCCAAGTAATGGGCTGATCCGCTATGCCCTGATAACTTGCCCCTTCTTCTGGGGTCAACAACGTTCTGCCTATATGGGCACCATTGAGTACTTGGGGGATGATTACAAGCCATTATGGAACCTGATCCTTGGCGTGCTGGGATTGAGTTTCGCCTGCCTCGGCTTCGAAGAAGGGGTCGAAGTAGATGAAAGCGCCTTGAGCGCCGAAACGTTTCCGTGGAGCCAATGGCCGCTCGTTATCGGAGCCATCCGGGATCGATCTGGTTTGCAGCCGTGGGTGATCCGGGAGGGTCCCGAAATAAAATGGTTCGTGAAGCAGTCGTGAACTGACCGAGCAATCCCCGTGTTTCCGGCTCCAGCAAGTACGTGCAAACCCAAGTGTCTGATAGCGACCAATAGTTGAAGCTACGAAGTAACCGTGCGCTTTTCTTTTAAGGCGTATCCTTATGGTTTGCTCCATCATCGAGTTGACTGACTTTTCACGACCAATCCAGCGATACTGTTCCAGGAGTTCCGTGTCGGCGAGGCGGACCGCCATATCCGTTCCGCTTTACTCCCAAAGGTGACCAGCTTCGAGTTGGAATCGGTAGCCGGTTTGGCTCCGGAACGCACGGCCATTTTCATTGTGGAATGGGTTGTCAATTTCACCGGAATACTCACACAACGGAGTCGGCGATTCAATGAATCATTGCAAGATTGTCATGATTCAGTGAACCGATTCGAACGCCTCTTTCCAACACTCTTCGCAAAATCTCTCCGCCTTCAAGTCAATATCCTCTGCATAAGTCGAAGGGTGCATCACACAGTTGACATTGCGGCAGTGAATGAGACCAAAGGTGTGTCCGAGTTCGTGATTGGCTTCTTTGAGGAGTCGCTGACGCAGCCGCGTGGGGTCGGCAGGCAAGCCGTAGAGCTCATTTCGCAAACGAAACGACGACACCACCGCGGCCGCACCACTGAGTTGCGCTTCGCCGAAGACATACGTAAGAATGGGGATGAATAAATCAAGTTCAGTGATACCTAGTATCTTCGCGCTATGGGGCGGGCGGAGAGGAAGGAGATGCGCCAGCAAGGTCGTCGAGTTGTATTGATTGCGCGCCGCTTCATAGGCGGCGGCGGCCTCTAGGCGCGGAAGAAGAGCCGTCTCACAATGGAGTATCTCGCGAATGCCTCTCGCCAAATGTTCGAGCTGCGTTGCGGGGACGGTATGAATTGGCACAAGGGCAATAACCGACATCTATGTCCTAAGTCCGAACTTTTCAATTTTATTATATAGCGTTACTCGGTCAATTTTCAGAATCTCCGCCGATCGTGTGATGTTCCAGCCCGTGCGTTCTAAGATTTTCTTAATATGCGCTTTTTCAACGTCGGCCAGCGTATCGCCTCCAGGGATTTGTGATTGGCCATTCACTTGCCGCGGCAAGTCTTCCGCTTTGATGCACGGCGGGCTACCGACGACCATTGCACGCTCAATCGCATTCTCGAGCTCGCGGACGTTGCCGGGCCAGTCAAATCCTTTTAGCAGTTCCATGGCGTCCGTAGAAATACTCTTTATATCCTTGCTCATCTGCAACGCATACTTGTGGACAAAATGGTTTGCCAGCAGTGGAATATCCGCCCGCCGCTCGCGCAAGGGCGGCAGTGGAATGGTAAAGACGTTCAGCCGGTAATACAAATCTTCGCGGAAGGCGCCTTCCTTGACCGACTGCTCCAAATTTTTATTCGTTGCGCAGACGATACGAAAGTCAACTTTAATGACCTGTTCGCCGCCCAACCGCGTGAATTGTTTTGTCTCAATCACACGCAGCAAATCCATCTGAGTCTTCATGCTGATGTTGCCGACTTCATCGAGGAAGAGCGTGCCGCCGTTGGCCATTTCGAGTTTCCCTTTGCGGCGATATTGCGCTCCGGTGAACGCTCCCTTTTCGTGACCGAACAAATCGCTTTCCAATAACCCTTCCGCCATGGCGCCGCAATTGACCGGCACGAGAGGAAAATAACGCCTGTTGCTGTTGGCATGGATGGCACGGGCAATGAGTTCTTTTCCGGTGCCGCTTTCGCCGAGAATCATCACCGTTGCGTCAGTGGCGGCGACCGTCTTTACCAGCTCCAACACTTTCTTCATTGGCGGACTTTCCCCGACGATTTCTTCCAATTGCGAGAGCTCTTCTATCTTCCGTTTGAGCTGCACGTTTTCCGCCGCCAGCGTTCGTTGGTGAATGGCGTTGCGCACAAGGTGTGTTAAATCGTCGGGGTCGATGGGTTTCGTAACGTAATCAAATGCTCCTTCTTTCAGCGCCTGCACCGCCGTATCCACCGACGCATAGGCCGTGATGATGATGACGATAGCGTTCTTATCAAATTCTCTGATGCGGCGCTGGAGCTCCAACCCATCCATGCCGGGCATTTTGATGTCCAGCAGTATGATGTCGTAGCCTGTGGCCTGCAGTTTCTTCAATGCCTCAGCCGCGTTTTCAGCGGTCTCTACGCGGTAGCCGTCTTCCTTGAACCAATTGTAGAGCGACGCGCGCACAACGCGTTCATCATCCACGATTAAAATGCCGATGTCTCTTGTTTCCATACTTCAAGATTACCAGATTGCAAGATGCCGTTGTTGTAATTTTGAATCCGGCCATCGCTTTTGCGTTGGCTACATCGTTACCGATACATAATCTTCGTAGACATTCACTGCCCAATATCTATCCTCGGCCGCCAACCGAGCAAACAATCCAGCGGATGATAAAGGGATTGTGCAGGGCTTAATGAATCTTCATCCAATAAGCACTTAAACCCACAGGCATCGTTTCTCCTCCCCGGTTCGTGGCGACCACCGTAACAACATGCGTATAGTCCGGCTCGTTAGATACGCTGATCGATGTTTCGGCACGATTCCGCCCGGCTGTAGTGTTTGCGTTTGTAATATCGCTTACGCTGTAGTCTGTGGCGGATGTTCCGATAGCAGCAATTCTAAAGATATGCGTTATGTTTCCTCCAGAGTTTACTTTGATAAACAGAAGACCTGATTCGCCGTTAGTAATTCTAAATGAACCAGAAA
>JACOSC010000218.1 GCA_016179055.1 Acidobacteriota bacterium
AGGCGGGAGTCAAGATTCCCGATGAAGCAATGGAACGTCTCAATCTTCGACTGCATCAGATCAATCCCAAGTGGAACTACACGATTTCGCCGCGGCAAGTGGGGCGTAAAAGTTAAACTTTATTTTGTGGAGAGCCCTTAGGAGGGGGGCTCAAAAGTTTGGCCGGGGTTCCCAGGGACCTCGTTGGATTAGGCCATCCCCACATGAGTACCTTGGGCACTATCGTGTTGTCTAGTTTTTTGACAGGCACCACGACCGCGTGGACCGCCTCAATCCAATTCGACCCGTACATTAACGTATTCCAGCAGCCCGTTACAGGGTCATTACAGCTTGGGTTCTCAAGACCTCCACAGCCTGGAGTCGGTTGCGTGCAGGGACAGCCTCCCGGTTGAACGTTCGACGCCACGCACGAACCCGGCGGCGGGCAAGTTTGTGCGAGGCCCGTGGCCAAAGTGACTAAACATAAGCATAGGCTCCCTAGCGTAAGCGATCGCCCTCTGCTCTGAGCGCCGCTTCGTAGGGTGAAATACGAACGAGATAAGTTGGTAATCATAGTTCCTCCCCTGGAAATGGCCTATCTCTTTTCAGATACCATGGTCCTCATCGAGATAGGACGTTGCATTTGGAAATCCTATGACACCCTTAAAACGTGCGGGCCTTACCGGTTGCGCGTTCCGTAACTCGTACGACACGCCCACTGAAAATCTAGGGTGTTGACTCATACACTTTCTGGGGTAAAATTCACTTCGCAAACAGCGGACTCATGTTAGCACAATGGGCGCGGACATTACAATATATCGTAAATCGCCGTCGGATCTTGTTGGGTGTGCGTCAAAAATATCGGTAGGAATGGGCAAGAGATAGGGCTTTTTCCGCGCATCTGAAGGCTGAAAAAGCATTCAGAATAAATCTTACTACAATGACACAAAGGCACTCAGCTCACAAAACCATTCGCTTAATTCCATCCTTCAATCCTGGTCCCAGAAAGCTGTTACATTAAACGCGGCCTCGATTACTTTTGCAATCCTCTCCGTTTCACGTCGTATTGGCTCAAACGATTTCATCTTCGTGTCTTTGTGGTTAAATGAATCCTACGATAAATATGCAAAACCTTGATGAAGATTATGAGCTAAACCGGCTTATGAGGCCCTGCACGAGCGACTCCTGGAGAGTCGAGCGCCGTAACGTCGATAGGCCGGCTAGCTGCCCGACAGATCCACTTTTCTTACGCGGGGCCGCGTCGCTGTGGCGCAACGGGTTTCAAGGTGCTCAATTTGCTTATCGAGGAACGATCGCAAGGCCTTCAAGAATTCTATCTCGGCGTTGCGCAAATGATCGATCACTTCGCTCTGGCTGGGAAACTGGCCGGCCAGCAAATCAAACAGCAAGGTGACGGTGTCGCCCGGCCGTCGTTGATAGGGCTGATCGTCATAGCCGTCTTCGTAGGGGTGGGCCCTCTCAGATTTTGACTTTTTTCTTGGCATGCTTGGAATCTCCGAAAGTAAGCGTCAGGATGTTTTTTTCAATTTTTGCGGCGGAGGGATTCATGTTGGTCAAGGCTCTCGGCAGAGGCACGTGCCGCTTAAAATTGCCGATCCGCAGGATGAGCTCATCTCCCGCCACATGCACTTCCAAGTCATCCTTTTTAATAAAGGGCAGCGTGACTTGAAGTTTGTAATCGCCGCCGCTTTTGGTGTAGCGGTACGGCGGCTCGGAATAGAGCACGGTGGTGGGATCGCCGGATTCGAAGAGGAGGTCCGCCAGTTTGGCGATCCGTTGCGTTCCGACGATTTCATCAACAAACAGATTGGCCTTGAGAATGGGAATCGGGGCAAAATAATCCTCAATACATTCGACGTAATGGCTTTGCGATCGCTTCCAGTTCTTAAAATAACTATCGTTGACGGCCTCTGGAATTATTCGATTAATGATAATGGAATCCACACAAAGGCCATAAAGGCAGAAATACATAAAGGCTCGCTGCGTTTCCTTGACCACCATCTTTTCTGGATTCGTGACGAGGCGTGCCGAAGTAATTTTGGGATCGCCGATCAACTTATCGACGCCTTCCAGACGTTTAAAGAGCGATTGCAAGGCCGCAAAATAACTGTCTTCCGGCATGGGAATGGTCGTCACCGATTTTACCACCGGGCGAATGACGCGGGCCAAGTTCCGTTCCACCGTGAAAACTTTCCTCATGTACCATTCCAAAGCGCAAGGCATGCTGATGAAGCGCAGCGACTCGCCGGTAGGCGCGCAATCCAATATGATTACGTCGTAGGTATTTTCCCGCACATATTTGTTGATGTATAGCAGCCCGCACACTTCCTCCATGCCCGGCAGTATGGCCAGTTCTTCGGCTACCACCTCGCCCAACCCTGTGACATTAAGCAGCGTGGATAAGTATTTGTACACTTCGCCCCAGTTGCGTTCGACCTCTTCCTGCACATCGATCTCTTGAATCGCTAAGCGGTCATTGATACGCACGGGATTTCCGCGGTTGGTATCCATCAAATCGCGCTTATGGTCAAAGCAATCGGCCAGGCTATGCGCCACATCCAAAGACAAGACTATCGTTCGATAGCCTAGCGCCGCGGCGCGGTACCCCGTGGCGGCCGCCACACTCGTTTTGCCCACTCCGCCTTTGCCGGAATACAGTAAGATTCTTACTCCCATAATTCACCTGAGCTACCGCCCAATATAGCTGTAGAGTATATCATATCAATCCAAGCTCGAACCTCCACACTAAAAATGCGTGTAACTGTTCAGGGGGGTCTGCATTAGTGCCGACCTCCCTGAACAGTTGGGTGTACGTCAAATTTGTTGGGGGTTTGAATCAACCAGGGGGATTTTCTGGCAATGGTTTTGTATATTTATGGCAGGATTCATTTAACCACAAAGACACGAAGATACAAAATGGTTTCGTGAGCTTAGTGCCTTTGTGTCCTTGTGGTAGGATTTATTCTGAATGCTTGTCAGAATTCTGATGCTCGGAAAAACCCTATCTCTTGTCCATTCCTACCTATATTTTTGGCGCACACCCTGAACAGTTTCAAAACATTAAACGGGCCGAGCAGTTTCTCACGTTGGGTAAGCTTCTTCCTGAGGTCAAGAGTTGTGAACCGGCTTTGTGAAATGATATAGTGGTTCATGTCCGCTTGACGGCCATAGCGGCGATTCGGGCGCGTGAACGACGACCTCACACGCAATGGTCGCCCGAGAGACCGAAACGGGCTTGGCTGGGATCGTGCGGAAAGAATGACGGGGAATTGATTATGAAAGCGGTACGGGTTCGTGATGATGAGTCCCACTCGCTCTATCTTGAGGACGTAGCCAGGCCTCGTCCACACTCCCGACAGGCGCTGATACGCGTGTGCGCCACGGCCGTCAATCGGGCCGATTTGTTGCAGAGACATGGCCTATACCCGCCCCCACCGGGCGAATCGGATATTCTGGGTTTGGAAATTGCCGGAGAAATCGCGGAGATTGGCCCATCGGTTGCAGGCTGGGCCATCGGCAACCGCGTCTGCTGCTTATTGGTCGGGGGCGCCTACGCCGAATATGCCGTGACAGATGCCGATATGCTGTTGCCCATTCCCGAATCCTTGACCTTTGCCGAAGCGGCGGCCATTCCAGAGGCTTTCTATACCGCGTTTCTAAATTTGTTCCTGGAGGGCGGATTACAAAAGGGTCATGTGGTGCTGATTCACGCCGGCGCCAGCGGAGTCGGCACGGCCGCCCTACAATTAGCCCGAGCCGCCGGCGCCACGGTATGGGTCACGGTGGGCTCTGAAGAAAAGCGGCAGCGCTGTATGGCCCTGGGCGCCCATTTCGCGATCAACTACACATCGGAAGATTTTTGCGAACAAATACGGCAAGGCACCGGCGGCGCCGGAGTTAATATTATTTTGGATTGTGTGGGCGCCTCCTATTTTGCAAAAAATTTAGAGTGCTTGACCGTCGGCGGTTGTCTGGTCATCATCGGGGGGATGGGCGGTACGCATACCGACTTGGACCTCATAAGGTTAATGCGTAACCGATTGCGCGTAATCGGATCGGTTCTGCGCAGCCGTTCGCTTACGGAGAAAATCGCCATCACCAAGGAACTGCGCCGTCGCATTTGGCCTTTGTTCGAACAGAAAATCATTCGTCCGGTGGTTGATTCGCAATTTTCCTTGGCGGATGTGGCAGCAGCCCATGCCCGTATGGCGAACAATCAAAACGTCGGAAAGATAATCCTGACGATTCCCTAGCCATCCGCTATAACTGCGCCGCGGCGATTAACGGTTGGCCTCGCCAATCGAGAGACGGAATCGGTCACTGGACGTTTTTACAGGCTAGTGCCATTGCCCCATGAAACGTTTTTCATTTAACAAACAACGACCCAAATAACATTTGGAAATAAAGCGGCATTTACGTACAATAGGAACGACGGATACGTTGCGTACATTCTTATAGAGGTTCTGGTTGCGCGGTTTTGCGCAGATTAATCGGTAGCATCTCAGCCTCCCGTCAGGCGGCGTCTCGTTAGTTTTTTTATAAGAAGTAGACGGCATGAATTTACCAAATGGCTTGACCTTATCGCGGATTTTCCTGGTACCACTGATCGTTGCCATTCTACTCACGGAAAAAGAGGGCTGGGAAAAATGGGCCATCATTCTTATATTGGGGGCGGCCATTACAGATTGGTTGGACGGCTACCTGGCCCGTCGTCGGAATCAAGTGACGACGTTGGGTCGTCTATTGGATCCGATTGCCGATAAGCTTCTTATATCGGCAGCGTTCATTTCCCTGGTACAACTTAGGCTGGCGCCGGCATGGATGGTTGTCATTATCATCGGACGAGAGTTTGCCGTCAGTGGACTGCGCAGCATCGCGATCACCGAAGGTTTTACGATCGACGCCTCGAAATTGGGCAAGTTCAAGATGGTCTCTCAGGTCATTTCCATCACCTTGCTCATATTGGCTCGGAAAATGCCGGGGGTAATTTCAATTCTGGCGCAGGCTACGTTATGGGTTGTGGTCTTATTTGCTCTGGCTTCTATGATTGAATACTTCCGCGAGTTTTGGAGCCGAATTGATGAAAGGATCAAGCATCGACAGCGCAGACGATTGAAATTCTTGCGCCGGCGAGCTAAGGGGAAAGAAGACACAGGTCCTGGGCTCAAAGGACCGGGAAGTGTAAAAATCTAGCGTGGTTCACATCTCAGTTTGACAGGCGCCGGCTTTGAGCGCACAAGACTACGGCCTCCATTTACAAAGATATAAGTCACTCTACTTCGCCAAGGACTGGCGGCAGCATGCCAGGGGGGATTCAAGGACAGCTATGGTGGCCTTGACGGCCGAACAAAGAAAGGAATTACTGCGCCTGGCGCGTTATACGTTGGAAGCTTACGTGACTAGCGGAGTGTTTCTAAGCTACGACCCCGAGGACCCGGCGCTCGCCGTTCCGCGGGCGGCTTTTGTGACCTTGACTCGGAAGACCGAATTGCGCGGCTGCGTGGGATCGATTAGCGCCGATCAACCCCTGTATCACTGCGTCATGGACTCGGCGATCGCGGCCGCTACTCAGGATCGACGGTTTCCACCCGTGCGCGCGGAGGAATTGCGAGAAATTACCATACATATTTCCGTGCTGTCCGCGCTGCGTCGAATTTCCCACATTGGTGAAATTGAGCTTGGGTGTCACGGCCTGGTGGTTGGATTGGGAACGGCGCGCGGCATCCTATTACCGCAAGTGCCGATTGACTATGGTTGGGACGTCCAGCGCTTCGCCGAACAGACTTGCCGCAAAGCCGGCCTCGATCCAAGTGCGTGGAGCCAGAATGCCGTAATGGAGGTCTTTACAACCGATGCCTTCTGTGAGCCTTAAGCGTTTCCGCCGGCTTGACAAGCCTATAGGCACGTCTTAGGTTTGGGATGCTTGAATGAGAGACTTTTCGGCTTAGAGGTTGTTGGATTGCATATAAGGATAATGCACCGGAGCTAACGTGTGATCTTGGGCCAACCAAGTTCGCCAAATTCGAAATGATGTAGAGTGCGCGGTGTCAGTCATACTGAGCACGCACAACGCAAGCGAATAATTGTACCTGTTCACGGGGATCAGGGTTCAGGACCAGAGGGTGAGGACCCGTGGGTGCCGATGGCTGTTAGGAATTATCGTGATTTAGAGATTGGTTAGTGGAAAGGATGCTTAACGGATTGCAGACGGTTTGGAAAAGAAATCCAACCAATATCGCCTGACCCCCGCGAACGGTTACAAATAATTAGGATGAGAAAATGAAATATACGGATCTTCTACCCCAAGCCATCGATAAAATCGGAAGTTGTTTCCTGCTCTGCAACATCGCGAGCCAGCGGATAAAGCAGTTGGAGAACGGCGCTGAGCCAAAAATATTCAGGGGCATATCAGATACTACCCCTAAACTGGAGGTCGCGCTGCGCGAGATCATTGGAGGTAAATTGGAGATAGACAAGCTGTCCAAAGTATGACTTTGAAGGATTAGTATATTTGTGTGCCCAATATTAAAGGTTTGCAAGCACACGCCGGTATTGATAAGGCGGCCACAATAACACTTACACCTACGAAACCTGAAATCAAACAATTGTCCGAAAACACAGGTATGGCCTTATGACACGAGAGACGCGCCCGACAGAGCCTGGTGAACAGGAATCGGAAAAACTGCCCACGATCCCCGAAGAAATGGCGGTGCTGCCCTTGCGGGATACGGTCGTCTACCCGGATCAGGTAATTCCGCTGGTGATCGGCCGCGAGCGATCTATTAAGCTTGTTCATGAAGCGTCGGAAGCCAATCAGTTGATTGCCCTAGTGGCGCAGCAGGACCCATCGATCAATGAGCCTTCCCCGGAAAACATGCACAAGGCCGGGACCGTGGCGGCCATCCTTAAATTGTTCAAGATGCCGGACGGCAGCCAGAGGGCTTTCGTGCAAGGGTTAGCGCGTGTCGTCATAAAGCAATACACACAAATTGATCCCTACTTCCGCGCGGCCGTTGAGCCGATGGTGGAAATTCCTTCTTCCGGCGTCACGATCGACGCGTTAGTCGTCACTCTGCAGAATTCATTTCACAAGTTGTCGGAGTTATCGCCGACCCTGAACAAAGAAGCTGGATTCCTCGTGGCCAACATTGATGATCCCGGCCGCTTATCCGACACTATTGCGGCCAACCTCAATCTCTCGCTGACCGAACGGCAGGAATTGCTGGAAATGGCGGACACCAAAACCCGGCTTGAAAAAGTGACGTATTATATCAGCCGCGAATTGCAGGTCCTGGAATTGGGAAACAAGATACAATCTCAAGTCCGTGATGAGATCGGAAAAGTGCAGCGCGAGTATTATCTGCGCGAACAATTGAAAGCGATCCAGAAGGAATTAGGAGAGGCCGATGATAAGACCGTAGAGACGCAGGAGCTGCGTAAGAAGATTGCAGACGCTAAGATGTCGGAAGAAGCGCAGAAGATCGCCTTGAAAGAACTGGATCGGCTGAGCCGCATGGCCCCAGGAGGGGCGGAGTATACTGTCGTAAGAACGTACCTGGATTGGTTGATCGACTTGCCCTGGTCCGTGGCTACACAGGACCAGTTGGATCTCAAGCTAGCCACGCAAATCCTCGAGGAAGATCATTATGACCTGGACAAGGTCAAGCGCCGTATATTGGAATATCTCGCGGTACGGAAACTCAAATCAGACATGAAGGGCCCCATTCTCTGCTTCGCCGGTCCTCCCGGCGTGGGAAAGACTTCGCTCGGACGATCCATTGCGCGCGCCTTGGGGCGCAAGTTTGCCCGCGTCTCCTTGGGCGGGATACGTGACGAAGCTGAAATCCGAGGCCATCGGCGAACCTATATTGGCGCGCTGCCTGGGCGCATCATACAGGGCATGCGCAAAGCCGGCTCGCACAACCCCCTTTTCATGTTGGATGAAATCGATAAGATTGGGCTGGACTTTCGCGGGGACCCCTCCTCGGCCTTGCTCGAAGTTTTAGATCCTGAACAGAACCATTCTTTTTCCGACCACTACCTGGAAGTATCCTGGGATCTCTCCAAAGTAATGTTTATCTGCACCGCCAACATGCTGGATACGATACCTCCGGCGCTGCGCGATCGTCTGGAAGTCCTCAACATTTCCGGTTACACGGAAGAGGAAAAGATCTTCATTGCGCGTCGTCACCTGCTGCCCAAGCAGATCGAGGCGCACGGTCTAAAGCCGGAACACATTCCTTTTCCCAACGAAGGACTGCAGGAGATTATCGGCAGCTATACACGGGAAGCCGGCGTGCGTAACCTGGAGCGGGAGATAGCCGCAACCTGCCGGGCCGTGGCGCGTGGAGTGGCGGAAGGGCATACGGATTCCGTTACGATCACTCCCGAGAAAGTGGCGGAGTTCCTCGGACCGGCGCGCTTCTTTTCCGAAGCCGCAGAGCGCGTAGCTGAGTCCGGTGTGGCGACCGGCCTGGCCTGGACCCCGACGGGAGGCGAGATCATTTTCGTTGAAGCCACTAAAATGAAGGGCAGCGGGAAGCTGAATTTGACCGGATCGCTAGGCGAGGTAATGAAGGAATCCGCCCACATCGCGCTAAGCTATGTCCGCGCACGCGCTCATGAGTTGTGCATCGATGAAGATTTTGATCGCACCGATATCCACCTGCACGTGCCGTCAGGCGCCGTTCCTAAAGACGGGCCCTCGGCAGGCATTGCTATTGCTACCGCGCTGGTCTCGATGCTAACCCAGAAACGAGTCAAGCCTGAGTTGGCGATGACCGGCGAGGTGACGCTGCGCGGTCTGGTTCTCCCCATCGGCGGCGTCAAGGAAAAAGTTCTGGCGGCGAGGCGCGCCGGCATCAAAGAAGTCATCCTTCCCCAACGAAACCGAAATGACCTCATAGAGATTGTTCAGGAAATCAAAGAGGCCTTGACTTTCCATTTCGTCGAGCGACTGGACGAAGTATGGTCTCTGGCGTTTGAAACCCCTCTGGTCGCCGAAGCTCCGCAAGCCGTCGAGCCGGCCCCCCGTATGATTGCCTCCTGACCGGGACTCCAGGCGACCTAATTCCCTGAAAAGTCATACTTCAATAGCCGGGGGTGAAGCGCCGCGGAACTTGCCTGCCACCAAATTCATTTTCGGGGAGGCGGGCTGACAATGGCCCAACGCATTGTATATTCCCCGACTAATGCTAAAGACCTCAAACTTCCTGAATAAGATTTCCCACCTTCGGATGATCTAAATATTTTCTAACTGTTGAGGGGTCGGCACTGATACAGAACCGGGAGCGGTAGCGACCAGGTCTATGTGCCATACGGCGCTTACCCGGTCGCTACCGCTCCCGGTTCTGTATCAGCTCGGTGCCATAAGGCGTAGGTGGTTGAACAATTGCAATATTTTTATTGCTGTTCAGGGGGTCGGCACGGACTTGAAATTTGTGCTGGCGATTTTCGATCATAGCGGGCTCTTGGCGTCGCCGCCGCCTGCCCGCCATCGGCCACCACCAAACATCGCTTGTAATTCGTCGGACCGATTGCTAGGATTGCACAGGGTATGTTACTTCACGAAGGAATGAAGCTTTGCTAGGCAATGAGGAAGTCATGATCGCCAAAACCGTATTGGATCGCGCCTGGAAAATAAAACTGCTGCTGATGGACGTGGATGGCGTGCTGACCGATGGCCGCTTGTATCCGATTCCCGATGGCCGAGGCGGCGTCACGGAAACCAAGGGATTCAACGCGCAAGATGGTATAGGGCTGCAGTGGTGCCACTGGGTCGGATTGGAAACCGGTGTCATTAGCGGCCGCGATTCGCTAGCCACCACGATCCGCGCCGCCCAGTGCAAGATGAAATATGTTTACCAGGGCCATATTGAGAAATTATCGATCCTGGAAAAGATTCTGACCCAATCGGCGCATCTGGCCGAAGAAGTGGCCTACATGGGCGATGATTTTACCGATATACCAGTTTTTCATCGCGTCGGCTTGGCCATTGCCACGGCCAATGCGCGCGAAGAGGTTAAACAGCAAGTGAATTACATCACGCACGCCCGGGGCGGCGATGGCGCCGTTCGTGAAGTAGTGGAACTTTTGCTGCAGGCGCAGGGTCGCTGGGAAGAAATTCTAAAGAAATATGAGATCTCGCCGACCAACTCGCCGCCGCAGCAGACCAACGATACCTGTTCTTAATGTAGAATGATCTGGAACAAACGATCCCGGCGGCTTGACGTTGGGAACTACTCTGGACGATCTCAATAAGCTGCATTCTTCCAGATCAGGATTGACTCGGCCTCGAGAATTGACCTACAGTTCTCACTGCCAAACTGGCTTTCGTCTGAAGCTGAACCTGCGGAGTTGTGCGAGCCAGCTTCAGACTATGGCGGGGCGCAGGCTCGAAGAGGAGGGCCCCCGTACCCATCGCTTGGTCGGCGGAGCCAGGGAACGCAACTCCATTGGCAGAGGTTCCGAGACTTACGGGAGGACTTTCCTCTTCCGCGTGCCCGTTGCATGGTTAGATAGGGGGGATATAGCCACGTGGTATATCCGCATAGAAGCCGCAGAGTGAAAATCTCCTAGTCAGGCTCTGAAGAAAGCCGCGGTGAGGAAACTGGTCATGGTTACTGGACATTAAATTTGTAACTGTTCACAGGGATCGGGGATCTGGGATCAGGGGCCAAGGGCCCAGTGGTACTGATGCCTGTTAGGAATTATCGTGATTTAGAGATAGGGTAGTGGGACGGATGCTTAACGAATGGCGTAAGTCTCTGGAAATAAATCCAAGCAATATCGCCTGATCCCCGACGCTCTGACCCCCGTGAACAGTTACTTAAATTATAACCCGTGAGGAAATCATGCGAACAAATATGGTGTCGGGCGACGAGATGATCGAGGTTACGCTGCCGGATCGCACTAGAATGATACAACCCAGTTTTACGCTTCCGTTGCAAGGCGTGGAGAGTTTGGAAGGCACGATACGAGACGCCTTAAGCCACCCCCTGAATTTCCGGCCGCTGCGCGAATCGGTCAAGCCTGGCCATAGAGTTGCCATCGCGTTCGATGACCCCACGGTGCTCTGCTATGCGCCAGTTTGGGAGATAGCCTTGAATCTAGTGGTGGCGGAATTGGAAAAAGGCGGCGTGGCTCGCCGCGATATTACGTTGGTCTGCGCCAATGCGCTGCATCGCAAGTTTACCCGCATGGAGCTGGCGAAAATACTGGGCGAGAGTCTGGTGAAAGAGTTTGGCTATCGCCTTTTCTGTCACGACGCCGAAGATGAGAAAAGCCTAACCTATCTTGGCCTGACCCCGTCGGGCTATGAAGTGGAAGTGAATAGCCTGGTGGCCGATTCGGACCTGACGATTTACGTCAATACGAACTGCTTCCGTGGTTTTAATGGGGGCTGGAAATCCGTATGCGTCGGGTTGGCCAGTTACCGTTCAATTCGCTGGCACCATACACCGGACGGCATGTCGATGTCGCTCACGCATAATCCCATGCACCAAATTTTCGATGAGATGGGAAATCATCTCGAAGCGGTCCTCGGCAAGAGAATATTTAAGATTGAAACCGTGCTGGGCAATCCGCTGGAGGTCGCCTATCTGTGGGCCGGAACTGTGCAAGCCACTCGCCAGGCGGCCCTCGCCGTCTTAAAGACTCATCACCAACCGCGCCGTGAGATGATGGAAGAGAAAGCGGACATCATTGTCTACGGAGTGCCCAACTGGAGTCCCTATGCCGCCTTCTCATTTATGAATCCGATCCTGACGCTGATCTCAACCGGATTGGGTTACCTGGGCGGTATGATAGAGGCCATCGGCAAACCTGGTTGCACCGTGGTTTTGTCTACGCCCTGTCCCAATCAGTGGGATGACATACACCATCCTTCGTATCGCGAAGTATGGGACGCTATCCTTACACACACGCGCGATCCCTACCAGATTCGCGATCAATACGAGGAGGATTTTGCGCACCGGCCGGAATACATTTACAAGTACCGCTATGGTTATGGATTTCACCCGGTTCATGGGATCATGGCGACGTATCCGCTCAAGCGCTTGCGCCATGCCGGCCGCGTATTCGTTGCAGGCGCCCGTGAGCCCAGCCTCGTTCGTCATCTTGGCTTCGAGCCCATGGTCGGCGTGGAAGCGGCTATCGCCGAGGCCGAATCGCTGCACGGTAAAGACGCCGTTATTGCCTTTATTAATTACCCGCCGGCCATTAGTCGTCAATAGACGCATCGTTGTTCTACAGGGCGCGTCGTTGTCGCTTCAAGAATTTTCTCGTGGTGCGCGGTGGTCTGTCGCGCTTTGTTCCTGAGTGTGATCGGCTTCTCGGCTTGAAGCCGCTGGGATTTTTCCCGCATTTTCTGTCGGACACCCTGCTCCCGCAGGAGGAGCGGCAAGTATGCACCATAGAGGCACAGAGACCACCGAGAAGATAGGCCACGAGACCAGCCGGCAGTCCCAAGAGCAGAGATTTCGAAAAGGGAGAAAATTAGACAAACCGTGAGGGGAAGATTCGTTTTTAGGGTGGTCGCTGGTAAGCGAGAGAATGTGCGTAGTTTGAAGAAAACGGAAGTCTAATTTGAAAGCAAAGAGCCAGTGCACGCGTGGATAAATCTTTTCCTCCCCCACGATGGAAAGTAAGTTTTCATAGTTGGGGTTGAGGGCCCTCTTGCTATCCTCTTGGTCCCCGGAGAATAGACCAACAAGATACATTTTGTACCAACGGCTTTTGCTGAGAAATTGTTTTTCGTGTTGGTGCGCTTTCACTTGGTCTCCGTCCGCAAATTTGATAAACTTTAGCCTAATGGAGGCATCAAGTGGGATTGATCGATCGGTTAAAAACCCGGCGCGAAGATATTCTCCGCATCGCCGCTAAGCATGGCGCCCGCAACATTCGCGTTTTTGGCTCGGTGGCGCGCGGTGAGGCGCGTGAAAATAGCGATGTGGACTTTCTGGTGGAGATGGAGAAAGGACGTAGTTTGTTTGACCGCGCCGCGTTGCTTGTCGAATTGGAAGAATTCCTCGCTTGTAAAGTGGACGTAGCCACAGAGCGGACCCTCAAGCCAGCGGTTTTGGAACGAGTGCTACGCGATGTGGTTACTCTATGAGAGATGACCGCGTCTATTTACAAGATATTCTTGAGGCCATTGAGCGCATAGAAAAGTATGCGGCAAGAGGACGTCAGGAGTTCGACAGGGATGAGCTGATACAAACGTGGGTTATCTACTACATCCAGATTATCGGAGAAGCGACCCGCAAACTTTCACAAGGTTTTCGCGCTAAGCATCCAGAAATTCCTTGGCAGCAGATCGCCGCCATGCGAAATATTCTCGTGCATGACTACTTCCAGATCGACGTGGATGAAGTCTGGTCGGTCGTCGAAACGGACCTCCCCGGGTTCAGGAAGAAAATGGAAGCCATGTTTAAAGAACTCGACTCAAGCCCTTCCTAGCCTTAGTTGTGGAGGGACTCCTCCCGGATTGCTTATTGTTGTCTTAGATCACTGAGCGGCCCTAACGCTGATCCCCAGGTTATGATCCTGGGAACCTGGCACGATGGCGTTTGCATCATTTGTTACCGATCACTGAGAAACGTAGATTCTAAACAATAGCTGGTCAATCTTATATTCATCATCGCCGCCGAAGGCGGTTTTGTTGCCTATTTGGGGCGCTCGTTGTAGAGCATCATTCCCAAAATTTGGAGGCGCGGGCCGCAGGGCCGCCAGGTAATAGCCCCGCTCGTCAGAGCGGGGTCCGTGGCACCGTATGGAGGCTAAACGCCGAAGGTGCGGCACGCCTTAGCGGTGCCGGCCCTGTGGGCCTCTTGGAAGCAGCAGGCAGAAGAGCTAGCGACGGTGCGTGAAAGTTTGTTAGGTTGCTCTTCCGCCTGCTACAAAATAAGAGATAATAAGGAGAAAAACATTAAGAGTAGAGTAATCCTACCCCTGTGTGAATTAGAAATAGTACTAGAATGCTTCCTGTCAAATTTTGATTGCTTGCACTAAGAATATCCCCGATTCCATGCTATAATGAAAATGGCAAGATTAATTACTACCACCATCCTGCTGGAAATAATCACGAATAACAAAAGGTGTACGGAGCGATAAAACCCCGCCATGTTGGCGTGGCGCGTGGCTTCATTTCCTCAGTGCCAGAGATCACCTCGGCGCTGAATTTTCGAGGAATTATGAAAAATTTAAAATATCGGTTTATCGACAAGATTGATCGTAAGGGCATCGGCCCCAACTTCATAGCCACTTTGATGGAACGGTCTTCCGATGGGAAGCAAGCCATCTTTGTTAACGGCAACCCCGTTACCGGCTGGCATGAAGCGGACGATGAAGAAGTAACTGGGAAGTGGAATCAATACAGGTAGGATCAAGGACGATCCTAGCCATGCGGAGAGTGCGTCCGCCAGTATGTAAAATACTGACGTGGCGCGCTCTTCTCTCACTAATATAAGATTTCACTGAAAGGAAGCCAAAGCCTGGGTGGTTCATTTGGTTTGCGCGAAGCCGAAAGAGTTTGGGTATGCGGCCGAGGTGTGGAGCCGGAAAGCCTTGGCGCAACCTGTCCGGGAGCACGCCCAGGCTCAGGGGCATTCCTGTTTAGCACGCGCCTCGAAAGCCACCATGCAACGGATTCTGACCGATCAGCCGCTGCAGCAGCACAAGGTAACCTATTACCTGCAGCGACGTGATCCTGAGTTCGAGGCCAAGATGCGAGAGGTGCTGCTCGTCTATCAAGCGGTGGCCCTGCAAAATCAGCAGCCCGCGGCCACCGACTCAATCGCCAAAGTGATCACGGTATCGGTTGCTGAGAAGCCAGGGGTGCAGGCGATCGCTAATACCGCGCCAGACTTGCCGCCGGTACCGGGCCGGCATCCCACGATCCCGCCCTGCGGGACCCTGAGTATAAGCGCTTGGGAACTTGTTCCATCTTGGCGGCCCTGGATCTGCACTCCGGTCACGTGACCGCCCGCGTCGAGCGGCGTCATCGCCGCCGGGAGTTTATCGCGCTGCGGAAGGACCTAGATGCGTATTATCCGCCGGACTACACGATACGGATCATCCTGGATAACCCTTCCGCCCATACTTCCAAGGAAGTGCAGGCGTTCTTAGCTACGCGGCCCAATCGCTTCAAGTACGTGCATACCCCGAAGCACTGCTCCTGGCTCATCCCGACGGGTCGGGACGAAAAGCTGTTTGGCAAAATGGCACGCACTTTCCTCAGGCACATTCGCGCTCAATCTTGGGAGGAGCACCGGGATCGCATTCTGCAAGGCATTGCTGAAATCAATCAGGCTCCAGTCATGCACCGTTGGAAGAAGTTCGAAGCCCGCTCAGCATAATGGATATGATTCAATGAAACGATATACTAGAAACCCAAGATGCGCCAAGGCCAGAGAGAAAAGCATGCTTGTTTTCAAGCATAGAGCGCGCTCATTATGCGTGCGGCTCATCCTGCATCAAGCCGTCATTATCCCGAGTCTTTCTCCTTGGTCTTAAACTATTCGGTCCCCGCTTATCGCGTCTACCGCCGCTTATCAAGTGCTAAGCTAGATAGCTCCACTCCGGCCGCTAAAGTCTGAAGCGGTTCCGCTAGGCCATACATTACCAGCACCCAATTTGTTTCTATTGACACTACAGTATAACGTTTTGTAATATGCCCGTGTCTCTGGCCATTATCAGCGGTTCACTAAGTTTACTCGCGAGTGCCGAGTTTATGCTATTATAATTCACTGCAGGAATCTTTCCATCTTACCCTTTTTTTAAGCACAATTCTAATCCATTTTCGATTCCCTGGAAATAGAAGAGCCCTTCTATTTTATTGCGGAGGCCTATTAGCTTGAGAGTGCCAAGTTGTCCACTAGCCGGCCAGTCGTAGACCCTCAGCCCTGCCTACATCTATCCGTTCGATGAGGAATTTTGTGAAAGGAGACCCCTGCCGGTTACCCACGAGAAATTCGGGAAGGCTTATCCTG
>JACOSC010000219.1 GCA_016179055.1 Acidobacteriota bacterium
ACAAGGTCCCCTTCAGGGACCAGCCGGCGACCGCCCTGAACAGTTACAGTCAATTTAGATGGCAATCGCCGGAGTTTCAAAGTGAGAATGAAGCTCTCCCTTTTGCCTGGACAGGAATTATGATACGAGCTGTTCTCCCTGAGGAGAACCTCTTTTTTCCAGCGTAGTCTCTGACAAGATGAAATTGCGCGGAAACAAGCAAAATTATTTTCAGGACGTGCCATTCGGTCCTTTATTCATGCGAGTATTTCATGATTTTGAAACTCGTCCGGGTTAGGCATGTTGTTGCCTAATTCACTACCTGATTAAATGGGTAAGTAACTGCTCAGCCCATGGCGGAGTACGGATACAGAACCGGGAGCGGTAGCGACCGGGTGCGCGCCTGGCAATAACGTACCGACCCGGTCGCTACCGCTCCCGGTTCTGTAAAGGCGGGCTTTCGCCTGAGTAGTTACATGGGTAATACATATTTGCCTTTGCTCCGTCGCGATTCGCGGCGGGGCGCGAAGACAATCCCAAAGGGATTGTGGAACAAAGCCCAGGGTTGGCCGCGTCCCCGCGGCCAACCCTGGGTCTGCAATGCGAAATAGTTGTAACCCCCAAGGGGTTGCGGCACGACCGAGTACAGTATTTCGCGATTTTGAAACCCCTTTTGATATTGCTGCTGTTTAGTTCCGGCTCGTCCGAGTTAGGAAGTTGTTTATGCCTCTTTGGGGCGCCACGGCGAATGGAAAACAAAATCGACTGCTACAACGAGCGTGTAGACCGAGGTGGGTACGCCGCGGCATGCCCGGTCGCTACCGCAACCGGTACTGTTGCTCCTGGGTTATTTTCAGAGGATGCGGAGGCAGGACAACCGCGAGGCTCATAGCTAAGAGGCGAGTAGATGAGACCGCAAACGCGCCAGCGCCCATTTTGCATGCGTGCTTACCATAGCTTCGGTACGTGCCAACGCTCGCTTAAGAACTGGAATCAGATGAGGATTTCGCGAGTTGCCGATGGCCACCATGACGTTTCTTAAAAGCCCAGCCCACTTAGCTCGTTTCACGGCGCTATGATGGAAGATCTCGTTGAAGTCCTCGGGGCGGCACTCGGCAAAGGATGCCAGCGACGCGGCTTCCGTCGTAGCGCGCGCGCGAAAGGCCGCTTCCTTGGTAATCACCGGCTGCGCATTCCACGGGCACACTTCCTGGCAGATATCACAGCCAAACACATGGTTGCCCATCAGCGGGCGCAGGTCTTCCGGAATGTCACTGCGCAGTTCAATCGTCAGGTATGGAATACAGCGGCGCGCGTCCAAGACATAGGGCGCAACGATGGCCTCGGTCGGGCAGGCATCGATACAAAGCCGGCAATGCCCACACTGATCGTCGGCGGGAAGATCGTAATCGAGGACCGCGGTTACCAGTATCTCACTGAGAAACATCCATGAGCCGTACTCTTCCGTGATCACATTGGTGTGCTTGCCGATCCAGCCGAGCCCGCTTTGTTGCGCGAAGGCTTTTTCCATCACCGGACCGGTATCGACGTAGTAGCGCGTTTGTATTCCGGGCTCCCGTGCAAGTATGTCATCGTGCAGTCGTCGCAGACGCTTAAGAATGATGGGGTGGTAATCATCTCCCCAGGCGTAGCGCGAAAGTTTCCCGATGTCAGGATGGTCGGTCTGAGTATGCGCCTCTGTGTAGTAGTTAGTGGCCAGAGAAATTACGGAGCGGGCGCCGGGCAGCACCTTGCGGGGATCCATGCGGCGCTCAGGCGCCCTGGCCAACCAGCGCATATCACCATGGTATCCATTGGCCAGCCATGTCGTTAGAAAAGCCGCCGGCGAAGGCACATTGGCGGGGCTGACGCCAACTTTATCAAAGCCTAACTCCAGGGCTTTGGCCTTGATCTGCTCGGTAAGCGTCATAGGGGATTATCCTTTTCTCAAAGCCGCGCCTCTCCCACTACAAACGTTGGTGTCCCACCGCCACCGGCATTAACATTAATCACTGAGCTCAATGAGGCTCGGGCAATGGATCCGCAATAACGACCGCCAATGTAATAGGGTCCGATGTTAACGTGCAAATCTTTAAGGGCAACGGTTTCACCGTCGATGACCGGAAACGGCTCTAATGGAATCGAGACATGCTCCTGAGCCACCCATCCCTCACGCAACGCCGTCCCCAAGATCTTTTCCCAGGTGGCACTATCGCAGGTAGCGCCAAGGCAAACTCCTTGTCCGCCATAGGAGTCGTTTGGTTTCAAGACGAAGCGCTCGCGCTGCCGCCCCATAAAATCGCAGAGATCAATCCGCGCTCCATGAAAATCGGTGTAGCCTTCCCTCACCCGGCGCGTCCAAGGAATATAACGGGCCAGGATAGCTTGCTCCGTCGCGCTAAATAATTCTGCGTGGTCCGGATCACTGAGGAACTGAAAAAAAGATTTGTTCTCGGTAAGCCGGCAGCGGAATGAGTTGACGAAGCAGGCCAGGCGTGAGCGGTAAGCATCCAAAAATGCTTTTACCTCGTCGGCTTTTTGCATCAACTCAATCAACAGCACTCTTCGATAAACCAGATCGATCTTAAAGTCTCCCGCAAACAAGGCGCCCCGCCGGATTTCCACTTCACGGGGATCGACAATAATACAAGACAGCCCATGCGCGCGGAAGAAGTCACGTATAATCTCAAAATCGTGGCGAGTCTTCACGTCCGCCCAGTCCACAATGGCTACGGCGGGAGTCGTCGACCCGCCGTATTCCCGATAGGTAGAAAGGATAGCCTCGAGTAATTTAGGCTGAAGGGGGTCGTATCGCAGCTCATACTTTTCCGCAAGCCGTTCCATCAACGGCAATGGGCGCAATATCTCCACCAGCCTATCCGAATAACCGATGCCGCCCGGCGAATCGTGATTAAATTCGATAAACTGCAAACGGTTTTCATTGAAGAATCCGTCCAGGCGGGTGAATACTATGGATGCGGGGTAGCCGGGATCAACCTGCAATAAGCCTCGCTCCGTCTCCGAAAAACCTAGGAAGTCGTAGACCCACTGTGGGTGGCCGGCAAATAGCGCCCGTTCCGCCTTGGCCACAATGGCCATTACCGTCTCAGTTGCAAAACGGAGCTCGCGATCCTGTTCTTCCGAGATTAAGTAGGGACGGAGCAACGTCTGCATAACCTGGCCGGCATAGCGCACGTTGCGCGCCTCCATGTCCGCATAGAGAAGTTCGTATTGCCGGCGCGCCGCCGCCGTATCCAGGGCAACCAGCTGGTTAAAATAAGCAATGGCTTCTTTCATGATGTGTACGCTGAAGGGACGATCCTTGACCGCAAAATTAAACGTACTGTTCCGCCTACGTTCCGCCCGTTAATCAATCAATCGCACGGTCACTGCGTCAGCCCCGCCAGGGGTGACGCGCGTCGTGCTCTGCCCCAGGCTATCATATTTGTAACTACTCAGCCAATGCCTTTAGCTCCGTAGGAGCGGCCTGTTTATAGCAAGAATCCATGCGTGAGTTCGAACAAGCCCCGTAGGGGCGGCCTGTGTAAGGTTGATTTCGTCGACGAACGCGTCCGGACAGGTCGTTCCTACGGAGCTTTAGGACCTACCATAGGAATCGCTACTACAAACAGGCCGCCCCTACGGGGCTGAGACGCATTGCCTGAGTAGTTACTCATATTTTACCTTTGCCGGGTAACGAAACCGAGGCCAATTCCCCTACCGAATCACCAAACCCCGCGGGCGCTGTGTGTATGGCCGACGAAGCCGGCGGCTGGAGTTTGGACATTTTGGTGGCCCGAAGTGCCGAGCCCCGCCTTGCGGGGCGGCAGCATAAAGCCTGGGGCGTGAGCCCCAGGAACGCGTCACTCCTACACTATAAGCCCGTGAAACGGGCGACAGCCTGTTGGCGTTCCTCTGGTATGGCACTGTCGCCCCGTAAGGCGGGGCTGGTGGTCATTTCACGTTCTCACACCCTGGGGTTCCGCTGCGCTCCACCCCAGGCTTTATGCTTTCGCTCCGCAAAGCGGGGCTCTTCCGGCTTCGGAGACAAGCTGGCTCGCCCGCCCTGCGGGATCAAATAAAATGTCCAATCTCCAGTCGCCAACGAAATCGGCTCGTCAACGCCTGTAATCTTCGGAGAGATTGTTAAAACAACGCCTTCCACAAGTCCCGGCGCATGCGCGCGATAGTAGAGAGCGAAATTTCCTTGGGGCAAACCGCTTCGCATTCACCTATGTTTGAACATCCGCCAAACCCTTCGGCGTCCATTTGTGACACCATGCGCTGCGCCCGTTGTTTTCGCTCAGGCTGGCCCTGTGGCAGAAGCGCAAACTTGGAAAGAAAGGCCCCCACAAAGAGCGAGGCGGAAGCATTGGGACAGGCAGCCACACAGGCGCCACAGCCAATGCACGCCGCCGCGTCCATCGCCAAGTCCGCCATCTCTTTTGAAATCAAAATGGCGGCAGCGTCCGGGGCGGCGCCCGTGTTCACCGATATGTACCCGCCGGAGGCCACGATCCGATCAAAGGCGCCGCGATCCACTACCAGGTCCTTGACGATGGGAAAGGCCTTGGCGCGCCAGGGCTCAATGGTAATGGCATCGCCGTCTTTGAAATGGCGCATATGAAGCTGACAAACCGTAGTAGCCCGTTCAGGACCATGCGCAATGCCATTAACGACTAAGCCGCATGTGCCACAGATTCCCTCTCGGCAGTCACTATCAAACTCAATCGGCGTTTCGCCTTTTCTCACAAGATCACGATTCAACTGATCGAGCATCTCTAAAAAGGACATAGCGGGCGAAACATCCGTAACGGTGTACTGAATTAATTTGCCGGGAGTCTTGGCATTCGGCTGTCGCCAAATACTTAGATAAAGGGTCATCGGCTTCGTCATGCGGAACTAACTCCTTACTTGTAACTGCGCTGAGAGAGCTTGACGTTTTCGAATAGGAGAGGTTCTTTGTGGAGAACCGGCGGGTTGTTGAGGCCATTATATTCCCAAGCAGCGACGTAACTGAAATGCTTATCGTCGCGTTGCGCCTCGCCGTCGGCCGTCTGACTTTCCTCGCGGAAATGGCCGCCACAAGATTCGGCGCGATGGAGGGCGTCGCGCGCCATCAACTCGGCGATTTCCATATAGTCGGCCACTCGCCCGGCCATTTCCAAACTCTTATTCAAATCCTCGGCGCGGCCAGGCACCATCATATTTTGCCAAAACTCTTCACGGAGTCTGGGAATGGCTTCTAAAGCGTGCTTGAGACCTTTTTCATTCCGCGCCATGCCGACATAATCCCAAAGCATGCCGCCAAGCGTGCGATGAAATTCACCGACGGTTTTGGCGCCCTTAATAGAAAGCATTCGGGCGATATCGGCTTGCACTTCGGACGCAACCCGCTTGAACTCGACGTGATCGGTGGCGACCTTTTCCAGGCTAGTCCCGGCTAAATAATCACCAATCGTATAAGGGATGACAAAATAACCGTCAGCCAATCCCTGCATCAGCGCGCTCGCCCCCAGGCGATTGGCGCCATGATCGGAAAAATTGGCTTCACCGAGCACGTGCAAACCGGGAATCGTGCTCATCAAGTTATAATCTACCCACAAGCCGCCCATCGTGTAGTGCATCGCTGGATAAATGCGCATAGGCACGTCCCAAGGATTTTCGCCGGTGATACGCTCATACATGTCAAAAAGGTTGCCGTACTTTTCGTCGATAGTTTTTTCACCCAAGCGTTTGATGGCATCGGCAAAATCCAGATAGACCGCCAACCCGGTTTCGCCAACGCCGCGTCCTTCGTCGCAGACGGCCTTGGCATTGCGCGACGCGACATCGCGCGGAACTAAATTTCCAAAGCTGGGGTAGCGGCGTTCCAGATAATAATCCCGCTCCGCTTCGGGGATTTCCGAAGGGCGGCGCTTATCCCCCTTTGGCTGGGGCACCCATACGCGGCCGTCGTTTCGCAACCCCTCGCTCATCAAAGTGAGTTTGGACTGATGCTGTCCGGACACCGGAATGCACGTCGGATGAATTTGCGTGTAGCACGGGTTGGCAAAGTATGCGCCGCGCTTATGACAGCGCCATATCGCGGTGGCGTTCGAGTTCACCGCGTTGGTCGAGAGATAATAGGCCGTGCCGTATCCGCCCGTGGCAATGATCACGGCATCCCCAGCGTAGGATTCCATTTGGCCGTTAATGAGATTTCGTACGACAATCCCGCGGGCTTTGCCGCCGATCACAACCAAGTCCAACATTTCACGCCGCGGATAAAGCGTTACGGTCTTGGCGTCGACTTGCCGTTGCAGGGCGCTGTAAGCGCCGAGCAGCAGTTGCTGTCCGGTTTGTCCACGCGCATAAAAAGTGCGGGAAACCTGTGCTCCGCCGAAAGAGCGATTGGACAACAACCCGCCGTACTCTCGGGCAAAAGGAACGCCTTGGGCCACGCACTGATCAATAATATTTACGCTGATCTGGGCTAATCGGTAAACGTTGGCTTCGCGCGACCGATAATCGCCGCCCTTGACCGTGTCGTAGAACAGGCGCCATATACTGTCTCCGTCATTCTGATAGTTCTTCGCGGCATTGATGCCGCCTTGCGCGGCGATGCTATGGGCGCGCCGTGGCGAGTCTTGAATGCAAAAGGTCTTGACGTTGTAACCTAGCTCCCCCAGCGAGGCCGCGGCCGAAGCCCCGGCCAGGCCAGTCCCTACAACAATAATGGTGTACTTGCGCTTGTTGGCCGGATTAACCAGCTTCATTTCAAATTTGTGCTTATCCCACATGTCTTGTATGGGACCACTCGGGATCTTGGCGTCAAGCGTCATTGAGCTACTCCACTAAAATAATGCACGACCGCGGCGAGCGGGTGCAGAGCGACGGACCCGAATTGCGCGCTCCTTACGTAGACCCATAGCGGCAGGAACACAAAGCCGAACGCGAGGGCCACGGCTAGAGAAACGCCTAGGGCACGAATAGCGGGCGTGAAGCGAGGGTGATACACTCCCAGCGACTGAAAAGCGCTCCAGAAGCCATGGCGGAGGTGAAAACCCAACAAGATCATGGCGACGACGTACCCGATGACGTACCACTTGTTGCTAAATATTTCCACCACCAGACGGTAAAGATCTCGCACAGTCTCCCCGTGCAGTTGCACCGCATAGCCCTGAGCCATGCCCGGTCCAAATTTGAAAGTTTTGAGATGAGAAACGGTAAAGGCCAGCAGCAACACGCCGGTATAAATCATCGTGGCGGAACTCGCCGATTTGCGACTCGGGTTTCCTGCCGTCGCCACTTTTTGATAAGAAAGCGGCCGCGCCGTCCGGTTGCCGAGGACGAAGAACACGGCGGCCACGATATGAATCAGGAAGACGGCGGCCAAGCCTATCTCCATAGCCACCACCAGCCACTGCATTCGTTCCAGCGCATGGGCATATTGGTTAAAGGCTTCACCTTTTCCCAGTAAAATAGTAAGATTGCCCAGCAAGTGCAGCGTGACAAAAGCGGCCAGAAGCAGTCCCGTAAACCCCATGAGAAATTTCTTCCCGATTGAGGACCATGCGCCAAGATAGAAGTTTTGCATCGTTCAAGCTCCAACTATGAAGCGTCCATTAAAAAGGCGGGGAGTCCAGCCAACCACGCTTCGCTACTGATTCCGGTGACAACACGGCTACGCCTAATACCAGGTGAACGCGGGACCTGGTAGGCCGTCGTAAAGCCGACAAAGCGACCGCCTCGCCGGCGTCACGCTTACCGGCGGCCGCGGCCTAAACGATGTTGCTCGCCGCCTTGACCGCCGGGATCACACCGGGCATTCGGTGCCAACGCGGGAACATGTCCGACAACTTGCCGGTTTGCGCCTTTTCTATGGCCAGCTTGGTCATGGCGTTGACGACCCAGTCAAAATAAAAAGACGTTATAGAACTCTCCTCCATATCGGGGGCGGGATTCATGAAATCGATGGCATAAGGGATGCCATCTTGAATGGCAAATTCAACGGTGTTCATGTCGTAACCCAAAGCCTCGTTGATAATGAGCGCGTCGCGCATAATGCGCTCGCCGAGTGCCGGGGTTAAATGGCCGTGCTCAACTATGTAGCGGCGATGCTTAGGATCGTACTTCACCGGCATGATCTCCGTCTTGCCAATGCAAAAACATCGGACATAATGCTCAAAATCGATGAACTGCTGCAACACCATGCACAATTCCCCGGTTAGATCATAGTAGTGCAACAGCTCTTCCATGGAATGAACCTTGTAAACATGCCGCCACCCGCCGCCATCAAAAGGCTTTAAGAAGGCCGGCAGACCGATATAGTCGACGATGCCTTGCCAGTCCAGTGGGAATACTAAGTTACGTAACGATTCCGGCCATACATCTTCCGGATACGCTTTTGAAGGCAAGCAGATGGTTCTGGGAATGGCCACGCCCAACTTGGAGGCCACCGAATAGTTGAAGAATTTATCGTCCGCCGACCACCAGAACGGGTTATTGATTACGTAGGTACCGGAGAGGACGGCATTCTTCAAGAATGCGCGGTAGTATCGTATGTCATGCGAAATGCGGTCGACGATTACACGATACTCGCATGGCTCCGCCTCTTTCGTCCCACCTAGCCTGACAAACTCCGCTCGAATGCCATCGACATCCATCTCATTAATTTTTTTAATGAACGCGAGCGGAAACGTGTTTTCACGACCCACCAACAATCCAATTTTCATGCCATCGCCTCCTTTAGAATTTCCTGCCAAGCACAGGGCTTAGCTTGTTCGTAACTGTTCACGGGGGTCAGAGGTCGGGGATCGGGCGATAATACTTGGATTTCTTTTCTAAAGACTCCGGCAATCCGTTAAGCATCCGCCCCACCACCCAATCGCTAAATCACGATAATTCCCAACAAGCATCGGTACCACGGGGCCCTTGGCCTCTGATCCCTGACCCCCGATCCCCGTGAACAGTAACGGTCTTTCTTTCGAAGCTTGCCTGGCAATTAACCGATGGATTCCGCAGTGCTGAGACCCTTGATCGGCGGTACCCTTCTTTTCTTTCGACCGCAGGCCAGCTTTATTTAGTAGAGTAAAATACCATAAAAGGCATCAAAACGTAAGAACATTTTGCGTGAGGATTTAGCCGAAAATAATCGGTGGGTCTCGACGCCGTAACGGCAAAAACAAGATGACTGCAGAATTCTGACGGCGGGCGCTTCTCCAGATTATGATAAAATAGCTACTCGTAAATTAATGGGGATCGTCGACGTCCCACAGTCATTAGAGACGAGACCGGCCATGACCAGAGAGTGCCAATTGATAAAGGTGGATTTAGGAGATTCCTCTACTTGGCAACTCGAAGGCGTGTCCGACGCCATCCAGGGTGGGGCGGTAATCCTCTACCCCACCGATACGCTTTATGGTCTCGGCTGCTCACCGTTTGTGGCCGACGCTGTAGCGCGCATTCACCGAATTAAAATGCGCAACGAGCACAAGCCGATGTTAGTGTTGATGGATGACATGCAGGCGATGGCTGATCTGGCTGAAGAAATACCAAGAAGTTTTTACGCGTTGGCCCGGCGCTTTTGGCCGGGTCCGGTAACTTTCATCCTTAAGGCGGCGCCCACCTTGCCCCATGTACTGACAGCCGGACTCGGAACCGTTGGGGTACGTATGCCGGAACAGCCTTTCACGAGGGAGCTTCTGCGCCGCTGCCGTTTGCCTTTGGTCTCGACGAGCGCCAATTTATCCGGTACGAACCCGCTTCTAGAGATCAAACTCCTGCTGGACCTATTCCAGCGCCAGGTGGACTATTTCATCGATGCCGGCAACCTGGCCTCCGCCGTCAGCTCCACCGTGATCCGTTTGGTCGGTGATGAGGTTACGTTGATCAGAGAGGGTCGTATTCCATTTTCAGATATACAAGCGGCCCTTAAGGGATAATGGCTGCGGTGTAGTTCTCAGGAGATAGCGTCGTGAAGAAGATCATCGGAGTAATTGCGCACGTAGGGTTGTTCATTTTAGCATGCGTGCTGCACGCCTCAGCTTACCCCGGCACGCAGGAAGCGGCCAAGGATTTCACTTTGCCCGACCGCGATGGTCATAAGGTATCGCTGACCCAGTTCAAGGACAAGGTTGTTCTTATCGATTTTTGGGCCACTTGGTGCGGTCCCTGCCGGCAGAGCATGCCGCATCTGCAAAAGCTTCACCAGAGATATGCCAAAGAAGGCTTGGTGGTAATCGGAATCAATCTCGAAGGCCCGGATGCGAATGTGCTACGTTATATCGAAAGAGGCGATTACACCTTTACTATACTTTTTGATCGCGCAAAGCGAGTGAGCCGGGACTACCGGATCCGCGGGATTCCGCATAGCGTGTTGCTTGATCGCAAGGGCCTCGTGCAGTACGTCGGCCATCCTTTGGGCATCGATAACGATTCTCTCGAGGAGTTGCTTCAAACTGCCCCAATCGACCGCAAGACCGGTCGGACCATTTCCACGCAGAGCCGCGCCGCGGAAAGAAGGACGCGCCGCGCCGGCATTGCGCAACAGCACTTCGAAGAAGCCATGGAGCAAAAGCAAGTCGGAAACTTTGGCCGCGCCGCGGAGTCCCTGCGCGAGGCCGTCGAAGTCGATCCGACGTATATTAAAGGTCACCAGGAATATGTCGGCCTCATGCTCTTAATGAACCAGGCGGAGACTTTGCAGAACACTTATCGCGAGTGGATCGCCGATAATCCTGAAAATGCGATCTTGCACTATGCCTTGGGATTGGCTCTAAAGGAGCGGCCGGAAGAAGAACGCGCGCGGGCCTTCCGCAAAGCGCTGGCATTAAATCAAAATTTTTCCGAGGCCCAACAGGCCCTGGACGCGTTGAAGAAGAAATAGACCTAAAAAAGCTACACCAAGATTTGCGTTTTCGCTTGGAGTTTCATTCTTCAAGGACAGTATGGGGGTGTGATTTCGGTACGATGTAAGCTCCGTAGGAGTCCCCCAGCGTGTCCTAACGGCATGCAGATGCCAAAGAGAAACTGCGGAAGTTTCTGAGGCGGGGCATGTGGTCGTCCATCTGGTCCACATGGCGCCCCTACGGG
>JACOSC010000210.1 GCA_016179055.1 Acidobacteriota bacterium
CATCCCCAGCACGCCAGCCCTGAAAGGGCGCACTAGGGTAGCGCGCCCTTTCAGGGCTTATAACTTATATAATCTTACATACCAGGGGCGGCGCTTTCGCTTGCCCCTGGCTATTATATCTCGCTCCTTCAGAGCTACGCGAACCAGCTTCGGGCTATGGCGGGGTGCCCGCTCGCAGTGGTGGGGACGAAAGGAGCGCGGGGGGCTGTGGCCAATGTCCAAACTCCAGAGCCCCCGTGGGGGGCCGGCTTCGCTGCCGTCGGATAGGCTTAGGATCGAATCTCAACAGAGGTTATTTCATGTTGCAATTTCTTTTTCAATGGAATATCATCTCTCATACGTTGATCGTGACCCATGTTTGTTTCCCATGTCGAGTGGAGGATTGCCAATGGCAAAATCCAAGAAGACGGAAAAGACCGAGAAACCGGGTTGGTCCCGCCGTGACTTTATTCGTGGCGCCGGCCTTGCAATAACCACCCCACTAGTGGTGGGCGAAGGATTATCTATTGTAGCTGCGCCCCAGCCCAATCTTTGGGGTCCGGGCAAGGTTGCTCTTACGCTTCGAATCAATGGGCGCAACCATCAGCTCAATGTAGAACCGCGCGTTACTTTGCTGGATGCGTTGAGAGATTACTTGGATATTACGGGAGCCAAGCGCGTCTGTGATCGCGCAACGTGTGGGGCTTGCACCGTCATGATTAATCACAAGCCCGTTTATGCCTGTTCGGTTCTCGCCATTGAGGTCCAGGGGGAAGAGATAACCACAGTAGAGGGTCTAACTCAAGGAGATCAGCTTCATCCGGTCCAAGCGGCCTTCGTCCAAAATGACGCGCAACAATGTGGATTCTGCACACCGGGGTTTGTGATGGCCTGTACGGCCTTTCTTAATAAGAACTCCAACCCAACCCTCGCCGATGTCGAGAAGGGAATGGGCGGCAATCTTTGCCGATGCGGAACCTATGCCGGCATTAAGCAGGCGGTGCTTGAGGCCGCCCGATCGCTGCGCGGCCGAAAAACCGCGGAAAGGGGGATGGACTAATGGCTGAATACTATTGGCCGGATGCGGGCAATCGCCGTTTAATCGGACAACGGATCTCGCGTGTTGACGGGCCGCTTAAGGTATCGGGCTCGGCCAAATACAGCGCCGATATCAGCCGGCCCGGTATGCTGTATGGCAAGGTCCTGCGCAGCCCCTATGCGCATGCCAAAATTGTGAGCATTGATACCGGCGCGGCCGAAAAGATGCCGGGCGTCAAAGCTATACACATCATACAGGGTCCGGGCAAAGTAGTGCAGTGGTCCGGCGCCGAAATTCTGGCCGTGGCCGCGGTCGACGAATCAACGGCGGAGGATGCCCTTCGCAAAATAAAGGTCAAGTTTGAACCGCTTCCTTTCTTGGTGGATGAAGCAAATCTCAGCCGGGCAGGTAATCGCGCGAAGCCCGCCGCGGATCAAGTTGTGGGTGACCCCGACAAGGCCTTTCAAGAAAAGGACGTGGTGATCTTGGAAGGCTCTTATGGTCTTCCCGTCATCGCGCACTGCTGTCTTGAACCTCATGGTCAAGTGGTAGAGTGGGAGGGAGACCAGAGCCTCAAGGTTTACCCGTCCACGCAAAGCGTCTCGGGAGTGGGAGGGGAGTACGCGGCCGCGCTCGGTATACCAGCGGGCAATGTACTCGTCTCCATGCAACATATCGGCGGCGGATTTGGCAGTAAGTTCGATGCCGGTCCCTGGGGACTGGAGTCGGCGCGCTTGGCCAAGAAAGCCGGACGGCCGGTTAAATACTTCCTGGAGCGCGCCGCGGAAATGACCGTCGCGGGCAATCGACCCTCTACCTTCGCCAAGATTAAATTGGCCGCTAAGCCGGACGGTACCCTATTGGGTTGGGAATCGGATTCTTGGGGAACGGGCGGCATCGGCGGCAGCGGTATTCCGCCGATCCCGTACATATTTAATATTCCAAATCAACGTAAGCGGCATACGGCCGTGGCGACCAATAATGGGGCGCAGCGGGCCTGGCGCGCGCCCAATCATCCACAGGCCTGTTTCTTGACTATGTCCGCCTTGGACGACATGGCGGCCAAGCTGCGCATGGATCCGTTGGAATTCTTTCTTAAAAACATTGATCTCACCGGTGTGCGGAAAGAACTCTACCGGAAAGAACTGCTTAAGGCGGCGGAACTGATGGATTGGAAGCGCGAGTGGCATGCGAGGGACCTGAAATCAACGGGGCCTCTTAAACGCGGACTGGGCCTATCGATTCACACGTGGGGCGGCCGCGCCCACAACAGTAAGTGCGCGCTCAGCATTCATCCTGACGGCTCGGTGGAAGTGAATTCAGGGTCTCAGGATTTGGGGACTGGCACACGCACCGTCATGGCGATCGTAGCCGCAGAAACCTTTGGTCTGCCCGTGGAGGCCATTAAGGTCAACATTGGAGATTCACGCTTCCCGCCATCCGGTCCTTCGGGTGGCAGCACAACGGTGGGCGGCGTGACGTCAGCGACTCGCCGAGCGGCGCAAGATGCGTTGGCCCAGTTGATGGCCAAGGTAGCCCCTGATCTCGGCGTGGGACCGGAACGCTTGGAGGCGGTGGCCGGCCGTATTGCCGTTAAGGGCGACTCGACCAAGGGCCTGAGTTGGAAACAAGCCTGTTCCAAGTTGGGCGTGAAAGCGTTGACCATGAATGGAGAAAATCCCGGCGGCGGTCCTCTAAACAACAGCGGCGTCGGCGGCGTCCAGATGGCCGATGTTACCGTGGATTCCGAAACCGGCGTAGTCAAGATCAATAAACTGGTGGCCGTCCAAGATTGCGGACTTATTATTGATTTGAAAACGGCCGAGAGCCAGGTTTATGGCGCGCTGATCATGGGTATCGGCTACGCGCTTTTCGAAGAGCGCATCATGGACAACTTGACCGGTCGTATGCTTAACGCCAACCTGGAATTTTACAAGCTGGCCGGCCTTGGAGATATCGGCCAATTGGTGGTCCATATGTGGATGGGCGACAAAGAACAGGATGATCGCGGGGTGATCGGTTTGGGTGAGCCTCCCGTGATTTCACCGGGCGCCGCCATCTCCAACGCCGTCGCCAATGCCATTGGCGTTCGAGTGCCCAACTTACCTTTGACCCCTGACCGAGTTCTATCGGCTATGGAGAAGGGAGGTATGGCCTATGCAAGGATTTGAGTACGCGCAGCCAAAACGTAAGGATGAAGCGGTGCGCTTGCTGGCCGATGAATGGGGACCGACGGAGATCCTCGCGGGCGGCACCGATTTGCTCAGCTTCATGAAGGATGATCTTGCCTCGCCTAAACGTCTGGTTGATTTAAAGGGTGTAAAAGAATTGGGCGGCATCCAATACACGACTAAGACGGGATTGCGGCTGGGAGCGCTGGTCACGCTTGAAGAATTGCTCGATCACGCCGAAGTGCGCCAAAGCTATCCGGCGCTCGCGCAAGCCGCCGCCGGCGTATACAGTCCGCAGATACGCAGCCGGGGGACGGTGGGCGGCGATCTCTGCCAGCGTCCGCGCTGCTGGTACTACCGCTCGGGTTTCGGCTTGCTGGCCAGGGATGCGAGCGGGAAGCCTCTGGTTCCCGATGGAGACAATCGTTACCATGCGATTCTAGGGAATGGCGGGCCCGCCTATTTTGTCAATCCGTCCAGCTTGGCGCCGGCCCTAATCGCGCTCGGCGCCAGTCTGCGTATAATGGGACCGCAAGGATCGCGCGATCTTCTCCTCGAAAATTTCTTTGTCGTTCCCAAGACCGACGCAGAACGCGAATACGCGCTTAAGCCTAATGAAATTGTGGCGGAGGTTTTGGTTCCTCCCGCCAGTGGAATACGGAGTGCGGCCTATGAAGTGCGCCAGAGAGAAGCCTTGGATTGGCCGCTGGCCGCCGCCGCCGTCGCCTTGAAATTGGATGGCAAGAAGGTGCAAGGCGCGCGCGTAGTGCTCGGTCACGTGGCGCCGATCCCATGGCGATCGCCGGAAGCCGAGCGCGCGCTTATCGGCAAGACGGTCAGTGAAGCCGTCGCCGATGCCGCCGGCTTGAGTGCCGTGAGCCGCGCCCAGCGTTTAAGCCGGAACGGTTACAAGATACAACTCGCGCGCGTCGCGGTTAAGCGGGCGGTGCTGCAAGCGGCGGGAGGCGCCTAACCTATGTATGAACGATTCAAGAACCTCGGCCACGAAGTCTGCCAATGTCTGCGATCGAAAAGTATGTATGTCGAAGCGGCGCCCGATTTAACCGTGCCCCCTGCCAATGACGAAAGCTATTGGTGCGTGCTAACGCAGTCGGTCCTCGGACCCGACGATGGCCTGGCCGCGCCGACCGCCTGTAAGCGCGGTCGCGCGTGTTTCTATATTTTGGACTAAACGCTCACACCGCATCACCGGGCCCTTGGAGCATACGTCCAGTTTGGTCCGTCGCCGAGTAACTCACTTACTATGGACCACAAAAATCCGTGTTGATCAGAATACTTGCTTTCGCTTCCTTCGTCATTCGTGGTTATCTCTTTTAAGCCTAACGGCTGAGAGTTGAGCGACGCTCAGATAGGCGCGTCCGCGGCAACACGGGGATAGACTTTGCAGCTATCGCTTGACTCGCTTGAAGCTGTTACGACTATACACCTGTAGTTCCTTTCCAGGTGCGGCGAGCTCGAACGTCTCAACAAACTCATCCGAGGAAAGAATCTCGTATACTTCTCTAGCTCTCCAGTTATTGTCGAAGTTTTCGAAACGTTCGCTCTCGAAGACCAGCTTATTAGGTCCGCTCGCGCTCTTGTTCATGCTGTATTGGTTGACGAACCCCTCTTGATGGAACTGGCGCAAGACAAGGATCGCGCGGGCGCGGTCATAGCTAAAAAAGCTCCAGTGCTCGTGCACCTCACCCGATTTATTCGCTTCTTGTGGAGGATAGGTCGAGACGTTTTTTTCATAAAGATAACGGTCCTTGAGCACAAACGAGTAGGTGCGCCGCACCGTCCCAGTCCCCGCCTTGCCTTTCGCGGTTCCCTCCCACTCACCCACTAGAAAGAGAACGGGTTGCCGGGGATCCGCTTTCTTCTCCTGGCCGGTCGCCAGCGATGCGGCGATCCACAAAGCCATTACCGTTAGTAGCAACCATCCCAGAGTTGTTCGGTATGCCATACAATTCATGATCTCCTACTAACAGGATCTACCGCGGCTTCGCGACATCCAACGCACAAGCTCGGCGGCGCAACGTCAGTAGCGTCCGCTGGGGCGCCGTGTCAGGCGAGGTCGTCTTGAGGATAACCACTTTTGGAACGACGATTGACTTTCCCCCGAAGGTTGACCCAGCAAGAGGTTCTCGACGCTAATATCTTCATCGAGATCTTCCCAGTGAATGCCATAGCCTTTTCCTATGACGCGCCAGTTTTTTCGTTCTTTAGCCGTTCCATGGGCCAGCCTGGGAAACCACACGAGCGGTACAGAAATAGTTCTGCCGTCGCTCAAATCAACGCGGAGAGTGTCTTCCGTAACAGTAATGCTTTCCGCCGTTGGCACTTCTGCCTCAGCCGTTGAAGTACGCATCCCATGCCTCCTGAAACATTCCGTTGTGATTGTACATCAATTTTTGTATTCTGCCTATTTCCGCACGAGAAAACCCGCCACTACTTTGAAGGCGAAACGGAATCGAAATAAAAGGCCAAACATAAGTGTACCCTGCAGCTTCTTACAACGACCTTCTATCGCTTGGAAATAAAGTTCGACTTCATCTCATAAATAGGAGGCCTCGCCGGTGCTAAAAAAGATATCAATCACCTGAGACCCGCGGATCAGTTTTATATGAATAGTTTCTCTTGGCCCTTTCTGGTGAAGACACTTCTTCAAGTCTTCGATTTTGCGAGTTGCCAGATTATCGCATTGGATGATGCGATCTCCCATCAGGATCCCTGATGATGCCGCCGGCGAATTGATCTGAACCGCGCCCACCAGGACGCCGGTGCCGGATGAGGGGTCGTTGCCGGCCGGCTGAATACCGAGAAAAACTGGACCTTTCACGGAAAAGATAGACTCGGCAGGCAGCGAATTCAGGCTTGCCAACTGGGACACCGCTTCAAAAGAAATGCGTGTTAGTTCCGCCATGTCGTCATAGTTGAGGTGGTCCCAGCTATCATCCGCCGTGTGATAATATCGTTGCCCCGCGCCGGTAATCCAAAGCGTCGGAACTCTTTTCTCGAAGAAGGCCGCGTGATCGGCGTTCTGCGTGGTTTCCTCCCTGAAATTCAGTCGCAAACTTTGGGAGGCAATCTGCGAGATGATCTTACTGATGCCATTGGGCACCAGAGCATGATAAAGCAACATATTGCCTTCGACGATGCCCACTTGAGCGATATTCACCATGAGGATCGCTTTCAGCAGCGGCCGCAAAGGATGCTCGACATAATTTTTGGCGCCTTGCAAACCGTCTTCATGCCCGGAGAAGAATAAAAACAGCAGGCTACGCTTGGGTCGGCGCCCTGCCTCAGTCAGGCCTCTGGCTATTTCCAGGAGCGCCGCCACGCCCGAAGCGTTATCGTTGGCGCCGGGATGAATAAGCCCCGGGCCGCGCGAGTCGGTCGAGTGTTGGAATCCATAGCCGATGTGGTCGTAATGCGCACCCAGGATAATAATCTCGTTTTGCAACTGTGGATCGCTGCCTTCCAGCCATGCCACGACATTGCGAGTCGTGATGGGTTCCCGTTTCAAGTCAACCGTCAAATCCAATTGCAGTTCATCGAAGGCGAAGGAAGCCGGTTTAAGCGTCGTGGTGATTTGTCGCTGGAGCCCAAGCAGGTGCTTCCCGGTTGGTCGCAGCCAGTCATTGACGATCTCGCGTTTGACTTGCACTACAGGCAAATTGAGCGCCTTTTCGTTAGTGGTGGTTAATGCTTGCAGCGTGTCCCGTTCGCCTTCGCTATGGTAGTTATAGTCGTGGACCATGAGCACGCCGCGGGCACCGTGCGCCTGGGCATTTTCCACTTTCGCCGTCAGCGATGCCGCCAGTAGGTGATGATAGCGTATCTGATTGCCGCCCATTCGCCGCATAGGCTCATGTTTAAACATGAGCACCAGCTTGCCCTTCACGTCCACCCCTTGGTAGTCATCGTAATTGGCCGGCGGGGCGCTGATTCCGTAACCGACAAAGACCACAGGGCCCGCCACATGGCCGTCGGCGGAGAAGTAGAAGGGGAGGAAGTCTTGCAAAACCTTATACTCGACCTTCGCTTTTTTACTGGAAATAAGTATTTTATTTTTCTCCCCCAATCGCGGGGGCAGTGCTCCATATTGGTTGGAGTTGTAAGTAAACGATTGGAAAAAAGAGGGCGGCTCACCGACAGGACTCAGCCTCGACTCGGCGAGGGTCTTGGCAATATATTCGGCCGCTTTCTCGCCGCCGGGCGTGCCGGAGGCTCGCCCCGTCAGTTCGGGGCTGGTCAGGTAGCGCATATGCTTGATCAAATTATCAACTGAAATGGGTGAGGCAAATTGCGCCGATGCAAAATCCATGGAGAGGACAAAGCAAGACACAAAAATACCGATAAGCCGTACGGGAACAGTCTTCGGTCTCAGTGTAGGCATGGCATCCCTCCTCATCGTATGTTAAAAATTTCAGGCCGTCTTCGAATCCCGGCATTTTTGCCCCCAAACAGGAACCTCGTTGGGAGCCCACTCTGCCCTTGCTTACCGCGCCGGCCTGGACACAAACACGGGTCATTATAGCAAAGATCCCTACCGTTTACGTCGGCAGTTTTTCCAGCAGCTCTGTTACGGAGAGGGTAGATGCCACGGCGCTTAATCCGCCGGCAATCGCGGCGAGGGCCACTTCAGTCAGATCCGAAAGGGTGCGAGATCCTGAACGTGATAAATTATGATGGGGCTGTCCAACGCGATCCGGCCGCATTTTGCGAGCTCGGACTTGAAGGCGGCCCGTCTCACTCCCATGATCGTCGCTCCTTATCAATTCAATATACTGCTCGACCTGTCGCCGGGTGCTGCCCCAGGTTCCCTTGAGCATACCCCGGGTCAGTTGGGCATAGCGCTCCGGCTGCGTGATAATGATCCGGCCCTCATCAAGGGTAACAACAAGTTCGTCGCCCTCCTTGATGGCCAGGGCCTCACGGATTTATTGGGGGATAACGAACTGGCCTTTCTTGCTGAGTCTTACCGATTTGTTCACCATCATACCATCGACTCCTTGATTTGATTATTTAAATGTCGGTAAGAATTAAGCCATCAACTACACAGTGCTCTATGCGTATTTGAGTGACGATGGGCGGTCGCACCGCAGCAGGATGGAGCTACGGGGCTATTTCTGAGCGCAAGCCCACCGCTACGATCTGGAGTGCACGAGACGATACGGCTAAGGAAGTGCAGCACCGCGGCAGCCCGAAGCGGCGGCGGCGCCGTCCGTCTCGGGTACAGCGAAATCGTCAAGCAGATCACCAACGCTTACCCACAATGGTTTCCTCTCGTTTTGAAGACCTACGGTTTAAGCGCCAGCACTTGCCGGCGGGGATACATTTTCCGTAGTTCCGGAATCGCGTCCAGGAACCGTATCGTAGAGACCCGTCCCAACTCTTTGGGCTCGATCTTGTGGAGGCCCCCACCGTAGACCCTTCCTTCTCCTTTAATGTCACAGTCGGTGATCTGGTTTATAAGCTCATATACGAGGGCTTCCAGTTCGGGCCGCTCTCGCAGGGCGTGGGCCAGGGGACCAATAGGGTAGAGCATCAGGTACACATTAGGGGCTATCGCATCAGAACGATTCCAAATAAACCGAAACGATCGCTTCCCATTAATGCTGCGGCCCATATAGGTGCAAAGAAACGGCGCCCGATCCCGCTGCTCCTGTTTAAACCACGGTTTTCGGTTGCGTATTAAATAGCGGCGTTGAATTGCACGCGCGGCGGCCGTATTGAAATATTCCCATAGGGACGGATAACCCTCGCGCACTTGCCCATCCGGCAAGCCGCATGTAATCAAGGCGAGTTGATTCCCAGTTTTAGGGTAGCCATCGGGATCGCGTTCGATGACCGTCTCACGAAGGTAACGCGGGCTAGGCAGTATGGGCCGTAAATATTCTTCGGGAAGACACCGGAAGATGGCCTCTGCGCGCGGTAGGATGAAAAATTTGTTGGCGCCGGTTGCAATGCCGCGTTGAATCTTAAACAAGTCCGATAAGAGCAAGCGGTCTGATTCATCATGCAAAGGTTCCCGAGGATCGCTTGTCATCGGATACGATGTCCATTTACGCGATTGCCGTAGCTTCTGTAATGAAACTCCCTGTGCCAACTTCGGAGTCCCCAGCGTTCCGCCGTAAGTGAATCGGGCCTTCCAACGATGAGGAGGAGGCGCCTTTCGAAAGACTATAATCACAGAGGACACGAGGGCATCATCGAACTGAACGTCAAAGGGATCGAAGCGGTGGGCGGCGATCAGTGTCACCCGCTCGGTCAGATACTTCTTCACGACATCCCCGTAATTCACGTCCATGAACTCCGAGGGGATCAGCCAAGCAGCCACGCCATCATCCTCAAGCCAAAGGTGAGAAATTAAAAGATAGTAAACGTACAGACCGGCCAGGCCATTTACCTTCAGGCCGGTCGCCTGCGTCGCTAGCGCCTGCAAGCGCGCCTTCTGTTGGCGATCCAGGTAGTGGTGGCGCACATATGGTGGATTGGTGAGTATAAGATTTGGCCGTTGATAACCACTGAGCCTCCTTACGAATTCTGTAAAATCCCCTTGAATTACCTGAAGCCCAAACGCTTTCCATAAGTCGTGTGCCGATTGAGCAAATATCGGATCAAGTTCGATCCCTATTGCCGATGCTATGCACTCGTGGGAAAAGACGTTTAGCAGAGCCGAGAAAAAAGCCCCTGTACCCAGAGCAGGATCCGAGAAGCGGAGGGCTCTTGTCTTCCCACCGAGCAGTTTCTTGACATAAACGGCTATTTCACTAGCCAGCGAGGACGGTGTGGCAAATTGGCCGAGTTTGTTGCGTTCGGCCAGTGTTTTCTGTTGATCTATCTTGCCCTGGATCTGGAGACGGTCAACTTCTATGGCGATAAGATCCTGGTAATTCATACATTAAATTCCTAGCTGCAAAATATCCTCGATACGATGCTCCCATACCCAGTCGAGCCCTTCGGCCGCCTCGTATCCGAGGTAGCCGCTGTCAAAGTAGCCACAGAGAAAGAGAACCAACTGAATATCGGGACCGTAAGTGGCACGAAGCTGATTAATCTTGGTTGCTTCCTCCTTTCGGCGCTTGTTCGTATTGGTAAAGTCGCCGGCGGACTTGGCTTCGATAAGGAGCGGAATCTTATGAGATTTTGGCTCCTTCGGCTGAATTACGACGTCAATTGGAATATTAACTCGCTTTTCACGTGCCGCCGGCACGTTCATACGGAAGCTGAACGTGCCCGGCTCCATTTCAGTAATAGTTTTATGGGTCGGATGGATACTTCTCACATAGTCACGTTCAAGGAGATACTTCTCGATTAGGGAAAGCTGGCGGTGTTCCTGAGCGTTGCGGACAATCGGATCGGCGACGGCGCCGCAAAGGCGGTCAGCAATAATGGTTGAAGCGCGTGCTCTCTCCAAATTGTTCGGCACTCTCCCATCTTCCAGCCAAGGAAATAGATCGAGGTCGAGCAGCTTGCAAATGATAGCGCAGATGCGCTCTAAATCTTGGTCGACCAGCGTAGTATCCATTCGAGCGGGCAGAGCGCCCATTTCCATCTTCTGCACCAAGGCGCTACTTGTCTTCGCCAGGCCAATCAATCGGTCTCGTGCAATAGGCGGCGCTGTAGACATTCGGAGTGTAGGGAGAATCCAAGGGTACTCTTTCAAGATTTCCGGAGCCAGTTCGCGGAAGTCATTTACATGATGGAGAGCCCTCTTAACGTCCTCGGTCGTTTTGATACGAGTGGCCTGGTAGGTCACTGGGGCGAATTGTAAGAACCAGGCATTAAACATGTCTACCGACATGGCAATATCATTTTTCCACAATTGGGGCTTGTCGGCATTAATCATTCGGCTGCGCTCCTGAATTCCGCTAGATGCACGCAATTGGTTTAAACTAAACTACTAATGTTGTCAAGGCGATTTGTTTCGCTATCGAATTTTATAGAGTCGAGTAGATGCTGTTCTCTACGAACTTAGGTTAAGCTTTGTATTCCCTGTTTCTCGCCCTTTCGGTTGCGAGTGTCACATTATTATAACCCTATTCGATTGAATCAGCACCCCTCACAGATCCGGACGTGCAG
>JACOSC010000069.1 GCA_016179055.1 Acidobacteriota bacterium
CGCGATTGGCGGAGTTGATTGAGCAGCGTGATTTCGTCAGGGGTCAACACTAATTTCGAACGAGTTGATTTTCTTGCCATGCTCTCAGCATAGCACATTTTTACTTTTATAGATACATTTTAGTGAAACCATATACTAGGGAAGTTTCTAAGGAGCGAGCTGTGATAGCCAGGGGCAAGCGGAGCGCCGCCCCTGGAAAGAAAGCGTCCCCAGCACGCAAGCCCTGTAAGGGCGCACTAATGGAGATCAATTCCTAGGCCGCCGTCGTTGTCTTCCTTCCGTATTCATCGAGCCGAAGGGTAGCGCGCCCTTTCAGGGCGCATAGCTTTGGCGATGGTACGTACCAGGGGCGGCGCTACGCTTGCCCCTGGCTATTATAGCCCGCTCCTTCAGAGCTACGCGAACAAGCTTCGGGCTATGGCGGGGCACTCGCTCGAAGTAGTGTGAACAAAAGGATCGCGCGATACTGTGGCAAAGTCCAAGCTCTAGAGCCCCCGAGCAGGGCCTGCTCTGCTGCCGTCTGATAGGCCTATGATCGCATCTCAGGGCACGGTCAAAAAATTTGACACTGCGTGTGCCCGTTGGCTACTATTCCTCAGATAGTATCGGCGTGGCCGCGGCGGCTATAGCGCCTGCGCGTGTGTTTAGGATCAGCGATGGTTATCAAATGTCTAGTCTCGCGGATATGATCCGCGAGCGAACACAAAAACTTAAATTGGGGACATCGCGGCAATCGCCGTAGATGGTCTCCCATTTTATAGAGAGGATCTATGAGAAACGTGAAACAAAAAAGATTTTTGATCTTGATCAAATCGATCGTTTTACTTGCCTCGTTTGTCGGCGTGCTGTGGGCGCACCCATCTGCGCCGCGGCCGGCACTGACGGGGGGTTTTGGAGAGGCTACGTGTGTGCAGTGCCATTCCAGCTTCCCGCTCGACTCGGGAAGAGATCTGGGCGGTGATTTTTCCCTGACCGGCGTCCCGGACGAATACGTTCCTGGAGAAACTTATGAGATTACCGCGATCATAAATCATCCGGGCCAGAGCCGCTGGGGGTTTGAATTGGCGAGCCGAGAAGAGGGCGGCGCTCAGGCCGGATCCATTGAACGGATCGACACGGGGGTTACCGGGCTAACGACTTCCGGGGGTATCCAGTATCTACATCACACCAATGCTGGGACCTTTCGTGGCCTCGCCGACGGTCCAGTATCCTGGACTTTCAACTGGATAGCGCCCGATGCGGACATCGGTCCCGTATATTTCGATGCGGCAGGGCTCGCGGCCAACAACGATGGCGGCACCCGAGGTGACTACGTATATTTCACAGAAAGTATCAGCGTGGCCGCGGCGGCTGTAGTGCCCTGAGCCTGCGGCCTTGCACTTCGAATTCAGGAGTGACCACGAGCGGTCACCCTGTACTTTGAACGGTCACAAAGTAACAGAACCGGGAGCGGTAGCGACCGGGTTGACCCGTTGTGAAAGGCTTCACCACCCGGTCCCTACCGCTCTCGGTTCTGTAAGAGTGGGCCCCCTAAAATGATAGTTTATGTCCGCTCGCAGTATAGCTTAACGTGGGGGGCATCGCGGCAACCGCCGTAGATGTTCCCCCAATTTATTGAAAGGAGATCATGAGAAACATGAGGCTAATTAATTCTATACTTATAGTAGGAGCGTGCTTCGTATTCAGTCATCACGTTACTGCCGCGACCATCGCAACTCGATGGGCAGGATCGGCGGTGACTTCGATCGATCGATCCGCCACGTTTGATGGTCTCGATTATATCCACAACGGGACGTCAATTAGCGATTACACGGAAGATTCGCTGTTCATCGGTACCGACGGTGACAGCTTTTCGGGCCGGGGTCCGGCGTTCCCACCTTATTTCAATCCATTCCATATACCCATGGACCCGGCCACGCAAGCTTTTTATTTTCCTGACGAGGGAAATAGAGACTGGGTGACCATACAAACCACCGACTCCCAGAAGATCATCGCCGTTGAATTCCTCTATGGCAATGGTTGGACTACTGGGGACATTTACGGAGTACCGTGGGGGAATGACAATGCTTTTGTGGAGTGGCAGACATTGAATGACGGCGTAGTGGTGTCCTCCGGGCAAGTTGGACCAAATCCCCTGCTGCCCGTTGGGACAATTCTTGGGTTTTACGATCCGGATGGGTTTGATCAGTTGCTGATGAAGTGTAGAATTGCCGGCAGTGTCATTCCGGAGCTACAGGCACTGGCCATGGACAATCTTCAGGTGCAGTTAAGCGAGACGCCGGCTCAGCCCTAAGCCTATGTCGCGCATGCGATCATCTGAAACAGACCGGGAGCGGTAGCGACCGGGTATGTCTCGCCCCAGCCTACCCGGCTCGGCCACCCGCCCGCTACCGCAGGCGGTTCTGTTGTCACTCGTCGTGGCGCTTCCAGGTGTGTCGTTGCTATTTTCATACGTCGTCTTCCCCCACGCCGAGGCATGAACGAAGCTTCTGAAAATACATAGTAGCGCCGGCAGCCCTGCCGGCGAGTCCCGTCGCGGATCGAGTCCACCCTTGCCGGCGTCGATTGCAAATCTGTTTTGGCAGTGCTACTTTAAAAAGGTCGTGGCGGGAATCATGGCTCCATACCCTAGAGGGAATCTCGAATTAAATATGATCGATCTGCGAAGTGACACGGTAACCAAGCCCACTCCAGAGATGCGGCAAGCAATGGCCGAAGCCGAGGTGGGTGACGACGTTTATTTGGAAGACCCCACGGTTAATCGATTGGAGGCGCGGGCCGCGGAACTTTTTGGTCATGAAGCCGCGCTCTTCGTGCCCACCGGAACCATGGGAAACCAGATTGCGATCAAGTGCCATACTCATGCGGGCCAGGAAGTGATCGTTGAGTCGGAAGGCCATATATATAGTTTTGAGATGGCCGCCATGGCCGCGATTTCCGGTGTCATGCCTCGCCTGATTCCTACCGAGGACGGAATTCTGCATTGGCGTCTGGTAAGGGCCGCCGTACAACCAAAGACTTACTACCGAGCCCAGACCGGATTGGTCACCTTAGAGAACACACACAATATGGCGGGCGGTACCGTTTATCCTTTGGAGGTGATTGACGAGATATGTGAGAAGGCCCATGCGGCGGGCTTGCCGGTGCATATGGACGGGGCTCGCATATTTAACGCGGCCGCGGCACTACGACGGACGGTGGCGGAGATCACGCGGCACGTTGATTCTGTAATGTTCTGCCTCTCGAAAGGCCTGTGTGCGCCGGTCGGCTCTCTTCTGGTGGGGAAGCGCAATTTTATCGAGCAGGCGCGCATTGTACGCAAAAGGCTGGGCGGGGGTATGCGGCAAGTCGGAGTATTGGCCGCGGCCGGGTTGATCGCACTGGAAAAAATGACCGGCCGTCTCGTGGAAGATCACGAGAATGCGAAGATCCTCGCCTTGAAGTTAGCGGAGCTGCCGGGTCTTGCAGTGCCGACGGAAAAAGTCCAAACCAATATTGTTATGTGCCGGCTGACGCGGACCGCGTGGTCGGCAACGGAATTGGCCGGCGCTTTGAAAGAGCGCGGCGTATTGGTCGGGGCTCTCTCTGAGGACCGCGTGCGTTTGGTCACGCATCACGACGTCAATGACGAGCAGATACAGCTGGCGGTCGAGATTATCCAGTCGGTCTGGCGCGAACGTTGGGCCGAGTGAGCCGGCCTCAGCCTTCCAACGCGTCGGCCGCCGAATTTTCGGCGTAAGTCCCTCTTGTAATTATTCATGAAAAATGGCCACTCGCTCCGGCTTCCAGCCGGCACGTCGGCTATCCCCAGGAACGGCCTTTGCCGGCAAGATGCCGGCGCTCCCAGGGGTGCCTTAGGGTTGCATGCAAGTGAACCTCGGTATATACTGCGAACGGGCATAAACTATCATTTTCCTGCTTCTACAGAACCGGGAGCGGTAGCGACCGGGTGCGCACTCTTTCGCATCGGGCCGACCCGGTCACTACCGCTCCCGGTTCTGTTATTATATGACCGTTCGAAGTATAAGTACTGGTTATCTACGCCGACTGAACCAACTCCACCAGAAGCTTTGCGCCCCCTTTTAGGGGCATGAGGATGAAGTTGACCGTGGCGCCGTTGGCGCCGCGTCGCGGTTCGGCATAGATCGGCTTCGGCGCGGACGCGCCCTCCGCGAGTTGAAACAAGATCTGTGTAGCCCGGAAAACGTCCGAGCATGCCAGTTCCACTTGCTGTATCTCTTCACCGTGCCGAGCGAGGAATTTGTCGATGGGTCCCGACCCGGCGCTGTCCCGTTCAGGCGCCAATATATCCAAGCGGGCCTCTCCCGAGTGAATCTCAAATTCTATCGTCTGCTGTTCCTGCGGCACATCCGCCGGCGGAGGATTTCCCCAGGCCGCACGTATGGCGACAAAGCGTTCCGGCTCGACCGCAATACCAACCGTGACGGGCCCTGCCACCAGGCGCTTTAGTTCTGGGTCCTGATTCCATACGTTCAGCACCGCGGCCACCAACTCCGTTCCCCGAGCATAAAGTTGTTCAGCCGCCGACGCTCTTACCGCCGCTTGGGCATCGGACAGTCGGCTAACCAGCAGAGCAATCTCATCCATGGGTAAACCTCCGTGTGAGGGTGAGTAGGGTTCTCATCGTCATCATAAAACAGCGTGGTTGCGATGTAGTATGGTTCGCGTATGATTTCATCCACTGGCCATGCGCTATATTTAATCAGTGCCGATTATTGAAATCACAGAGCGTCGCTTCTTGTAGTCAATCATAACGGGATACGACCGACCCCATTGTATTTATTTGCCGGGTTCGTGTCAATCTTCTTTTCAGTGCTTCTTTCCAGGCCAGGTCGGCTCAAACCGCGGCCACAGCCGACTCTGGAACCACGCCGGCCAACGTTGGTCGTTTGCACGCGCGCAAGGAAAGCTATCGAGAAACCTTTTGGATGGTTGCCAATGGAACGATGGCGGGCTAGTTTCCCACTTTGGACTCGTCACGACCGGCGTGGGACTGATATAATGAGGCCATTCCTTGCATAGGTTCGTTACAAATGGCGGTACGTGGTTCTAAACATTTGCGGAGGTAACCAATTTCGCCGTGGCTTATTCATTTCAACACCGTAATCTATTATTCTTTTGCCCGATGCGCTTAAGCATACTGGACTACTGTCATGGTCGGCTGGCCGCAGACCAGACCAGTTGGGCGCAGCGTCATATTGCTCGATGCCCGGCCTGTTTCCCAATGGTCATGAAGACGCTTGATGCCCTGGAAAAGGGAGACGTTGTCCGAGATGCGTCCTGCGTGGACGGGATCATCGATGTCGAATGGGTGCCGATAACGCCGAAGAAGCTCGGCAAACCTACGGGGCCGCTCCACTGGCTACTGGCATTTAGTCTTGTCCTATTTAGTCTGGGTGGATTGTTCATCATGGCCTTTCACCGCGTACACTAGCGGATGCTTCGCCACTGAAAATAACCTATTTTCATTCGTCGTGGTGCCCTACCCAGAGGCATGAACAACTCCTCTGAAAATTAACCCGGCGTAACAGTACCGGTTGCGGTAGCGACCGGGTGTGCCGCGGCCTACCCACCTCGGCCACCCGCCCGCTACCGCAGGCGGTTCTGTTTTCATTTAACCTCGCGGTTCTGTGCTTTTCGCCACGTGCAAGAATCCCGAAACCAATAATTGCAATCGGGATTGTCTTGAAGTATACTGGGGCCATCGATCGTTTGGGGCAATGCATTTCACCGAAATTGGCAAACCATCTTTAGGAGAGATCGCAATGACGAAACGCTTTCGACGGCTTGTTCCGTTGCTATTGGTTTTAGACGTTTGTTTAGCAGGCCTTATCATCAACGCCTACTCGGCGCCGTGCACGCGGCCGATTACCAGTGTGCAATACCCGGCGCCGGATAATCCCTCCCGCCTGATTCAGGGCTTTCTCGTAAAGCCGGATGGGGAAGGGCCTTTTCCCGCGATAGTGTTCGTGCACGGCGGCGGGGGAGATCGCCCCGGCGACGCGCGCAGCATTGCACAAAAATTCTTCACTTGCGATTATGTTGACAATGGCTATGTCGTGCTGTCAACGGATTATCGCAATAACTGGGGCTACCGCGAATATTTGGACGCGTTTGCCGCTATCGATTATATACGCGCCCAGCCATTTGTCGATCCCGATCGTATTGGTGTGATCGGCGGCAGCCACGGTGGTTACATTGTCATACGCGTTATGGAAGAGGACCAACGCTTTCATGGCGAGAAAACTATCAAAGTGGGCGTCGATTTCTTCGGGGTGAAGTACTTTCCACCGCCGCTGATCAGCACCTATTGTTGCATCGATGACCTACAGGCGCCCCTCTTCATCATACACGGCGATCGCGATTTGCTGGTACCCGTTTGGGATTCTATTCGCTTTGCCGAAGCGCTGGAAAGCGCCGGCAAGGAATATGAGTTACTCATAGTCCCCGGCGCCGAGCACGGATTTATTCTTACCGAGACCGATGTGTCGCGAGAAAGCATACAGCGCTCGATTGATTACATCAACGCCGTTCTTCGGTAACCTGCGGTCTCCAAGAGGCTATCGGAAACGCGGCATTGCACGGCACCGGTCCTGATGCCAAGGCGCCGGTCCATGTTGGCGCTTGTATGAGAAGTTCAAGCGAACTCTGACCGGTCACCCCCTTGAAATTACCTGGGAGCGCCGGCATCCCTGCCGGCGAGTCCCGTAGCGGACCGAATCCAACCTCGCCGGCAGGGATGCCGGCGCTCCCAGGAGTGTCGTTGCTATTTTCATCCATCGTCGTGCCCGTGCAGGCACGGGCAATTTATCGGCAAACTCTTTTTTCGATTTCAAGGTTTGTTCTGGGAGTGATTACCAGCGATCAAAATCAGTTTATACAGAAAGCCCGCAAAGTATTGACTGGGCAACGGCGGGCTTATCCCAACTTGTGCGCGGTGGAAGGGGTCAAGGTGGCGCAAGAGGCCCTTGACGCCGACGTGGCATTCGATTTGGTTTTATTTAGCGAGGTTCTCGCGGCCAATCCGCAAGGGCTCGTATTGCTCCAAGAATTGGAAAGGCGGGCGGTTCAGCATCTGAAGATTTCGCCGCCATTGATGGTCTCGCTTTCGGAAGTCGCGGCTCATCAGGGCGTGTTGGCCCTGGTGCACCGCCCATTATGGCCTGACGTGGCTACGGGCGCAATATCTAACCCGTGGCTTGTTATGCTGATCGGTATACAGGACCCCGGCAATGCCGGAACCATACTGCGCACGTGCGAGGCGGTGGGCATCACCGAGGTATTGGCTTGCCAAGGAACCGTTGATCTCTTTAATGCCAAATGTATAAGGGCTTCCATGGGATCGGTTTTCCGCGTTCCCCTCCAGGCACATTGGTCCTTGGAGCGGACGCTGGCTTTTCTAAAAAGAAACTCGATCCGCCTGATCGGCGCCGGGGCGCGCCAGGGGACTCCCTACGCGGAGGCCGATCTGACCGGACCCCTCGCGCTCGCGTTTGGTGGCGAAGGCGGTGGGCTACCGAAAGAAGTCCGTCGGGCCGCGGATGAGTTGGTATGTATTCCCATGGCAGCCCCGGTCGACTCGCTCAATGTAGCGACATCGGCGGCCATACTGCTTTATGAAGCCCGTCGCCAACGCTTGAGCGGCACGCGCTCAGAATAGGCCGGATGGCCAATGGTGTTGGGGCAGAAAGGATCTCCACGCGGCTTCGGAATCCGGCGACGCGCAATCGTTCCCAGGCCATTCACGATTCTCGGCGCCGTTCGCTCGCGCTTCTTATTACTTATCGTCAATTGTCCCTCCGCGATAAAACCTTCTTATTAGCCCCTTACCGAACAACTAAGACCAACATGTTGGTCTTAGTTAAAACAGTTGTAACTGTTCAAGGGAATCCGCTGATGAGCCTTTCGACAAAAGGTGACCCTACGGCATCCGGTCCCCGAAGGGGACACTGTTAATA
>JACOSC010000070.1 GCA_016179055.1 Acidobacteriota bacterium
AAGACGTTACAGCGGGGGATAATTTTAGATTGTTTAAGAGCGGCTCAGGAGATCCATGAACCCGGCGCCATTATAGATCTTCCCTACCGGTGGACCAAGGACGATCTGCGAGAAAAGCAGTTGCAGAAAAAAGCGCATTAATACCGCGTAACTGCGCAAATATTCAGGTTTTGACGTTTTGACCGACGAAACCTAACTTATCAGTGATCAATGCCCGTAATAGCCAGCTTATAAATTCGATGATTAGCCACATCGGAAACATATAGTACCCTGCCATCGGAAACTGCCACTGCCGCCGGCGATTGCAATCGTTCCGCGGGAACATCAGGAAGTTTCCATTCGGCGAGGAATTGGCCTTCCGGCGTAATCATCTGCACCCGATAATTGGCGCTGTCCGCAATATGCCACCGTCCTTTCGCGTCAAAGCCCAATCCCACAGGATCATCCATATAACCGGGGGCATTCCCGTGCTTATCGTATTTGAATATAAATCTACCCTTGTTATCAAATTTTTGGAGGCGATAATTGTGAGTATCCACCACATAAATGGCGTCGGCTGGCCCAACTGTTACTCTCACCGGATACATTAACTGACCATCTGCACTGCCCTCACCTCCCCATTGGCTTAGGAATCTTCCTTCGTGGCTGAACTCTTGCACGCGGTGCCCGTAGAATTCGACCACATATACATGGCCTTGGCGATTCACCGCAATGCCCGTCGGCGATAAAAACTCTCCCGGCTTTGTGCCTGATTTCCCCCAGCCAAAAAGATATTTCCCTTCTCTTGAGAAAACCTGAACTCTATCCAATGCGAAATCGACCACATATACCCTTCCCTGGTCAGCATCAATGGCCACGTCGAGAGGTTTTTGAAATTCTCCGGGACCATCGCCAGGCTTGCCAAAAACAAAGAGCGACCTCCCATCCGGGGAGAAAACCTGGACTCTGTTGTTCCCCGCCTCCGCCACATACAGGTTACCCTTCTTGTCAACGGCCAAACCCTGGGGCTCGCTAAGTCTTCCTGCCTCACTGCCCGGACCTCCCCATTGTCCCAGAATGCGATAACCGGGTGGTTCCGGTGGCTTCCTTTGACAAGCCGTGTAAGCTGAAGCGAGGATAACCATGATCCAAACGAAATGGCGCAGGGATTTCTGGTTAATGTTCACAAGCGACGCGCATTTCATAATCCTTTTCCTTGCTGTGCTGTATTTCACAGGGGAAATGGTTTCTTCGCGCGGCTTAACCTTACTCGGCAAAGGCCCATTATCCCCTTTGATTTTTAGGCAACGATGTACTCCACCGGACTGAAATTCTTCAGCCTTACTTCACGTCCTTTAGGTTGACCACTTGAAATTCATCGACTGTAAGTCCAGGGGGACGATTGACATGACTCGGATGGAGATTACCCGTCACTTTCAGATTCTTATTCAGAACGTTGAGAGTTCTCTTTAATTCTTCCGCTCTCTTTCCGCCTTCGAGAACAAGCACCTCAGCCAAGCCGGCCACTTGAAGAGCGAAGAGGTTTTCATATTTTGTGGCCTTGCCTTGCGCGGTTAGTTGCACTTCCGGCACAGAGAATCCGGCGTCTTTCAGCGCTTTGGTTATGCGACGCGGATCAAACGACGCGTCTTTTTTCGGGTAAATCGTAACGATGCCCGACTTCAGATCCGCTTTGGCCTTTTGAACGCCTTCCAGGCGCCCCAGGGCTTTCTCCGCCCCGTATGCTCAAAGGGATCACTGCATTCCTTCGACTTTAGCTTTAGCTTCCAGGATCTGGGCCGAGCCTGTCGAGGTCAGCGCGGAGCCCAGGAGAAGGACCGCCATAGAAACGACAAGCATTCTTACGTTCGGCATAATTTTCGTGGACCCCCAATTTTAATTTTTGTCAAAGTTTTCCATCTTTTTAGAAGACATACCGCAGCCCCCCGAGCATGGTGAAGCTCCTTCCTAATTGTGTCCCCTGCAGATCTTGAAATATTGGGATGGGAACTGAGAATTCGAGAATCATATTGGGCCTGAATCCATATTCGATCCCCGGTGATAGAAAAATTGTGTTCCCTCCGCTGTCCGGCAACCTCAGGCCGATACGCTTGGTTTTCGCTTCCGATTTCCCATTGAGCTCCAGAACCAGGAAGAGATCTCGGCGCTCGGGCGGTTTAAGCAGATAATAGGCAACAGAAGCATCGTAAGACAAACTATTACCCCGTTTTACCCTTTCTCCCTCTGTGGTGATGACATATTCGAGATCACCTGAAAACTTCCAACGCGGTCCGAAGTCTGTAAAAATTAGACCCGTTATAAAATCTGTGGATTTCGTGCTGAATCCTCCTTTCCCCGTCGGCGGCTTAACCCCGAACACGCCGGAAAGGCGGGTAAACCCTCCCAATCGATTCCGGTTATAAATTCCATCGTACTGCACAAGAAACATGGCGTCGCCCAATCCCGTAGACCTTTGCGATCCCCTGCCTCCATCTTCATTAAATGACATTTCTCGTGTGATAAAAGGAAACGCAGCCATGACGGTGGTGTTCTTAGCTAGGCCATAAGCAAAACTGGTCTCCCATACCAGGGCGGTCACCTGACGATTCAGCGGATCATGAATTCGCTCTCCATCCCGCAGCAGCCTGGGAAATCGCATAACTTTAAGGTCCGTTCGCACCATGTAGTTTTGCAGAAACAAGGTTCTACCCGCCGGAGAATTTATTTGTGCTCCGGCCGGCGACATAAACCACAGCCAAGAGAACATGATGCCCAGATTCGCAGTTACAAGTCTTTTCACGAGGCTTTTCTATCCCACTCATTTGACCACGGACTTCCTTGATGGGAAGTCCGTATTTCTTAATTGCGTTTTACGAAGATAGCCTGCAAAAGCCCGGCTGAGGGTTATGGCAGGCCCGTATTTTGCTTCATATGTGCCGATGATCTGTGCATCAACTCGCTTGCCCTGACCCGGCGCCGCGCAACGTTATCCCTTGCGGGCCGCGTCCGTTGCAACAATCCGCGAGCTTCCCGTCGATTTTGGACATTTTGGAGGCTCGAAGTGCCGAGCCTGCGAAGCAGGCGGCAGCATAAAGCCTGGGGCGTCAGCCCCAGGTACGCCTCACCCATACACTATAAGCCCGTGAAACGGGCGACAGCATCATAATAAATACCGCTCGTCATATTCGATTCCATTGGCTTTCAAGAACTGGGTAAACTCATCGCGAAAAGAGACCTTCTCATGATGCGCTTGCTGCCGGGCAATGTAGCGGCGTACGTCCTGGATGTTAGATTGACTCACCGTGAACGCACCGTAACCCCGTTGCCAGGAAAAGCCTTTCCGCGCGGGAAACCCATCATGCATCCACCCGCTGGCGTTGGCTTTAAGATCGCGCAGCACATCCGAGAGCGCATTATCGGGTCGAAGCTTGGCCAGTAAATGAACGTGATCTTCCGTCCCGTTGAGTTCTAAGGAGATGCCGCCCACCCCGCGAACGGTGCCGCCGATGTAATCGTAGAGCCGCGATTGATATTCAGAGGTGATGAGCGGCCGGTGATCTTTCGTCGAGAAGATTATATGATAGAGGAGGTTCGTGTAGGACTGAGACAAATTGGCGTTCCTCCGGTATGGCGCGGTCGCCCGCTTTGCGGGCGGGTGATCATTTCATGTTCTCACACCCTGGGGTTCCGCTGCGCTCCACCCCAGGCTTTATGCTTTCACCTGCTCCGCAGGCTCTGCCGGCTTCGAAGACAAGCTGACTCTCCCGCCCTGCGGGACCACTTAAAATGTCCAAACTCCAGGTGCAAGGCACGTGCCTGACACCAAAGTTCACTCGAAGTTCCCTCGGGCCATCGCGGTCATGGATCCGTTCAACGGTTGGCATATCTTTTACCCATTGATGCTAATCCTGGCTGTTCATGGCCTCCAGTATCGGGCATTCGCTGGTCGGACCTCGTCCGCGGCAGGCGGTGACCAGCCTCTGGAGCGCCGCCTTGAAGCTTTCCAGGATTTGGATCTTTTCTTCCATATCGGCGATCTTGGCTTCGGCTCGTTGCTTGACATCGCCGCAGGTCGTCCGCGGATTCACGCGCAAGGAGAGCAACTCCGAGATCTCTTTGAGCGAGAACCCCAGTGTCTTAGCGCGCTGAATGAACTGTATATAGGCGACGTGCTCGGCGGAGTACTGTCGGTAACCGGAGTCGCGGCGGGGCGGCTCAGGGATAAGTCCTCGGCGTTCATAATACCGTATGGTTTCAATGTTCACCTGGGCTTTTTTAGCCAACTGGCCGATCGTCAGAACTTTCATTTTTTAACCTCGATATAAATTATAAACACTGTACCTAAGTACAGAGTCAAGTCTTTTTTTTGTCAGTGATTCGAAAATTTTCGGTGACTGTTTCGCCGACAGCGATTATTGGAGGGGTCTGTATGGCCGCCCGCTTCCAGGTGTTTCTCATCGGTTACTTAATTACACGCCAATGATGAGACACCGTGTATATTAAATGCCTTGAACCGTAATTCAATCCGCTTCTCACTGAATAAATGACCGCGGAACTGCCGGCTGGCCCACCGCCGATTGTGAGCTCAGCTTATACTTTTCTCTGATATCGATTGGTCTACTGGCCGCGATTATTTGACCTTTATAATTTGCCGCTTGATCCACATTTCATAAAGCGGCCACAGAATCATGATGGCAAAAGACAGGCCGATTAAACCGCCAGAAACCATCATCAGATAAACCAAATTCGGATAGTATTTCGCTAAGAATCGGGTGCCGAAATCCATCACTAAAGCCACGAAGGGCGTGCTGACCATTATTATCTTCAGCCTATCACTGACCGAGGTGAAAGAAAAAACCAGCCCCAGGACGAGGAAGATCAAGCCGATCGATTGCAGATGCGTGTGGGCGACCCGCGCCCACAGCCCCACCGGCTCGCCCCGATCGATCTTTACGACTTCCATCACCTCTTCATAACGGGTCAGTGGCCGGAAACGCTGGAGACCTTCCGGATTATGACAGCGCACACAGTTTTGCATCAAGATCGGCTTGACGACCTTTTCATAGGTGTCCTCGGAAGCGCCGTCTTGAATCCAGGTCAATATTTTCTCCTTATCGCCCGGCCTGGTCAAAAACTGCTCCATGCTTCCCCCGTGGATCTTGGCCGCCAGTCGCGTGTTATCGCGATTCCCGTAAAAGGCGCGTTTTAAATCCATGACCGAAAGCCCCGGCTCGCCATCGGTCAGGTTGTAGGTCAAATACAAATTCATCAAAGCCACGATATAGCCTAATCCTAACGTGATAATCGCAAAACTGATCGCCATCTTGATGGGTGTGGGAAACTGCGCAAGCCTTAATGCGAAGAATTCTTCCATAAGACGCCTCCTTATGCTCGATGCCTGTCTCGATAACCTACCACGCTGATTAAGTCTGCAAATGCCTGCCGAGAGCCGTCATTTGACTTTTTCTACCGAGCTGATTTCTAAGAGCTTCTGTCCGCCTTTTTCGTAAAGTTTCCCTTTCACCATGACCTTGTGAGCCACAAAATTTTCCAGCGGTTGAAACTTGACCTGGGAACTTTCAAATTCCCGATTCGAGGCCAGCATATAAACCATGCCGGTCTTGTCTTCCAATAGTGCCAGCGGTATTCCGGCCTTGACGCAGATCATCGCACATTCTTTATGGTCTGTCCCTTTGGCTCCCATTTTGATGTAGCAGGACGAGTCGATGACCTCACCGGTAATGGTCACCTCATTTTTCGCCGCTTTAATTACCTTTGGAATCCAAAGAGTAACCGTGAAAAAGCAAAACACAAACACTATCAAAAGGGGAATCGCCAATTTTTTATTCTCGCTGATCATCCTTGTTTCCTCCCTCTCGAGATTCTATAGCGCCAATCGACTACACGCCATCGACTGGGGCGGGGTCTCGCGAGGAAAAGAGGGCTAGGTTAATCTTCGTTCCTCTGATATCGCCCGCCAGGATCATGATTCACCTCCCAAATCTTGGCGGAGCCGCGAAGCCGCAGCGCGATCGATCATCCAGAGGAGTCTTTCCGGCGTGGGCCGTATGAGCTGGGCCGGTCGCTGCTCCGGCTGATATTCGCCTTCGAGGACTTCCCTTAAGATCGTCGCCTTGGCTTCTCCTGAGACCATGAAGAGGATATTCGCGGCGTGGTTCAAAACGGGAGGGGTTAACGTCAGGCGATAGGTGTGCAGCTTTTCCACATACGGAGCGGCGGCCAGACGCTTCCGCTCATGGAGAACGACCGTCCCCGGAAAAAGGGAGGCGGTGTGTCCGTCTTCTCCAAGGCCCAATAGGATCAGGTCAAACCGTGGTAGTTCCGTGCGTGAAAGGTTAAAGAATTCCGCGAGGGTCTGCTCATATTCAAAGGCGGCACGCACCGGATCCTTTCGTTCGCCTGGCATGCGGTGGATATTCTCCGGTGGAATAGGTACCTTGGACAATAAGGCTTCCTTCACCATCCCGTAATTGCTATCGCCGTGATCGGGCGGAACGCACCGCTCATCGCCCCAGAACAGATGCACCTTGGACCAAGGCACGCAGTCGCGAAACGGTTCGCCGGCCAGTCGTGCGTAAAGGGCCCTGGGCGTGGATCCCCCGGAGAGCGCGACCGTGAACCGGCCTTTGGCCATGACGAACTCATCGGCCCATCGAGCCCATTGGTGGGCCGCGCGCCGGCTCAGTTGTTCGAGATCGCGGCAGACCGATATATCGCCTCGAGATTCTTCCATAGGATTCGTTCCTCGTTAGGACGGGCGCCCATCCAGTAAGAACTGCTCGTAAAGCACCACGTCCTCGGCGCTGCCGATCACCAACGGCACGCGCTGATGAATGGACTCGGCCGGAATATCCAGAATCCTCTCGGCGCCCAAACCATGACCGGTGGCGGCTCCCGCGCCCCGTGGAATCCCTCTGAATTAATCTTACAGACGCGCAACCCAGTCCACTATTTCTAAAGCCTCCTCATAAGTGGCATCGTGTCCCAGAATTTCCAGCTCCTTACCGACCAGCGCCAGTTCGCTTCCCACTTCCATCCGCACGGTTCGCTGTATCGGATTTATCCCGGTCCCCGTGATACACGTTTCCGCACACCTCGGGTCTTTCGTTTTGGAAATGGAAAATTGGGCCGTCCCGGTTTCTCCTTCTTCCATGAGCTTCAGCGAGACCAGATCACCGGCCACGCCGTCCGGTGATGGGACAGCTCGCAGTTCAACGATGATTCGACGACCGCTCTCACTCAGGTTTAACACCCTATGGCGGCCCATTACGCGATAGGCCTGCGGCGCCGGCTTCCAATGGAGCCGGCTCGCCAACCAGGCCGCGATCAGGATCGCCGCAACGGGATTCGGCGGCGATACGGGATCATCCGCTTTATATTCCACAATGACCTGGTTGATTCGAGCAAGAGAGGACCGGAAATTCGGCGCATCGAAGAACTGAGCGGTCAGCTCACGCCACGGAGTTAAGCGCGTCCAGCTCAGGTCGCTGAATGCCGCTGGAACGGATCGATCCTTTACCCGTTTCGCCACTTGAAAAAGCTCCGCCTCCGGGTTCCGAAACCCGTAGGAATCTAACAGGACTCGGTCGGACATCTCTATGAGTTTCGCAAAGATTTCCGATTCAAACGCCGGGTCTCCGCGCCACCATAGAATGACCGGCAAATCGGGCGCCAGCAGAGAAACCGCCGTGCTCGGTAGTTCGTGGATGGCGTCACCGGTGGCTTGCAGCATGATCTGCTCGCTACAGATTTGCTTACCCTCAGCAGTGGGCCGCCGGCAGTGCGCGGAGATCCAGGCGGCCAGGCTCGATTCGCCCGATGGGTCACCGGCCATCATGACGATGGCTCGCAAGGGGTGTTGTTCCATGAGCTGCGCGATCCAATCATCCACGTTTTCAGCCCCGAGATCATTGGGAAAATATACCAGGAGGTTCAGCGCGCAGGCCCGCATGACGGCCGGTTGACTTTTTTCCTCCGCGGCTTCGGCGGCGGCCCTCCACAGTTCGGTGAGTTCTCGCTCGATCGACGACACATTCACCGCTTTGGGCTTACCCTTTATAACGCTTTGAACATCGTTGGTCGGTTCCATATTCGCCCCGCTTTCTTCTTAAAGACGTCTCCACCGGCGGCCGTCTTTCTCGATAAATTCGTCCGCTTGTTTTGGCGACCACGTGCCCGCTTCGTAGTTGGGGAACTCCGGCGCGGAGGTGCGCTTCCAGGCTTCTAAGATGGGTGTAATCAAAGCCCAGGCGGTTTCCACCCAATCTCGCCGGGCAAACAAGGTAGAGTCCCCCAACAAACCATCGAGCAGCAGCCGTTCGTAAGCCTCCGGCGGCTCGCTGCCAAACGAAGTCCAATAGCGGAAGTCCATGTTGACTGGACGTATACGAAGGATCGGACTCGGGAGCTTCGTTCCAAATGTAAGCGAAATGCCTTCATCGGGTTGAATACGCAGCGCCAACACGTTCGGCTCCAGTGGGTCGGAAGCCGCTTGGCGGAAGAGCCGGTGAGGCGCCGGTTTAAACTGAATGGCAATTTCCGTTACGCGTTTGGGCAGCGCTTTTCCGGAGCGAAGATAGAACGGTACATCCGCCCATCGCCAGTTATCGATGAGCAGTTTCACCACCGCGTAAGTTTCCGTTGTAGAATCCGGCTTCACGCCCTTTTCAAGGCGATAACCGAGGGCCGGCTCGCCCGCTAGCCATCCCTTGCCATACTGCCCTCGAACGGCGTATCGATCGACGTCATCGGGAGCGATCGGGCGGATCGTCCGTAGCACTTTTACTTTCTCGTCTCGCACGGCATCGGCATCGAACGCCGACGGCGCCTCCATCGCCACCAGGCAGAGGAGCTGTAGCATATGGTTCTGAATCATGTCCCGTATCACTCCGGCTTCCTCGTAGTAGGCGCCGCGGCCTTCGACGCCCAGATTCTCCGCCGCGGTGATTTGCACATGATCGATATACCCTCGATTCCAGATCGGTTCAAAGATGCCGTTGGCAAAGCGGAAAACGAAAATATTCTGAACCGTTTCCTTTCCGACGTAATGATCAATGCGATAAACCTGATCCTCGCGGAAGACCTGGCTAACTTCGCGGTTCAATTCTCGGGCGGTTTCCAAATCCCGGCCGAACGGTTTTTCGATGATGATCCGCGTCCATCCATGAGCGCCACTCTGGGCCAGGCCAGCGGAGCCGAGTCGCCGAATAATCTCCATGTAGGCACTGGGCGGCACAGCCAGGTAGAAGACTCGATTGCAGCAGGCCCCACGGTCGCGATCCAGCGCAGCCAGCAAATCTCGCAGCTTGCTATAGCTTTCGGGCGCGCGGAAATCGGCCGGTAGGTAATATAGACCTTGCGCAAAGCTCTCCCAGGCTGCCGCCTGCACCGGCCGTGTGCGGGAAAACGTATCCACAGCTTCTCGCATCTTCTGGCGAAAAGCTTCATGGCTCATCTCCGTGCGAGCAAATCCGATCACGGAAAAACCACTGGGCAACAGCCGTTCGAGCGCCAGGTTGTAAAGCGCAGGGATAAGCTTGCGCTTGGTGAGATCGCCGGACGATCCAAAAATGACGACCGTACAGGGCTCCGGCGTTCGTTCAAGACGAAGCCCTCTGCGCAAAGGATTTTCAAAAGTCGAAGCTTCCATAGTAGGCCCCCTTAAAACGAACCATCGAAAAGCGAGCGAGGCAAAGTATTAACGATCTATCCGCGCCGGCGACCAATTCGTATGAAAGGGTCCCTGACCGGGCTTATCTATACGCTCGTACATGTGGGCGCCGAAGAAATCCCGCTGCGCTTGGGTCAAGTTTTGCGGCAGACGCTCGCGGCGATAACTGTCAAAGTAGGACAGGCTAGCCGATAAAGCCAAGCACGGAATGCCTAAACTCTGCGCGGTGGTGACCGCCTGCCGCCACCGGGGCTGTGCCTCGATGACCCAAGTCTTGAACTCCGGGTCGAGTAACAGGTTAGGCAAATCCGCGCGGCGCTGATACGCCTGTTTGATCTTGTCCAGAAACTGCGCCCGAATGATACAGCCCCCTTTCCATATGCGGCTGATCTCACCCAAGTTTATGTCCCACCGGTACGCCTGCGCGGCTTTCCGGATTAGCGCCATCCCTTGCGCGTAAGAGCAAATTTTGCTCGCGTACAAAGCATCGTGAACCGCCACAATGAGCGACTCGGCCGGGCCATCATAGCGGACATGCGCCGGGCCGCTAAGCCGCCGGCTGGCTATGGCGCGCTCGCTTTTAAGGCCCGATAGAACGCGCGCCTCGATGGCGGCATTTATGGTCGGAACCGCGACGCCCAGATCCAGTGAGAGGTGCGAAGTCCATATCCCTGTCCCCTTTTGCCCAGCCACATCGAGGATCCTATCCACTAGCGGTTGGCCGGTCTCCGGGTCTTGGACTTTGAAAACCTGTGCGGTGATCTCGATCAAATACGAGTTTAATACCCCTTGGTTCCAGCGATCGAAGAGGCTGGCCAGTTCGTCGGCCTTTAAATCCAGTGCGGTGTGAAGAATATCGTAAGCTTCCGCGATCAACTGTAAATCGCCGTACTCAATCCCATTATGAACCATCTTGACGAAGTGGCCCGCCCCGTCGGCTCCCACATAGGTAACGCACGGCCCATCGTCGACTTTCGCGGCGATGGCTTCCCATAGGGGGCGGATCTGTTCGTAAGCCTCCCGATCGCCGCCCGGCATCAGCGAGGGCCCGCGGAGCGCGCCTTCTTCGCCGCCCGACACGCCGGAGCCGATGAAATGTATCCCAGCGGTCTTCAGCGCCTCGTAGCGCCGGCGCGTATCGAGGAAGTGCGAATTGCCGCCGTCGACGATAATATCTCCGGCCTTTAGATAAGGCTTTATCTGCTCGATCGTCCAGTCCACCGGATCACCGGCCTTAACCATCATGACGATCTTGCGCGGCGACTCCAAGGATTCTACGAGCTCCTTGGGCGATCCGGCGCCGATGACTTGCCTGCCCTTCGCCGCATGGTTTATGAAATCGCCGACGATCGGCGGATCTCGGTCCCACACGGCCACGGGAAATCCATGGCTCTCGATATTCAGGGCCAAGCTCCGCCCCATAACGGCCAGCCCGATCATTCCTATTTTCGCCGGAGACATAATCAAACCTCCTATTCATAGCGAAACGATTTTCATTAAACTCGACTTTGTCGAATGGGAGCGGCTTCCTGCGCCAGGTTAATCAGTTCCCTTAAGCCCGCGTCGATCTCTTGGGTGAGATGAAAACGAATCACCCGGCGTTTTCGGCGGCTAAGCGACCGAAAATCTCCAAGCGCTTGCGCCTGTTTCAGGAGGCCGAAGGTGTACGGTTCGCCGGGAATGGCAATATCCTCCCGATCATCGGCCGTGATCTGTATAAATATTCCATGATCTCCGCCGCCCTTATGAAACTGACCCGTCGAGTGCAGGAAGCGCGGGCCGTAGCCCAGTGTTGTGGCGATATGAAGCGTATCACGCATGTACATTCGCAGAGTTTGCAGGAGGGCGTGATGCGCGTCGGAGGGCTCGATATACGCCATGAGGGCTATATAGTCTCCCGGCCGCGCCCGGTTGAGCAGAGTTCGGAGCCCTTCGACGAGCAAAGTTTTCGACGTCCCGTTTTTCATAAGCTTCTCCAAATTAGAATGCAGTTCCGGCGCGCAGTAAAGACGGATCTGTTTTTCGCTGATTACCGCCTGAGGTTGAGGCCATCGACCGGTGGAGCGAAACTCATCGATAAGCTGGTTGGTATTATCCTTGCTCTCTTGAACGTTCGGCTGGTCGAAGGGATTGATGCCCAACTGCGCGCCCGTCACCGCCGTCGCCATCTCCCACAAGAAAAATTCCTCGCCCAGATCGAGGGCTTCGTTCAGGACGCGGCGGATGACCGGATGACCGGCGCGCTCGAGCGCCTTTAGTTTCGATTCCACGGCTTCGTCGGGCGACGATTTCAAGCGGATGGAAACGAAGACGCGGTCGTTGCCGTAGACCTCCGGATCGCCGAGCGGTTCGCCATCGACGGGCAGCAACCCCTGGCCATCCTTCCCCGTGCTTTCGGCGATGAGCTGTTCGATCCAGCTTCCCAGGGATTGAATTTCTGGGGCCGTGATAAAGGTGATCTTATCGCGGCCCGCCTTGGCCAGCTCGCCCAGGCTCGCGCCGAGCCGAGCGCCGGGATTATCGGCGACCGGAACGCAGGAGGCCGAACTGTGGACGGCCCGCTCGGCGCGCTCGATCAAGGTCTTAACATCGATTCCCATGAGCGCGCCCGGAACCATGCCGAAGTAAGACAACGCCGAATAGCGCCCCCCGATGTCCGCCGGGTTGAGGAACACGCGGCGAAACTTTTGTGCTCGGGCCAGCGTTTCCAGAGGAGTGCCCAGGTCGGTGATCGCGATAAAGTTTTCGCCCGCTCGTTCGCCCTTGAGCGCCTTCACTTTGGCAAAGAAATATTTGTAAAACGAGAGCACTTCCGTCGTCGTACCGGATTTGCTGGAGACAATGAACAGGGTCTGGGCCGGCTTGATGGCCCGTTCCATATTTCGAATCGTGGCCGGGTCCGTGCTGTCCAGGACGAAGAGTTTAGGATAGCCGGTTATGCGGCCGAAGGTGGCGCGAAACACATCCGGGCAGAGGCTGCTGCCTCCCATGCCTAGCACCATAGCGTACTGGAATCCGTCGTTCCGCACGCGGTCGGCGAAGGCTTTGAGCTCCTCGCTTTGGCCAAGCATGGTGTCGGTCACCGTTATCCACCCCAGCGCGTTCTTAATGATCTTTTGGTGCTCCGGCTCATTTTTCCAAACGCTCGGGTCCTTCCTCCAGATGCGTCGTGCGAGCTGCTGTTTTTCCATGCTCTCTAACGCTCCATCGACCTTCTCCTGGTAAGCGCCCAGTGCCGCCGATTGGCGCTCGAGGATTCCGCTCAAAATGGCATCTCGCTTGGCCTCTATGACCGCCATCAATGTATCAAACGATTCAGCGAAGGACTTCACCCCTTCGTCCTGAAGTTGCTTCGTTACTTCCGCCAGGTCGATTCCGGTCTTGGCTAATTTTGAGAGGCGGTGGCGAGCGCCCTCGACATCTTCTTCGAGACTGGCTCGGAGTCGCCCATGATCGCGGAACGCGGTAAAAGTCGCCGGCGGGATGGTATTGACCGTGTCCGGTCCGATGAGCTCCTCCACATACGTCACATCCCGGTAATGGGGGTTCTTGGCGCTCGTGCTGGCCCAAAGCGGCCTTTGCACGCGGGCCCCTTGGTTTTTCAAGCGTAAGAAGCGCTCCCGGCCGAAGATCTCCTTGAATCGCTGATAGGCCAGCTTGGCGTTGGCAATGGCCGCTTGGCCAAGCAGCGCCTGGAGCGCCGCGCTCTCCTGCGCATCGGTCGACCGGCGGATGCGGAATTCGAGCGCATTATCGATGGCGGTATCGATCCGGCTGACAAAAAAGCTCGCCACCGAAGCAACGGTGTTCAGCGGCGCGCCGGCGCGTTCCCGCCGCTCCAGACCGGCGATATAGGCTTCGGCCACTTTCTCATAGGTCTCTTGCGAAAAGATCAGGGTCACATTAATGTTGATACCGGAGCTAATCAACGACTCGATCGCGGGAATGCCTTCCGCGGTGGCCGGCACCTTAATCATGACATTCGGGCGATCGATACGGGCAAAGAGCCGCTTCGCCTCGGCCACCGTTCCTTCGCGGTCCCGAGCCAATCGCGGCGAGACCTCCAGGCTGACATAGCCATCCCGGCCGTTCGTCTGCTCGAAAACCGGCCGAAACAGATCCGCCGCCATTTGAATGTCCTGAATAACCAGCGCCTCGTAGATTTCGGAAACACTTTTTCCTTGATCGATTAAGTCTCGCATCGCTGGGTTATAGTCGGCGCTTCCGGTAATCGCCTTTTCGAAAATCGTAGGATTCGACGTGACGCCGCGCAAGCCATCCTGCTCGATCTTCATCTGAATATCCCCGGTTTCGATCAAAGCCCTGCGGATGTTGTCATACCAGACGCTCTGACCATAGTTTTGTAATTCGATCAGTGGATTCTGACTCATGATGGCTGCCTTCTCTGGTTTTTTAAAGTTTATCTATAACTACTCAGCCCCGACACGTCGGGGCTGATTGAATTATAGGGGTAGGGAGAACCGATTGGTTTCGGCTCCCCCTCCCTCCGAACCGGACTGGCGGATCTCCCGCATCCGGCTCTCCAGTTGATGGTTCACCTCGTCGAGGATTGACGCGCCGTTGCATAGGCT
>JACOSC010000208.1 GCA_016179055.1 Acidobacteriota bacterium
AAGACCCACGGGCGTTTCACGGCTGTTAGGTCCATACAGGCGACGTCCACACAGCCACCAGACCCGCCGGGGTCGTTCGTCAGAGCGAGCGGTGCGCGGGCCGGCTATACTATCCAGAGAAGCAGAATACTCAGACTCCAAGGGGAGAGGTGCCAGGCTCTTGGTTTTCTTGGTTTTTTGGTTTTCTGCCCCTTCTGCGGGCGCAGCCTTTCCGCTTCTCCCCCCGACGCGCAGCCACGGGATAGAAATTAGGGCCAACACCTGCTTTTCACTCGACGGCCCCATAATCTTCCGCAAAAAAATCGTACAGGATACCTAAAACCGGAGAGCCAACAGCGGGTCTGAGTGTACCTCGGCAGGGTCGCGCGTGCGCACCATAAGAGCTTTCAGTTTCTATTAAGTGAAATCTGTGCTTTTTCGGCAAACATTTTAAACCACGAATCAACGCCAATGGACGCTAATATTTTTTTTCGCGTAAATTCGCGCTCATTCGCGGTTAAAGAGTCGATCCCTGTTTGGTTCCGGCTCGTACGGGTTAGGGGTTGGCGTCTGAGATCCGCGGTCTGAACGGCAGACATCGGACCGGTATGTGATTACTATCACAGATTTAAATGGGGGCCTATGTTAATGTCTCGGCGGACTTCTTGATCTATAACGTATAATTGTTGAAGTCCTTGATCTTGGTCGTTGTTCCGTTGGCGTAAGAGCGACAGGATAATGTATGAATGGTTCTGTGAAGCATGGTCGACCGAGATTTATGAATAATTGTAACTGTTCACGGGGATCGGGGGCCAGGGGTTAGGGATCAGGTTCCAGATCCATGATCCCCGACCCCCGTGAACGGTTACGAAAAATTAATGCTAATGGATACGGATTTATAAGAAACGTATTACCATTGTAAAGAGTAAAAAGGTCCGATGCCGTTGTTCCAGTTTATAGTAGTCCAAGAAGAATTCTCCAAAGTAGGGGTATAGTTTAACCTGCCAAAGAGATGCTCTTAATCTGTAGTAATTTAAAGAAACACCGATTCTAACGTATAGGCGTCCTTCCCCCACGTCATGTGAACAAACGAATCGATCGTCAGTGTGGAAACAGCCAGAGAAGCTGCCGGAGTTTACAGTCAGAAGGCAGGGGACGCCACAGGCTGGAAGCCTGTGGCCAATTATCCGGTATCAATTATTCTGTACGGTCCGTTGTTGACCCTCACACGGGCAATTTCAGCGCCATGATTGCATTGCGCATCTATAAGGAAAAGGAGTATGGAAATGGCCAACGGTGAAGTTCCGGTGACTTCAACAAGAAAAAATCGTGCAGGAAAAGTTTTATTTACCAGCGTCTGCAGGCCGCTGGGCGAACGGTATGGGGATGGTCCCAGCGTCGGCTACGAATTGCTCTACGGTCAGGTCACGCGCACCCAGGGCCTGTTCAGTCCCCGCGCCAACCACATACATTTTTCTCTTGAGTACATCGCCGAAAACTTGGACGCCCCCGCTACGGTGCTCCAGTACCCGAACCGGCGTGAGCTGATCCGCGAGCTAAAAAAAGGCTATGACATCGTTGGGATCTCCTTTGTTCTGGCCACGTTCCATCGCATGAAAGAAGTCGTGGCGATCATTCGAGAGCATTCGCCATCTTCTAAGATCGTGCTGGGAGGTTACGGCACGGTCCTCTCCGACGACGTATTGACTCCATACGGCGATTATATTTGCCGGGAAGAGGGCGTGGCTTTCATGCGTCGCCTTCTGGAAGAGCCTGAGATCCCAATGCCCTATCGCCATCCGGCACTGGTCAGCCGTTTACGTGTATTTGGTATGGAAGTCTCGCGGACCGGAATGGTGTTCGGCGGGCTGGGATGCCCTAACGGCTGCGACTTTTGTTGCACCTCTTATTTTTTCAAGCGTAAGCATATACGCCTGCTTCCCACCGGGCGGGACATATACCGCGTCATTGAACAATATCAGAATATTGAGCCGGGGATGTCCATTGTTGTCCTTGATGAAGATTTCCTCTTAAACAAGAAACGGGCCCTGGAGCTGCGGGATTGTGTACAAGAAGGCGGACTACCGCTGTCCATCTTCGTGTTTGCCAGCGTCCGCGCGATTAGCCAGTATACCGTGACGGAAATCTTGGAAATGGGCATCGATGGCTTTTGGATCGGCTACGAGGGTACTCGGTCGGGATTTGCTAAGCAATCGGGTAGACCGGTGGAAGAGCTCTTCCAGGAATTGCGCGAGCATGGCATTAGCCTGCTGACTTCGATGATCGTGGGATTTCCTTATCAAACCCCGGAGATTATCGAGGAAGAGCTGTCAGGGCTTATGGCGCTGCAGCCCGATTTCGCGCAATTTTTAATTTATGGACCAACGCCGGGCACGCCCTTTTATGATCGCGTTATGAAAGAGCAGCTCATGCACCGAGAATTTACGGAGGATCGCGAGCAGTACTACCGTAAGTGCACCGGGTTCACCGCCATGGTTAAACATCCCGTGATGAGCCCGGCGGAAATTCAAGCGGCCCAGACTCGGTGCTTTGAAGAGGATTTCCGCCGGTTGGGTCCATCGATCTACCGCACCCTTGCAACCAGTCTCCGTGGTTATCTTAAGCTCAAAGATTCACCGAACCCATGGCTGCATCGAAAGGCGGAAAGCCTCGGCGGCGAGCTCCGGCGAGCCTACCCGATTTTTCTAGTAGGGAAGGCACTGGGGCCAACGCCGGCAGCGCGCCGGCGCATAGCCGATCTTGAGCAACAGATTCATCAGATTTTTGGGCCGCCGACCTGGAAGGAACATCTGTTGTCCGCGGCGGCGTTAGGCATGGCCGCATGGACGGGGTTGACCTTGCGGCTCGGCCTGTTTCAGCATCCTCGCTTATTACGGCACACCTTTCGTATGGCGGAGGAATCGCTGCCGGCCCGCGTTTGGCGTCGCTTGCGGAATCAGGGCCTCGATGGCCATCAGGTCGAAGTGGAGCTTCGCCCGGAGTCTACCGTGTGGGTGAGCGTCGAGGGTAGGCTGGCCGTGGGCAGCGCGGAAAAGCTGGTGGCCGGGCTGCGGGACGCGCTGCGCAGAACGGAAGATCGTTTGGTTCTGGACCTGGCCCGCATGGGTCAGGCGGAGCGAGAAGCCGCGGAGCGAATGGCCGAAGGGCTACGAGTGTATCGCGACCGTATACGGGTGGTCATGCCGCGGGCCGGTGAAGTGGCCGCACTGGCCGCTTTGTTTACTCTCTACCGGTGAGTAGGTTCTTGGTGAGCCTCACGCTCAACGACGTGTGGCCGCCTCGGGGAAATTGTGCCGGAGGAGCGCGAAGAAACCGATCGGTTTGGCGGGATTCCGCAGCCCAAAAGCCGGCCCCACCAAGAGGTCGCGGTCCAAGAAAATCACAAAATCACGTAGATCGGCAAACACTCGGATCGGGCACGACTGGTTATCTCGAATCGGTGGGAGATCCTTGCGCTGCGCCTCTCCCGGGGGGATAGATGTGTAGTCAAAAAGCAAGTGGAGCTCCGGCGACTCAATGCCGTAACGGCGAGTAATTTCCGGGGCGTCGCCGGCAGTGAGCGCCTGGAAATAACCGGGTCCGGCGAGCCGCATGTAGGTCGTGCGATTATGACCGAAGAACTGAGCGCCATGACGAAAGAAAACTTTCTCAAATCGAGAGAGCCAGGGCAACCAGGGCGGCATCAGATTTTTTCCGTGCCAGCGGTTGATTCCCGACGGATCACTCAGCAATTCGGCCGGGGTTGGCGGCTTTAGGGAAAATGGATCGCCGAGAGCTAACCGGTGAAGATCGCCAAGATCACGACCCGTCCATCTATAGAAGATATTTAACTGCGCCGCCGGTGCAGACCCCCGGAACCGCCGTATGAACTCCGCCCGTGATCCCGATTTTAAAAGTTCTTGTCCACCCTTCATTTCAAAACGTCCTTTGTAAAAGGTTAGTGGCGGCGCGAGTGGCCAGCGCCATGATCGTCAGCATGGGATTAACGCGAGTCGGACCGGGAAACACGGACGCGTCGCTGATGAACAAGCGGTCCACTTCAAAGTGCTCTTGCGAGGGATTGACGACGCCGCGAGCCACCGAAGCGCTCATACGGCAAGTACCCATCGCGTGTACCGTAAACAGATCGATGTCACTAACCGGCGGATCCAGCCCCTTGATCTTACGGACCTCTTCGGGTTGACGAATTTCGTGCAGTCGCTTCAAGGGCAGCAGCAAACGGCGCGCCCCCGCGGAAAAAAATAACGTGGCTAATCGCTCAATCCCCGTTAAGATCCGCTCTCGATCCGCCGGTGTAATATCGTAACGGATATTTGGGTCCGGTCCCCGAGCAGGTAAAACGGCGCCGGAATGCGTATCCTCGATGAGCACGCCCCAGTGCGCCAAGTGGCGATACTGCTGCATCACCTCGTACGCGGGCTCGCCATGCATCGGCAAACCGAAGGCCATGATCCCCGGTGGCAAGAAGGTGATGAAAAACGTACAGCCTTCGTCGGCAAACTGATCGACCTGCAATCCCTGTATGGAGCCCCGCCAGGCCTCTATCGGTTCGTCAAACAGACCGATAATCTTGGTATTGGGGTGCAGATATAAGTTTTGACCGACCTGCCCATTGCGCGTCGACAGCCCGCTGCGAAACAACAAGTGAGGTGTTTGTATGGCCCCGCCGGCCAGCACCACCGCCTTGGCTTGTACATGGAAAGGAATCGGCGCTCTCTTTCCAGTCTTCCCGTTGCGATCGACAATCCAACCTTGCACGCCGCGCGCCTGGCGCCGATTTTTTAACGGCTCGGTTAAAACGCTCTCGGCGCGCGCGCCGGTATACAGCCGAGCCCCCGCGGCCAAGGCATCCTCCATATACGTTATTAAAGCCGACTGTTTTGTGGCTGTGGGACACCCCTGTGTGCAGAGTGTAGAACATTGCGAGAGGCAAGACGCAGCGCCTTCTTCGAGGCGAATGTTGCGCTTAATCGGCGTGGTGTGCCATCCTAACCGTTTGGCGCCTTCTTCGAGCAAGAAGGTATCACGGCTCCAGAAAGCCCGCGGAACTTCCTGTACGCTGATCCGCTGTTCGACTTGCTGAAAGTAAGGATCAAGCCCTTCGGGGCCAAAGTCCTTTAAACCTTCTTGGGTCTGCCATTGCTCCAGAACATGACGCGGCGTGCGGTAACAAATGCCGGCGTTCAAGACGGTAGACCCGCCGACGCAACGCCCCTCGGAAAAGATAACGCGGCTGCCCCGACGACCGGCGATGGGAGTGATGCCGGAATGTCGATATAAGGTGGGTATGCTGCGGCGGGCATCCGATGAGAACGCCTCGGTCTTGACCATGGGACCTTCTTCTAAGAACAATACGTCCAGTCCCGCCTGCGCCAAGATCGCCCCGCTCACGGCGCCGCCGGCGCCGGTGCCTACCACACAAACGTCACATTGTTCTCGCACTTCACTGTGAATCTGTTCGGGGGTCCAAATGTTCATCTCGTACAACGCCTTGTTTGATTATGTCCGCGTCGATAGCGTAACCGATGCGCGGCCACAACCGGGGGTCCTGATAAAAAGCGAACATGAGCAGGCCGCTCATCAGCTTGATGAAGTCCAGCAGCGGGCCGATTTGGAGTCGTTGAATCCAGGCCACGTAGCGCTGCCGCTGGTCTACGTTCATTCGCGTGAACGGCCGCCCACCGCAGCGATAGCCGATACCGCCCAAGTCAAACAGCGTCATTGCCGCTCGCAAGACTCTGTGCAAGCGTACGGGAAGCGCCCCCAGCATCACGAGGGCGCTTGCCAGTGTTTGCTGCGCCATTGCTTCTTGCTCAGGGATTTTCGGCAGGACGACTCCCATAAAGGCCTGCAAGAATTTTTCCGGGTTGCTCATCTCTTCCCTTGACTAACCGTGACCAGCCGAAACCCAGCCGGTGTGGATAAAAAAAGTACAGTCATTTCACATCGCAATAACGGCGAGGCGCCAGACGTATGGCCGCTCGCTGCGCCGCCGTCCTTTCGTGATGAAGACGCGGACCGAGCTATAGAGGACACACCATCTGTTGATGCGGTATATCTCGCAAGAACACCTCTTTGCTCGGCTCGAAGCCGTGATACCGATAGAAGCGAATGGCGCCTTCATTGTCCGTTAAGGTTTCCAAATAAATCGCGCGGAAGCCGCCTTGGCGGGCATCATCGATAAATCGCTGCAACAATTGGCCGCCATATCCTTTACTGCGGCTCTCCGGCGAGCCGCCAAAATAGAGAAGGTGCATCCAATTCTTTTGCGATGGGGCGTGATGATTCGAGTCGCGCAAGGCGCCTAGCAGCTTCCAAAGCTTCCGCGGACCAAAGGCTGAAAATGAAACCGGAATCATCCAAGGATGGCGGAAGAAGTTCGGCTCCCAATCACACGGCGCGCCCAGCGCGGCCATCACCATGCGGTCTGTCTCCATGGCGCCCAGTGCCAGAGCGCCTGGGCTGGGCAGAACCAATTTCCCCAGAATCGTCATGAAGCGATAAAGCTGTCGGGAATCAAAACCAATGGCGCGGGCATATAGCGGGTCCGTCTCAAAACAGCTCGTGAAGATAGTAGCCATATGAGGGACGTCATCAAGACCCAGCGGCGCCAACTGCACCGACAAACGCTCGGCCATCATGCCTCCTTCGTAGTATGTAGGTTGTTGCGGAAATTATCGCAATAAAAAATTCGACTCCAACCCCGTTGCCCCATGGCGCATCGGCGCCGTTACGTTCTTACACTATACTGCGAACGGGCATAAACTATCATTTTCCTACTGCTACAGAACCGGGAGCGGTAGCGACCGGGTACGCACTCATTTGCAACGGGCCAACCCGGTCGCTACCGTTCCCGGTTCTGTTACTTTATGACCGTTCAAAGTATATATCGAGGTCCATTTCCCGCGACCGCCGGCGTTAGGGGCAGACCAGAACCACACGAACTGAGGATTCCGCCGACCCGGTGATCGCTAGGCCGGTTTGCGTCAGCGTTTGACACCCAGGCGCGGCCGCTCTTAAATCGTAGGTGCCCTCGGCGAGGTTGAAATAGAAGCTGCCGTCCGCCAGGGTGTTCATGACGGCCCGCGGCCTATCTCGCAGCAAGACGGTCAATGCGGCGTTGGGCACGACATCTCCGCGCGTGTTGGTCACGTTGCCGGTCAAGGTCCCTTTTACCAAAGTGTAGTGGTCTCTTCGCCGATCGTCAATCTCAACCGGCTCCAAGGTCAGGGTCTGATTTTCGACCTTAACCTCGGCCACATGATAAAAGCTGCCGGAAAACGCCGTCCACGAGCTGCTCCCCACACGGGACAACAAGGCCCCGCCGCCTCCGGTTACAATGTAGATCACGCCGTTGTCGCTCGCTTCATTATTCAAGATCGGCCGCGTCCGCTCGTAGTCGTGATCATGTCCGGTAAATACCATGTCCACGTTATACTGCTCGGCCAGCGGCGCGATGACGTTGCGCACCGACAGCGAGCTACCGGCATCCCCGGAGCTGTATGGCGGTCGATGGAAAAAGACAAACTTCCAGACGGCATCGACGTTCTCGGCTAGGTCTTTCTCCAGCCAGCGTCGCTGATCGACATTAGCGACACCGCCGTCCGGCAGCTCCGAATCCACCGCGGTAAAGTGCGCGTTTCCATAATTAAACGAGTAATACCGCTTGGCGTGCTCGGGATTCTCGATGTTTTCAGGAACGTAGAAATTCTCTAAATAAGGCATCAAGAAGCTGGGGCTGCGGTAATCATGATTGCCCGGTGATGGAAATAAAGGACGGCTCTTAATCGTATCTCGATAGATCGGAAAATAGCACCGGTCATAGCCCCACTGCTCGCCGTTTGGGTAAATGATGTCGCCGGTATGTATGAGCAGGTCCGGCGCCAGCGTATTGATCCGCAGGCCAAGCAGTCTCTGCGCCAGGCCGGCAAACAGGAGCGTGCAGTCACCGCTATCCCCGAAAGCCACCATTTTGAAGTTAGGGTTGTCCGAACCGTTGGCGGTTTTGAAGGTGTCGCCATTGCTCAGCGCGCTGCCGGTGCGCACGCGATAATAATAAACGGTATCCGGCAAAAGATCCTCTAAGGTTACAACGTGCGTGAGTGTCGCGGAATCTCCGGTAGCGTTACTCCCATACTCCGCCGTCAGACCGTATTCGACGAGGCTGTCGCCCGGCTCATCGGTGGTCCAAACAATTACCACAGAGGTTTCGCTGACATTTTGAAGGTAGGGATACCGAACCAAAGTGAGCGCCAAAGCGTTTGCCGCGAGTGCAAACAAAAACAAGACGAAAAGGGCTACTCTTACTCGGTTATCCCGGTGCGCTTTGAATGGATGAGCCATGCCAAACCCTCCTGACGTTTTCTGGCGGTGACTACACAGTCGCCAAGAATCCCCCCTCTGCAAGAACGTAGAAAGATTATATCATAGATGGACTTAAGGAGCCGCAGGCGAGCGCGATCGTTGTCGAGCTGAGTAGCCGCGGAGACGATGCGGCAGGGGTGGGTCTGGCGTAACTGTGACATGGCCGAGACACTTACCGCGATTGATTGAGAAGATACGGTTTGCATGCCAGGGAGGGCGTGTGCTAACATTTGGCAGTGAGGATTCCTTATGACGACGAAGGCGAACGCAACCGTTGACGAACTGTACAAAGTGGCTGGCCAGGGCAAGGCTGAAATTGTTGGGGGAGAATTAATAGTGATGAGTCCAACCGGTGGAAGACCAGGCCGCGCCGCCATTAGAATCGGCGCCAGGCTTAGCCAACACGAAGAGCAGCATGGCGGAGGTTACGCGTTTGGGGACAATGTGGGATTTATCGTCAACTTGCCCAACAGGAATTCATTCAGCCCAGACGCCGCCTGGTACACCGGCAAGGTTGAAGGAATGGACTTTCTGCAAGGGGCGCCGGTTTTTGCCGCGGAAATAAGAAGCAAGCGCGACTACGGCCCCAACGCGGAGCGCGAAATATCCGGCAAGCGCGCCGACTATTTCGCCGCCGGCACGCAGGTGGTGTGGGACGTGGACTTGCTCAGCCCCGAGGTAGTCAAAGTATACCACGCCACTGATCCGGAAAACCCGACTATATACCGTCGTGGGGATTTGGCCGACGCGGAGCCGGCTGTTCCAGGCTGGAGAATGCCTGTGGATGAGTTGTTCGCATAGCCTTGCAAGTCTGCCGCTCGACGCACTAACGAAACGGGACAGTCCTGACAAGTCGAAGTTGTCATGGCCGTACACGCGCCATCGGCGGCGACCGCGACCCTGGGTTGGTCTGCGGCGGGAGCCGCGCTGGAATGATGAACAAAGCCCAATCGCCCACCACCCTACTTGAACTCTTGAACACGGCCCCCGACGATAAATTGGCCATCGTTCTGCCGGACTCGGGGCTATCAGTTACTTATCAAGCCTTGCGCCTGCAAGTCGCGGCCGTCGCCGATGCATTCGCCGGGCACGGTATATCGCGGGGTGAGCGTATTGCGCTGGCGCTGCCCAACGGGTTGCCGGCCATTGTATGTTTCTTGGCGGCGTCCTCTGCCGGGACGGCCGCTCCATTAAATCCTGCCTACCAGGCCACAGAATTTCGCTTTTACATGGATGACATCGCGGCGCGTACGCTGATCATTCCACGCCAGGGAGGGGAAGACGCCCGCCGCGCGGCCGCGGAGCGAATACCTATTTTGACGGCAGACATGGACGCGCAAGGGACCGTTACGATCGAGCCACGATCTCCAGGCGGCGCCGCCGGCTCGCCAGGTGCCGAAGATGTTGCTCTCGTGCTGCACACGAGTGGCAGCACCGGTCGACCGAAGCGTGTGCCGCTCAAGCACCGCCATTTAGTCGTATCGGCGCGGAATATTGTCGAAACCTATCGCCTCGGCCCCGAGGATGTTACCCTATGCGTCATGCCGCTCTTCCATGTGCATGGATTGGTGGCCTCGGTGCTCGCTACCCTGTTGTCCGGCGGAACGGTGGTCGTGCCTTCCCGATTTAATCCGCGTTCATTTCGGCGACTCGTGCAAGATCATCGCGTAACCTGGTATTCGGCCGTTCCCACTATTCATCAGATTTTGCTGGCTCGTGCGGTCAACGTCTCCCAACGGCCCTACGGCGCCGAGACCTTGAGATTCATACGTTCCTGTAGCGCGCCGTTTTCGCCGGAAACCATGCGGCAAATGGAAGACCGATTCGGTGTGCCGGTGCTCGAAGCCTACGGCATGACCGAAGCCGCGCACCAGATGGCCTCAAACCCGTTGCCTCCCGGTGCGCGCAAGCCGGGCTCGGTGGGACCAGGAACCGGCCTGCACATCAGCATTATGGACGATGAGGGGCAGCCTTGTCCGACTGGGCAAATCGGTGAGGTCGTGATACGGGGTCCGAGCGTCATCGAGAGTTACGAGAACAATCCTGAAGCCGACGCCGGCGCTTTTGTGCAGGGATGGTTCCGTACGGGTGATCAAGGCTTGTTGGACTCCGATGGCTATTTGTGGTTAACCGGACGCCTCAAGGAGTTGATCAACCGTGGCGGCGAAAAAATCTCGCCGCACGAGATCGACAACGTGCTGCAAACGCATCCGGCGGTGGCCGAGGCCGTCTGTTTCGGCGTTCCTCATCCCACTTGGGGCGAAGCCGTGGCGGCCGCCGTCGTGCTGCGCGCGCCGGCGCACGAAGCCGATTTGCTGTCCTTCTGCCGCGCCCGACTGGCCGAATTCAAGCGCCCTACGAAAATCTATATTGTAGATACGATTCCCCGTACCGTTACCGGCAAGCTTCAGCGCCGCGCAATGGCCGACGCTTGTACAAAAGGGGCCATATGAAATTCGTAATCATCGGCGCCGGCGCCATTGGGGCTTACATCGGGGCGCTCATGACGCGAGCGGAACTGGATGTTACGCTTTTTGCCCGAGGTCCCCATCTGCGCGCCATGCGAGAGCACGGCCTGCGTGTGCAGAGTCGCGCGGGAAACTTCGAGGTCCGTCCTAAAGTGACGGATGCCCTTGAGTCGATCGGTCTAACGGACGTTGTGTTTCTAAGCGTGAAAGCCTATAGCTTGCCGGAACTGGCCCCACGACTGCGCCCGCTGCTGGGACCGGAGACGACCGTGGTCAGCCTACAAAACGGCGTGCCTTGGTGGTTTTTTCAGAATTTCCCCGGAGAATTTCAAGATCTTCGGATCGAGCGGATTGATCCCGGCGGCGTGATGGCTGCCGCGGTCGAGACGCGCCGAATCGTGGGATCTATCGTCTATATCTCCTCCGCCATTGTTGAGCCTGGCGCTATACAACATACCGAAGGAAACCGCGTCACGATCGGTGAGTTGGACGGCACGCGTTCGGCGCGCCTATGTGCGATCGCCGATGCGCTGGTGCGCTCCGGGCTTCGTTGCCCCATCACGACAAGCCTGCGCGCCGAGATATGGGTTAAGCTCCTGGGCAATGTCGCGTTTAATCCGATCAGCGCCTTGACCGGGGCAACGCTTGCGCAAATGGCCCGTGACTCAGAGATAGCAGTACTGGTCCGCCAGATCATGAGGGAAGCGCAGACCGTGGCCAATCGCCTCGGCTTCGACTTGCCCATTTCCATTGAGCAGCGCATGGCCGGCGCCGAAAAAGTGGGCGGGCATAAGACGTCAATGTTGCAGGACCTGGAAGCCGGTCGGCCCTTAGAGTTGGAAGCGGTAGTTGGCGTCGTCGTTGAGTTGGGAGAGCGGCTGGGACTGCCCATGACGCACACCCGAGCCATTTATGTTTGTGCGAAACTCTTAGCGCAGTGCCGCCAGAGGAAGTAGTCGGGAGATATCCTGGGCTCCCGCTCTATTGGGAACTTGCCATTATGGTGACCTGAAAGCTAAAGCAAAAATTCCGCCCGTTCGTCCTCGTTTTACTTTGCTTCATTGAGCCCGATCGGTTGCCGGGATGCGGTGATCTTAAAACGCAGCAGGCGAAGTATTAAGTTAAGTCGACAATAAGGCCAAGCGCGCCAACTTGGCGAGGTTTTCTTCCAGCTCTTCCGGTCGTATATAGGCCCGGCTTGGACTATGGGGGAGCGGTTCCTCTACCGGGAGTGAACGCAAATCATCCGACGAGAGCGTCGCAGACAGATCCCTGAGCAACGTTGCGTGATCCCGAGTCCCGTCCAGCAGCCGCAAGAGCTGCCGCCCAATTTCATCCTCGACTCTGACGCTGGTGTGACGCAGGTTGGTAAGGATGTCGCCGCTCTCGACCTGCAGGCGCGCCAGCCGGCTCGCCATCGGGCGCTCGCTAACGGCGGCGGCGTACTCAGGCCGAAAGACATGTAACTCGATGAGCCCGGCTTTATAGGTGTGTAAGAGAATCTCACAGAGCTCGAGACTTGCGCGATCCAGCGTTATTCCGTGCGAGCTCGCTGCTATACCGGTTTGCAATCGTGCCCAACTCAGCAATTCGCTAAATGGGATTAATTGCGGCCATATCTCGCCCAACCGCACCAGCGCCGCCTTGGCTAATGGAAAATCGGTGGCCACGGCCGCGCCACGAACTCCGCGAAACTCCTCGACGGTGGACCCGATGAGATCTGGTTTTGCGGACATCGGGCGTGCCGGCGATGCCAAGTAGAAACGCGTTAAGATTTCCGGTTTAAGGCCTCGATCCAGCGGAACCTCTGCACGGCATAGCAAAGTTTGTCGGAACCGGCGGCACTTGAGAAAGTCCAAGTATTGCTCTTTTAGCAGAAGGTCGTTGCGGCCTATAGCCTGCAGCGTCGCGGACACTTCCGCCGTATAAATATGATCCTGCATTTCAAAAAAGTCGGCTTCGCCCAAAAACTGCAGGCCATGCCGGCGCGCATGCTCGGAGAACTCGTAAAAATAGACCGATGAATTTACTTGGGCCAGCTCATCGTGATAGAGGGCGCCCCGGTCGTGGGAAAGCGCTTGCTTCAACTCTTCTTTGAGAAACAATCTGTACGTATCCATTTCCAAGGACGACTCCGCCAGGAACTTGGCGAGCACCAAAGCCTGCTGAATTTTCTGTTGGGGATCGGTAAGATCTCGCACATGAAACCGTATCATCTCGCGTACCATGTTGCGTAGATGACCGCCGGGAAAAGTGTTGTAGCTCACATAGGCGACGCCCGCCGTCGCTAAATTATTGCGGCAAATTTCCAGAAGCTTATCCTGGACCGCCGGAGGAATCCACGAATAGACACCATGAGCGATGATATAGTCGAATTCACCAAAGTCAGGTTCCACCTGCATGAGATCGCTGTGGCGCAAGACGATATTCTTAAGCGCCAACTTTTCCACGAGGGCTTGTCCTTTGGCGATGGCGCCGGGCGCCAGGTCGATTCCGCTGAACTCGCTCTGCGGCAGGTTGAACGCCATAGCGATCAAGTTCCCACCGTCGCCGCATCCCAGTTCCAGCACACGACAGCATGCCACGCGCGCCGGCTTCATGCCAAATAGTGTGGCCAATGTGGCAAGGCGATCGGGATGCGTCTGCGCCAAGGGGTAGCCCGCATAGGCCACGTCATCATAGGCGTTGGTTTCCGACTTGGACATAGGACTTCAGACAATCCTTTCGCGCTAGATAAAATCGTTGTAACGGTTCAGCCTTTCTTCCGCATAGCGATGAGGGAACGTAAGCCTAACTTTCCACGCCGGTGCGGACCAGCCCCGCACCGGACAGCATGGCCCGGCGACGCGGCCGCCGCGAGTGCCGTCTCTACGCGACGACCGCGGTCGCACAATTACAAATCGTCTTGATGCCGGTTAACTTTGAGTACTATATCAAATGCCCTCAGCAAACACCAACATTGGGGACAGGTGTGTCTTGTAGCAGAAATTGCCATCTACTGTTATCGGTGGTACACTAGGCCTAGGTTGAAATTTTTAGGAGTGAAGTTTATGAACGTATCCCTTACGCCGGAATTAGAAAAATATATCACCGATAAGGTGGAGAGCGGCCTGTATTATTCTGCCAGCGAGGTTATTCGTGAGAGCCTGCGCCTCTTGCGGGAACAGGATGAACTGAAGCGGCGCCAGGTTGAAGAGATTCGTAAAAAGATTGACCGCGGTATTGAACAGTTTGAGCGGGGTGAAGGTGTAGACGGTGAAAAATTCTTCGAGCAACTGCGTAAACGGGAAGACGCTGTGTCACGCAGGAGGGGCGAAGGCCAGCAACGGAAACGTGCATGAGAGGATTTCTCCTTTCTCCTGAAGCGGCGCAAGACCTAACAGAGATTTGGGAGTTTTTAGCCGAAGAGAGCATTGCAGCCGCGCGGCGAGTCCGAAAAGAACTTTATGAAGCAATTGGCGGACTGGTAAAGATGCCTAGCAAGGGGCATGTCCGCGAAGACCTAACGGGTAAGCCAGTTCTTTTTTGGACAGTCCGCTCCTATCACATCATATACCGACCAGGAACTAAGCCTCTTCAGATTATCGGCGTGCTTCACGGCGCTAGAGCTATTCCTACAGTGCTCAAGAATAGGTGAGTGTGGTCTACGTAATCCCCTTCTGTTATGACCGTTAAAGCCAGCGTTAATTTAGAGGCCGCTCATAAACTGCCCAAAAATATTTTCTTTGGCGCCAGTTCATGGAATTATCCAGGCTGGTGCGGCCTAGGATTCTCCGGCGCTGAGATCCCAGGCGATAATCTCAGGAGCGCGCGCTACAGCTTCGATCCGTTTAGCCCAGGCCACCGTGGGCAACTGTTGAGCCGCCGCGTCGGTGGCGCCGGCCGCCATGACTTCCTCCCAGACGGCTGGCGGGATGAGGCTCTTGGAAAAGCGGTTGCAGCAGATCTGCCAATTGGCTCTTGAACAGAGTAATGAGTGGGGAGGCGTTAACGACGATCCGATCAATCGGCATCGGAGAGTTCCTCAGCCAGTTCGGCCGCGGTGTATTGAAAGGGAGAGACTTTGAAACGCGACAAGGCCTGGATAAAGTCAGCCCGTGTAAGACCGGCGATTTCCGCGGCTTTCCCCTGCGAGACTTCCCCCAGCTCGTACCACTTGACGGCCGCGGCGAGACGCATCTCGCGGACGAACTCATCCGGACCTTTGCGGCGCGCGGAGAAGACGGTATCCGGTAATTGTATCGACACGGTTTTCATGGCCAACTCCTTGTCCAATTATTATATCAGCAAAAGCGCGGCTTATCTATGTGTTGTTTCGCCTAGGGTGTGCGTCAAATTTGTTGGTGGTTTGAATCAACCGGGGGTATTTTCTGGTAATGGTTTTGTATATTTATGGTAGGATTCATTTAACCACAAAGACACGAAGATGAAAATGTTTAAGACAATACCACGTGAAACGGAGAGGATTGAAAAAATAATCGAGGCCGCGTTTAATGTAACGGCTCTCTGGGACCAGGATTGAAGGATGGAATTAAGCGAATGGTTTTTTCAGCGTAGTGCCTTTGTGTTCCCGCCTTGGCGGTATGGTCAGATATATTATGAAGGCTTTTTCAGCATTCAGAGGCTCGGAAAAATCCTATCTCTTGTCCATTCCTACCTATAATTTTGACGCACACCCTTTCGCCTATGGCCACAGAGATCCTGTACGAGGATTTATAACTGTGTACGGGGGAGCGACGTATCTATGCGCCGTACGCGGTACAGAACTGTTGGCGGTAGCAACCGGGTAGGGCCGAGCCGGCGCACCCGCCTGCTACCGCAGGCGGTTCTGTTTCGACATCCTCCGTGAACATTTACGAATTACTTTAGTGCGCCCTTTCGGGCTGGCGTGCTGGGGACACGTGCTTTCCAGGGGTGGTGCGGCGCTTGCCCCTGGCTATTACAGCTTGCTCCTTAGAAACTTCCCCAGTTTCATTGTTGTTCTGCGTGTCGTTTTACGACAAGCTGGGGGACTCCTTTAAAGCTTCGGATATCAAGGGCGCCCCACTCCCTACCTAATATCCAAACTCCTGGGTCCCGCAGGGGCTGGATTTTGGCCTCCGCGCGTTTCTTCTGATCGAACATCCGAATGACGATACATTTTAGTTGCATTTGAAATGGAAGTTTCATATGATTTCTGCGTTCGGTTGAAGTAAGGTGATTCGTAACTGTTCTTGGGGATCGGGGGTCAGGGATAAGTGGCCAAGGTCCCGGTGGTACTGATGACTGTTTGGAATTATCGTGATTTAGAGATTGGGTAGTGGGGCGGATGCGTAACGGATTGCGGAAGTCTTTGGAAAAGAAATCCAAACAATATTGCCCGATCCCCGACCTCTGACCCCCGTGAACAGTTACGGTGATTCTTCGTGTTGGATGATGTAACTCACAGAGGTCGGCAAGTGGTTAAGCACGAGTATGCCAAAACCATACTGGATTCCGGTGCATGACTACTGAACTCCGGAATAATCTCGATTTGGTATTGGCCGTCAGCTTACAGTATTAGGTAGGCGCCCAGTTGACTGGTTGTCGGCCCGCGTTTAGTCTATATATACGTAGGTTGCAAGGTGTATCGTTGATCACTACAGCCGGGTTGAGAAAGAAAGTCCCTACTAATCGGCGAGGGAACATCGGAGATAGCCGCTATGAGCCCCATTAAAATGACTTGGCTTCTGTTGACCGCCGTTCTCGTCTTTATCAGCGGCCCGCGTCCTTGTGCCGCCGAACGGCCGAGCCCTGAGTCAGGACCGGAAAATTCGACCGAGCGCCGCGCCACTAAATTTAACTATGAAGCCCTGTTGAAAACCATTCAAGCGGATGCGGCGCCCGTAGTGGATAAGATCACCGGTAGAGTCGCGGTTGATAGCAAGGACTGGCTTTATGCCGCCCATTTTTCTCCGGTGTTTTACCAAGGTGTCGGCAGGACGCCGCGCGGTGATTACATGCTGAAATTCAATTATGACGGCGATTGGTCGGGAATCAATAATTGGCACAACCTTGACAGTTCCAATGCCGACTACCACGGATACGTTTACTTCTCCACGGCGGAAACCTTGACCCATTTTTTTATTTTTTACGTGGTGTTCCACGCCCGCGATTATAAGAGAATCGCCGAACAGGTTTATTTGTTTGGCGGAACCGCCGGATGGTTGCTTGAGAAGCATTTATGGCACGAGAATGATCTTGAAGGGTCCGTCGTCGTGATAAAGAAGAACGGCGACGATCCGAAGGCGGGCGAAGTCGTCCTCGTGGAGACCATGGCGCACTTCCGATTCTTCTTATTCCCCACGGACACGTTCCTCAAATACTTCACCGAAAAACTATTAAAAACCCGCAAGATGAATAAAGCGCATCAGGTGGCGATGGACGAGAGCCATCCTCGGCTCTTTATCGAGCCGGAAGGCCACGGCATTATGCGCTACGAAGGCAAGCTTGAAAAAAATATGATGGTATACCGATATAAAGCTCAAACGGAAAATCCCGAGCGGGCCGATCACAGCAATATCGGGTACAACCTGATTCCAATCTATAACACGTTTTGGGAACGGGCCTGCGCCGACATTGATGCGGAGAACGTAACGTTTGGATCGGTTCTGGAATTTACGTTTGAGCCGCCCGAGCGCGCCCCGACTTTCTTTCACCACAAGATTCAGCCGGGTAAAAAAGACTTAACGGTGAATATCGGCGTGGCGCTCAAAGGCAGGGTCCACGGCGCTAACAAAGCCAGGCTGCCTTGGGGATGGTGGGACCGCTTTGATCGTCCGACGTGGAATGGATCCTGGTACTTTGATCCGGCGCAGGTGGTTAAACAGCAGTTCAATTTGGGAGATGACTTTTCGACGGACTATATACACAATCCCAGCATCAATATTTTTTGTCGAGAGCCGAAAGCTTGCCTGCCGCCCGACAATAAATAAGGAGTTAGGAGACGTTGCCGCGGCCCACTCCGTGGCCGGCCGTCAAGATGAGTCCGTAAAGTCATGGGTTCCGAATTTGATTCCGTGGCATCGGCTTTTCGATAACACGATCTTTAAGGAGAGAGTATGCTAAGACGAAAAAACACTGGAAGTAAAAGAGGATGCGCGCGGGATATGAGCCGAGCCGTTCTGCCTTGGTTAATGGGAACGCTGCTGATTTCGGCTCAGTTTTCTGTGGGTGTTTTTGGTCAGCCCATGGCCGCACAGATTTCTGCGCCCCTGACGAAGACGGCCGCTTACTCGATTTCCACGGCCGCATCTCCTACGGCGAAGTTCGGGATGGAATTCGCCTGGCAACGCCCGGCGCTTAGTGAAGTGTCTTCGATCATGCCCGCGTCCAAATCTTGGGGAGAGTTGCAGAAATTTGGGAGAGTACACTGGGCTGGAGAGGCGAGCCTCACCGACGAAAAACGACTGTACGGTAGCGGTCATATACAGGTCGACCAGCATTCATGGGCCGATGTAAATCTGGGTCCCTTGGGATTTATCAAAGTTCTTGCCAATTCTGAAGCCGGCTTACAAGTTATCGAGGAGACGATTATTGTAAAGCTCGCGTACGGTTCTTTAATGGTGAGCGCCTTCCCCGGCGCCGAGGTTCGCATAATAACTAACGATGGTGCTCTGCGCGCCGGCAAGGGATCGGCGCGGCAATGGCTCGTTTCCAATCGTGCGGGAATGACCCATGTCGAGAAAATCGCTGGGGAAGCGGCTCTGGAAGCGCTGCCGGACGTAGGCCAAGCCACCGCTCCGCAGGAATATCAAGTGACGTTGCGACCCGCGCGAATCAAGCGCGGAAAAGAGACGGTTCTCGAAGCCAAGGTCACCGATAATCACAAGAAGCCGATGCCCGGTATCGAAGTGTTTTTCGCCGTCAAACATTTTACCGGCGGTCCTACGATCGTCGGGAGCGGAAGCGCCAAAACCGGCGCCAACGGGTTGGCCACCATGAAAGTGAGCGCCGGTGATCAGTTGGGTAAGTTTGAATTCAGCGCGCAAGTGCAAGGCGGGGCGCCGGCCACCTCGACCGTGACCGTGACCTCCGCCGGTGTGCTGGGCACCGGCCTAAACGGTCCCGCTTTTGCAGCCGTGGCGGGAGGCATTGCGGCGGCCGTGGCCGTCCCGATCGCGGTAACCCGGGGGAACAATAATAGGACGGTTACTTTGAACCCCGGCTCCATCATTATTCGTCCTCCGACCGGCCCGTAAGGCGCGAGCCACTGAGTCGAAAAATAAGTCGTCTCCCGCGCAACAGAACCGGGAGCGGTAGCGACCGGGTGAGATCCGTCGGGTGTGATTTCGGTAAGATGTAAGCTCCATAGGAGCGACATGTCTATAGCAGGGGCTGCTAGCTTTAAGACCCAAGCCCCGTAGGGGCGACATGTGAACCATCACGACGGGCCACATGTCGCTCCTTAGAAACTTCCCCAGTTTCATCTTGGTAGCTGCTTGTCGTTGGGACAAGCTAGGGGACTCCTTAGAAACTTCGTAACCGTTCAGGGGTGGTGGATACCCCCGGCGGAAGCCGGGGGAGCTTCAAGATCCAGCCTACCTCACGCGCCCCTCACCCCCTGGCCCCCTCTCCCCGCCCGGCGGGGAGAGGGGGTGGGGGGAGTGGGGCGTCGCCGGAGTAGGCTGGGCCTGAGTCTCCCCCAGCTTCCGCTGGGGGTCTCTTGTGTGCTCTTAGTGAATCCCGCGAACAG
>JACOSC010000226.1 GCA_016179055.1 Acidobacteriota bacterium
GACACATTCGCGTTCAATCTTGGGAGGAGCTGCGGAACCGTATCCTGCAAGGCATTGCTGAAATCAACCAGGCTCCAGTGGTGCATCGTTGGAAAAAGTTCGAAGCCCTCTCAGCATAATGGATATGTTTCAATGAAACGGTATACTAGTCTCCTCACCTAGCGAAAAACCAAATTTTTAGGATCGCTCAAGAAAGAGCGAGGAGTCTTATGTCGAAGCTAATACCGCTTATTGCCCCCAATCTGCTTCTCCTCGTATGGCTGCTGCTCGGCAACATCCCCAATGCCTTCGCACAAACTGATCGGACACAGCCTGACAACCGGGCGATGCAGTGGTACCAAGAGGGCCTTGACCTGATTCATAAAGGAGATTACGCGAGCGCCTTGAGTAAGCTGGAGGCCGGTCAAAAGACGGCGGAGTTGTCCGGCGATCAGAGACTGGTAACGAAGATTTGGCTGGAGATAGGAAGGGCCAACCGATTGCTGGGCGATTTTCCAAAAGCCGTCGAATATTATCAGAACGCGCTGAAAAAGGCAGAAGAACTGGGAGATAAACAAGATGTGTCTATCACCTTAAACAACATCGGGCTGGAGTATGAGAAACAAGGTTCCTACAGCGAGGCGATCAAGGTTTACCAAAAGGCGCTGGCGTTGATGGAAGAACTTGGGTATAAGCGTGGACACGCCGCGACGCTCAATAACCTGGGAGTCGTATACTGGAACGAAGGATCGTACGGATCGGCGATATTGTATTTCCAGCAAGCGCTGAAAATAGGAGAGGCGCTCGAAGACAAGCAGATTATCGCCATGACGTTAAACAACATGGGCGGCGTGTACAGGCAATACGGGTCGTACGAGTCGGCTATCGATGCGTATCAAGCCGCGCGGAGAATCAGGGAAGAGCTGGGAGATAAGCCGGGCATCGCTAATAACTTAAACAATATGGGCGTTGTGTACAGCGACCAAGGGCTGTTTGACCGGGCGGCCGAGTATTATGAACGCGCGCTGAAAGTTAAGGAAGAGGCGGGAGACAAAAAGGGAATTGCCAATACGTTAAACAATATTGGAATTTTGCACATGGACCATGGTTTTTATGGTCGGGCGCTCGAGTATTATCAAAAAGCGTTGCGCATGAGAGACGAGGTGGGCGATAAGTTGGGGCGGGCGGTGACGTTAAATAACTTGGGAATAGCTTATCGGAAGCAAGGCGCTTTCGCAAAAGCGCTGGAGTATCATCAGAGCGCGCTGAGCGTCAGCCGGGAAATCCAAGCGAAGAGCCCGGCCGGACGGGCGTATACCGGTATGGCGCGAGCCCATCTTGGACAAGAGCATTACGCGGAAGCGGTGACCGCCGCGCAGCCGTCGCTCACACTGGGGAAAGAGACCAACGAGCCCAGAATCATCTGGGATGCTTACGACATATTGGGCCTCGCTTATGAGAAACTAGGCGATCCCCTAAAAGCCCTAAGCCATTACCAGTTGGCCGTGGTCGAGATCGAAAAGGTGCGCGTCCATGCCGTATCGGATGAGGGAAAAGCCGGGTTCTTTGCCGAGCACCTCTACGTGTACGAGCACATCATTCGATTATTGCACAAGCTCAGTAAGGAAAATCCGGCCGCCATTTATGAGCGACAAGCGTTCGAGTACGCGGAAAGAGCCAAAGCGCGTGCGATGTTGGACGCCTTGGCGGAAGGGCGCGCAGCGATTCGAAAAGGGCTAAGCTCGGAGCAATTAGATAACGAGCGCGCGATCTTTCGCAAGATTTCCCAAATCCAATCCGAGTTACGAAAGGAACGCCTTTCCGAAGCCAAACGGACCGCATGGATGACCAAGCTGAAGCAGGCCGAAGAGGAATTGGACAAATTTGTCGAGGACCTGAGATCCCATTGTCCCGAATACGCGCAGCTACAGTATCCGGAACCCTTCGGATCGGCGCGTGTGCAAAAGGAATTGGATGAAAACAGCCTCTTGGTCGAGTTTTTTCTGGGGGATGAGCAATCGTTTGTGTTTGCCATGGGCCGAACGGATATGCAAATGGCGGCCTTGCCCAAAAGGGGCGAGATCGAAAGGCGCGTTAACGCGTACCTACAGACCATCCGCCGCTTCCCTAAGCAAGCGATGGGCTCCGAATCCGTCAAGCGGATGGAAGAGCATTATCAGGGTGCCCGTGCATTATTCGATCAACTGCTGGGCCCAATCCAAGAGCGGATTAGAGGAAAAGCGACGCTCATACTGGTGCCCGATGGCGCGTTGCACTACCTACCGTTCGAGACGCTCTTGGTCACTCGGCCCGTCGGCTCGCGTAAAGGTCCGAGCACTCCGCGCCGTGGGAAATATTTGCTCGAAGAGTACCTCATAACCTATGCCCCCTCGGCATCGGTGTGGGGTAATCTAAAAACCGGAAAGAACGCGGTTGTGACGGGCCAGAAAGACCTGCTAGCTTTTGCCGATCCGGTGATCCGCCGCGGTCAAAGAGCGGGCGGCAGACCCTCACCTCGAAGAGGAGAACGAGCAGGCGAGGAGGGAGTCCAAGGGCCATTCAACGGCGCAGAGTTTCAGTTCGCTCCGTTGCCCTATACGCGTCAGGAGGTCGAAGCCCTGAGTCACTTATTCCGGAAAGATCAGCAACGAATATATGTAGGCGCCAAAGCGAGCGAGGAAACACTCAAACGCGAGCGACTGGACGAGTACCGGCGCATACATTTTGCCACACACGCCGTCATCGATGAGCAGGCGCCACGGCGCTCCGGCTTGATCCTATCATGGTCGGGCGGGAAGGAAGAAGAAGATGGGATCTTGCAGGTGAGTGAGATTTTCAATCTGGAGCTGGCGGCGGAGTTGGTGGTGCTTTCGGCTTGCGAGAGCGGGTTGGGCAAGCTCATACGCGGCGAAGGCATGCTGGGCTTAACGCGCGCATTCCTGTATGCGGGGGCGCAGAATCTAGTGGTCAGTCTGTGGAACGTCAACGACCGCTCGACAGCCCAATTGATGCAGAGCTTTTATCGGTATATGCGCGCCGGTCGCAATCGGGCGTACGCGCTTCGGCAAGCCAAGCTGGATTTGCTCCACTCCTCGGTGCCCGGCTACGCGTTCCCTTACTTCTGGGCTCCTTTCATTCTCATCGGACAAACGGAAGGTCGCTAAACGCCGGCGCAGGGCCCCGATTACTGGGCGTAGTTCAAACGGAGACGATACTCCGCCAACGTCACCTCGCGCGGCGCGGCCTGGCCATACAGCTTGAGTTGATGCGAACCCTCCGGCAAAAAGGTGCGATTCAGCAGGATAAGGAAATTTCCATCGCGGCTACGTTGCAGTCCTCCGCTACGCCAAAACACGTGACCTGCCCCATCCGTAATCTCGACCGCATATTCCGTATGAATCGGAAGACCGGTCCCGTTGAGCAATAGCGTAAACACTCTCACACCGTGTGGAACTTTAATCACGGTCTCGCGGCGTCCCGTTCCCGAGCGTGCGACCGCTGTGCTGGAATAGAGGTCGTAAATCGGCGGATTCAATTGGGGCCGGCGCAACTCCGCCATTTGCGATTCATAGCTCTGCTGAAGTACAGCCATACGATCTTGCAGACGGTGATTTTCCTGCGCTGATTGTTGTAAGGAATCCATCCGTCGACGTTGATCGGATTGCACTTGCTGCATTAACTCTTGATTCTCACGGCGCAATCGGAACGACCAGGCGCCGGCCGCCATTATAATCAAAATCAAGCCGACCGCCAGGGCCCAGGTTGCGCGCAAGTCCAGTGAAAGCCAGCCAAGCCGCAGACCGCCCCAGGAGGTCGTGGCCTTATTGCTTTCCGATGAAATGTGCCGCTGCAAGGCTTGCCACTGCTGCTCGCTCGGCGCCGCGCCGAGCGATACTTCATCGGCTCGCGGAGCTTCGAAGAAATCTTGGACGTCCTGTAAAGCGTCCCGGCACTGGCGGCAGGGAACCAGGTGAGATTGAACCCTCTCCCGCTCCGTCGCAGCAAGCTCGCCGTGCAAATAATGAACGAGTTCCTCATCACTCAGGTGATCTTTGGGACCACTCTCCAGCTCCGGCACCAGGTCCTTCATATATTGTCGGAAAAGCTCTCGTCTATCCGTCACATGGCCTCCGAACTTTAAGCGCCCGGATCATTAAAAAACTCCGGATCGAGTTTCTGTTTCAGGGCTGCGCGTGCCTGATGTAAATGGACCTTGACCGTATTAATGGAAAGGCCCATGATAGCCGCGATCTCTTGGCTGGAAAGATCCTCGACCACGTGCAATTGCATGCAGCGGCGCATTTGCGGGGGCAATTCCAGTAACGCCGCACGCACTCTTTCCCTTCTTTCGTGATCTAGCAAGACGTCCAACGCGCCGGCTTCGGGGCCTCGAATCTCATAAGCGGCGCCTTCGGGGTTTCCCGGGCGCTTCGCCTCATCCAGCGAAATGTGTTGGCCCCATCGCTTAGCGGCGCCGCGGTATTCCAAACAGCGTCGGTATACATTTTTCGCAATGGCAAACATCCAGATCTCAAACGACTCTTCCTCGCGAAAGTTTTGCAACCCTTTAAAGATCGAAATAAAAGCTTCTTGGGTTAGGTCATGACTATCTTCCGGCAACATTCCTTTTCTCCGGAAGAAACTGTAGAGTTGATTATAATAGCGATCGAATAGCCAACGAAAGCTCTCGGCACGGCCACGCCCTTCCTTAAATCGAAGTACCACCTCTGCCGTGCTTAACTCCCTGCTGATCATTAACTAGATTATAAAGCGCCACGGCCTCTCCCGTCACCATCTATATTATGAAACATCTGTGTATAGACTATCGCGCGCGGTATATAAAGATCTTGCATCAGAAAAACTAAATAAACAATTATTGCAACGGTTCATGTGGGTCTGCTGATAAGCCTATCGACAAGAGATGACCCTACGGCGGCCGGTCCCCGAAGGGGACGCTGTTAATAGCCGGGGGTGGCGTTTCGCCACCCCCGGACCGTAACCCCCGCGCAGGCCGACCCTGAAAGGGTCGCGGTCGCCCACCCACACCGAACTTACGTGGACCCTTTCAGGGTCCGGCCGGGGGTGATGGCCTTCCGTGTGTGGCGCGAGGCGCCACCTACGGCTATTAACAAGGTCCCCTTCGGGGCCCGGCCGACGACCGCCCTGAACAATTATATTTTTTTTGGCGCCGACTAAACCTTTGGCCGCTTTCTCGATATTACCAGGGAGAGGTAAAGAGCAATGAGTCACGAGACAACAGCCACGCGGCGCTCCCTGTTCAAACCAACGGCAGCGGCGATTCGCCATTAGCCGGCCCAACAACAACAGCTTTGCACTGCAGGGCTTTACCCAGAGCGGCGGCTTTGCTGATAGTAGTTTCTTGGCAGGTGACCGGCCTCCGTTCGAAGAAAACCCATGCCGCGAAAGCTATGATGTCTCGGATCTTTGCTCGATGCCAAAGGAAAGCTAAAAAAAATTAGGAGGACGAAAGATACTATGAAACGCCAAAGGCTAGTATTAGTTTTTTCTGTATCGATCATGTTGGTCTTGAGCTTCGGGTCCGTTGGGGCCCAGACACCCAGACAGGTTCCCCAATTTGATCCTGGTGGATCTGGAAGTCTGGTTGATTCGGTTATTACTCAAAATGGAGATAACGTCGGCATCGGGACACCGCTGCCACAGGCTAGGTTGGATGTGAACGGAAACATTTATTCGTTCAACACGGGCATCGGCCAGGAGGGCCCCCTGGTTAGCGCAAAGGCCTATGTAAACTTTGCCAGCGACAACAACGGAAGTCTCTTGATAGGGTCGAACCTCTATTCGGACAACAGAATCACGGGAATGACGAGGTTACGGATTGCCCGGGATCATAGCACTATGGCAGGCGCCGGAATAATCATTCCAGGCAACGACCAGATCCGACAAGGCGGTATCGACTTTTATACCAGTCCGCGGGCGGCGGTTCTGGCAGACAGCTTTTTTGACAATCCGCCGTCGATGGTGATTTCATCCAGCGGCAACGTCGGTATCGGGACGCCACTGCCGCAGGGACCTTTACAGATTAATTCCGCGGCCACGCCACCGATCGGCCTCCCTTCGGGTAATAATGGCTTATTGCTGGGCTCCACTGGGGACTTGGCGCACAAATGGATTCAAAGTTACGGCGGAGCCTTGTCTCTGAATCCGTTAGGGAACAACGTCGGCATCGGGACGACGAATCCAACCGCTAAATTGGATGTGGATGGCGATCTGAAAGTTAGCGGCAATATCTATACCAGGGGGGGACAGCTCGTTGGACAGCAGGGCCCACCGGGTCCGCAAGGCCCACAGGGCCAACAAGGACCGCCGGTCCATACATCGGCTGTTTGCCACTCGACCCCAGGCGCCGCGCAATGTGGTTGCAATCGAGTCATTTCTGCCCAACGTGCTGCCGCCATGGATGGCGCCGGCTGCTCTGCCACCTCCGATACAGGATCCTGCTCAGCAAGTTCGCGATCAGCGGGATTCATAGTCTCTCTCTGCTGCGTATGCGCCCCCTAGTCCCTTTTCAGAAGGGTCGGTAAGTGAGATCAGCGATGGGATGGTTCAAAACCCTGAAAAAATGAACCATCCCACAGCTTTTAGCATTTAATTTTTGAGCGGTACGAAGAAAAATATGTGGTTGGATAACGACTATTCGTTTCTTTTCCCTAAAGTCCAAACGATTTATTAACGATAATTAAAGAACGGTAAGGTCAACGAAGCGCCAAGAAATTAAGTCCCTGATTCGACGGCGTCCTAAAGAATTTGGCATTACCGATTTTCCCTTCATGGAGGCTTTAAAATGAAAGTCAGCGGGACATCCTTTTTTCTCGTGATCGTGGCGGCATTGGCGTTACTGACCAGTGCGGCTCTAGCTTGTACAGTCCCCTTCGAAGAAGAGACACCAACAATGACGCATAAAAAAAGCGTAGTGACCCATGATCCATCCAGCAGCCGGGCCGATGGCTCATCCCTCCAGGACCAGATACCGACACCGGCAAGCCCCGCCACGCGACCGGCGGCCTCAGCAAAAGCCCGATCGGTCTTCATCAACCAAATCCGCCTCAGTGAAGACAAACTCCGTGGACTGGAGCAGCGCTATCAGTTTCGTATTCCTGACGGCAGCTACTGGTATGACAAAGTCTCTGGCGCTTGGGGCATTCAGGGTGGACCCACGCAGGGATTCACCTTACCTGGACTTAGCATAGGCGGGCCACTCCGCGCCGACGCCTCGAATGGTCACACAGGCGTGTTCGTCAATGGCCGACAGTTACACCGTCAGGACGTCTTGGCCCTACAGCGCCTCGGGCCCGTGCTGCCGGGACGTTACTGGCTCGATGCGCAAGGCTATGGCGGCTATGAGGGCGGTCCGGCTATTTTCAATCTCTTACAATTAGCAAATGCGACCGGCCGGCCACGACGTGGCGGAAGAAGTATTACTTCCGGAATGTATGACAGTGGAATTGGCGCCGTGAACGGAGGCGGTTTCATTAGCGGAACTTCGAGCGCCACAAGACCCTGACGCTTGACGGCGGCCAAGCGCAGGTCGGGTGTTAAGTTTATCATCCGCCGTTCGAGAGCAGGTTTTCTTGAACCACGGGCAAATTCTCTCGCAAAAGATATTCTCAAAGGGCTGCAACAATACAACTCTTCATTGAAACCGTGCATCCGTTGTCTTTGTGCGGATAAACTCCACCGCGCCCGCACTGAGCGATGCGATTCCCAGCCAGTCTCAACTTACGCGGTATGCTCGTTGAACTCGGCCGGGTCTCTTTAGAAACAGGTTGTCTTTCCTTGCATAATTGCAAAGTCGCATGCTAACCGCGATCAAATGATAGGACGAAGCCAATTTTCTTATTGAATACCGCGAGAGAATTGTGCTAAAAAGGAGGTGCCACTGGCCGCGGTTATCTATTCTGCAGAACGGTGGAGCGGTCGTGGCATCGCAACCGGATTAAATCTTTAATCGGTTCATAGGAGATGAAGGGGGGTATCGAATGACTACTCGTACCGATTATCGCCGCGCGCAAATCGATGGAGCAATTCCGCGCCGCTATTTCATTCAACTTTCCATGACGGCCGCGGCATCGGTGCTCTCATGGCTTGCGGCTGAGAGCCAGGCCGCCGGCAAGGATTGTCGGCCGGCGCTCACGCACAGCGAGCAAGTGCTTAACGCCTTGGCGGACACGTTTATCCCGAATGAGGAGGATTCACCGGGCGCCGTAGAGGCCTGTGCCCTTGAAGTTATCCTGAACCCGTCCTATCGGTTCAGTCTCTCGCTTCCAGTGGTAATTACCGGCCTGGACGGCTTGGCCGTTCTTCGCTACGGCCGCTCCTTTATTGAGCTGACACTCGCTCAGCGCACGGCCATCGTCGAATTCAAGTTCCGCGTACCGGTTGAGCGAGAGATTTATGCGTTGGCGTTGGTGCTTACGCGACTGTCTTATTATGGGGCCGTTAGAAGTGACGTCGGTATTCGTTCATTTGGGTACCCGGGGCCATCCACCGGATATTCCTGTTCTTATTCGTATAACCTCGATCCCCATACCGATGAGCGACGGCTCGTGCGTGGGAATTTTAATTGATTCGCTGCTCTGGGCGTTCCTGACTGGGCACGGCGGAATTTGGAAGGTCAAACCGCAAGCGGCGCTAAGCTGGCTCGTGGCTGCCTTTCTCAGCCCTCTCGAGAGCCAATCCGCGACTTAGCAAAGATAGGAAGATTTTTTTTGGGGGGGGGGCGGCTAGCGGCCGCCCCACGTTTCGTTGCTACAACGACGATTAGTATCGATTAATAGCCGCCGCCGGCGGAGGTCTTCTCTTTGTCCTTGTCTTTCTCTTTCGGGGCGTCGGTAACTACCGCCTCAGTAGTCAGCAGCAACGCGGCAACGGAAGCCGCATTCTGTAGGGCACAGCGAACCACCATGGTGGGGTCGATAATACCAGCCTTAAAAAGATCCTCAACGCGCTCAGCATCGGCATTGAACCCCACATTGAGGCCGGCCGCTTTCACCTGATCCAAGAGAACGGCGCCTTCGTGTCCGGCATTTTCTACTATGGCGCGCATCGGCTCTTCCAGGACGCGCTCGACTATTCGAATACCCACATTTTCGTCACCCTCACCTTTAAGCTTCTCCACGGCCGGCAAACAACGCAGTAAAGCCACGCCACCGCCCGCCACGATGCCTTCCAAAGTAGCCGCCTTAGTCGAATGCATGGCATCTTCCACGCGCGCTTTCAACTCCTTCATGGCGGATTCGGTAGGCGCGCCGACGCGTATGACGGCGACGCCACCGGAGAGTTTGGCCAGCCGCTCTTGTAATTTCTCGCGATCATAATCCGAAGTGGTCTCCTGGATCTGCGCGCGCAAGGTCTTGATGCGGCCTTGCACGTCGGCCGCTTTTCCGGAGCCTTCTACCAGAGTAGTGTCTTCTTTCCGAATGATCAGGCGTTTGGCGCGTCCGAAGTCTTCCAGGCGAAGACTCTCCAGCTTTAGGCCCATGTCTTCCGTGATAGCTTTACCGCCGGTGAGGATGGCGATATCTTGGAGCATCTCTTTGCGCCGATCGCCATAACCCGGCGCTTTTACGGCGCAGACCCGCAGGGTGCCGCGCAGCTTGTTAACCACCAAGGTGGCTAGCGCCTCACCTTCAACGTCCTCAGAGATAATAAGCAACGGCCGCCCTTGCTCTGCCAACCTCTGCAACAGCGGCAGGAAATCCTGTAAACTGGAAATCTTCTTCTCATGGATTAGTATATTGGCGTCTTCCAGCACACATTCCATCCGCTCCATATCCGTGACGAAATAGGAAGAAATGTAGCCGCGGTCAAATCGCATGCCCTCGACCACGTCCAATTCCGTTTTCATGGTTTTGGACTCTTCGACGGTAATCACGCCATCCTTCCCAACCTTTTCCATGGCTTCGGAAATCATATTGCCGATGACCTGATCGCCGTTGGCCGCAATGGTCCCGACATTGGCAATGTCCTTTTTATCTTTGACGTCAACCGACAGTCGCTTGAGCTCGGCGACCACCGTGGTTACCGCCTTATCGATGCCTCGCTTGACGGCCATGGGGTTGGCTCCGGCCGCGATATTCTTAATGCCCTCGCGAAAAATCGCTTGCGCCAACAAGGTAGCTGAGGTGGTGCCATCACCTGCCACGTCATTAGTCTTGCTGGCGACTTCTTTTACCATTTGAGCGCCAAGATTCTCAAAGCGATCTTCAAGATCAATTTCTTTGGCAACCGTGACCCCGTCCTTCGTAATAATTGGGGATCCGAACTTCTTCTCGAGAATAACATTACGCCCCCTAGGGCCAAGCGTTGCCTTTACAGTATCCGCGAGTGTATTGACTCCACGCAAGATGGCCGCCCGCGCTTCCTCGCTGTATCGAATTTCTTTTGCATCCGCCATAATATATAGGCCTCCTTATCAATAAACTAGTCTGGCGCTTAATCAAGAATCGCCAGTATATCCTCTTCCCGCATGATAACCAACTCTTCGCCGGCGCTCTTGTAATCGGTACCGGCATATTTACCAAAAAGCACTCGATCGCCTGACTTTACTTGCGGCGGGATGGTTATACCTTCTTTCGTTCGCCGGCCAACGCCAACGCCTACCACCAGGCCTTCTTGCGGTTTTTCCTTAGCGGTATCGGGGATGATGATTCCGCCCTTGCGAACTTCTTCATCTTTCTGCCGCTTAATCACTATGCGATCATGCAGCGGTCTAATATCCATAAGTTCCTCCATCTGACATGCCATTCTCGTTCTTAGGCAATAAGTTTTTAGGATTTCGGACTTGCCAACTTGAGCAACGCCCGATGTGGCTAATAGAAAATATAAGCAACCGATGGTTTTGTCAAGTCCCCCCGCGCTTTTATCAGAAATTCCTGCCCCGTGCGCACACCCTGAGTGCGAATCCCTCGCGTAGCGACGGCTACTATGGCGGCCGTGTAGGGCCCTTTCCCTTAGGACAGGGCTAAAGTCATCTTCGATCATAGGCCATGGCATGGTATCTGGCCCAGCCCTGTTTAAGGCCGGATTTTAGCCTCTTGGCGCTTCTTAAATGATCGACTTTTCCGCCGTTTCTTCCAGTCGGCATTGTTACAAAAGCGGGAAATCTGTATACTGTCTCTATTGCAAACGTACCGTGTGAAGGATTCTCTTAATGTTAGAACCACCGAATTGGGAGGTTAGCCTTGATAGCGGAGACCGTCACAAAGCTCACAAATAAGCCGGAGCGCAAACGCAAGCCAAAAATGTTGGCGATCATCGACGAGACGGGTTGTACGGGCTGCGAAGCCTGTGTCTTTTTTTGTCCGGTGGACTGTATCGACTTCATTCCCGGCCATCAAGGGCCAACCCTGGTGGGCTCCACCTGCCGTATCGATCTTGATCGCTGTATCGGTTGTAGCCTTTGCGCGCAATACTGCCCATGGGAAACCATCAACATGCTGCCGTTTGAAAAGGTGATGGAAGTCTGATCAGGCGCCGCTTCCGACCGCCGATTCAGGTTCTTGGAGAAAGCCGGGATGGGATGAAATAAGGCCCTCGCCCGTTGATAAGTCCTATAAGAATATGTAACTGATCACGGGGGTCAGGGGCCGGGGATCGGGCGATATTGCTTGGATTTCATTTCCAAAGACTTCCGCAATCCGGTAAGCATCGGCCTTGTAACCCAGCGTCTAAATCACGATAATTCCTAGCAGACATCGGTACCACCGGGCCCTCGGCCCCTGACCTCCGATCCCCGTGAACAGTTACAAGAATATTATGCAGAACGCGCTATCGAGAGTCGGTTATCCCATACTTCCCTACGAGCGTATCGCAAACGGACCCTCTTTGAAAAAGCCGTCGAGGATGGCGGCCTCTTGTTCCCGCGCCCGCGCGACCAGCGGCCCCCGTATGAGCTTCTTAGTTTGGGCGAGCGCGTGAGCGGGTAACGAACCCAGTTCATGAGCTTCCTTCATAGCCTCATTGACCACTTGATCCGCAGAAACTAATCGATCCAAATAGCCGATCTTCACCGCCTGCGCCGGCTCGTAAATCTTTCCAAAAAGTAGGGCCTCCGTGCGCGCGTTGGTCAGTAGGGAATGCGCGGCGATTTCCCATGCAAACCCCGGCAGCGGCAATCCAATCGCCACTTCATTCATACCGACGCGATAGAGTCCATCTTTTCCGATTCGCCGGTCGCAGCATAACCCGATAATCGCGCCGCCGGCAATCATGTGACCGGTAACTGCGGCTACCACCGGCGCAGGATGGAGCCATAAGCGGAACATGGCGCGCCCGTAGGCGATGATAAACTCTTTCAAGGATTCCGGCGACAGTGTGGGGAGTACTTTCAGATCCAGGCCGGCGCTGAAGAATCCTTCCCGCCCCGCTATGACCACGGCTTTGGCTTCGACTTCGGCGCGATCCAGCGCCGCGTGCCATTCACTCAGGAACGTGGTCTCAATGCTATTAGCCTTTCCGTCATCCATCGTCAGCAGCGCAACTGAGTCGACTTGCGTGTAATGAACTTTATGTGTCGTCATAATATTCTCCATTCTTGTCTTATATCCATCTGGTTACGGAATTATCCTGGGCGTCGGTCGGATTCTCACTACATAGCCACCAAAAAATTCTCGCGCAAAGAGCCCAGGGCGTAAACCCATCGCCGCGGCGATCGTCAGCGGTCCGCGGTGAGTGGTAAATGTGCCCCGGTAAAGAAGCATTCTGAAATTCGATCATAAGCCAATCAGACGGCAGCGAAGCCGGCCCCGCCCGGGGGCTCTTGAGCTTGGACATTGGCCACAGCCCCGCGCGATCCTTTCGTCCCCGCCACTTCGAGCGAGCTCCTCACCATAGCCAGAAGCTGGTTCGCATAGCTCTGAAGGAGCGGGATAAAATAGCCAGGGGCAAGCGCAGCGTCGCCCCTGGTATGTAAAATTATATTAGTTATAAGCCCTGAAAGGGCGGGATACCCTTCTGCTCGATGAATACCTATGGAAGAAAACCACGGCGACCTAGGAATTGATCTTCATTAGTGTGCCCTTTCAGGGCTTGCGCGCTTGGGACGCTTTCTTTCCAGGGGCTGCGCTCCGCTTGCCCCTGGCTATTATAGAGCGCTCCTTCGGAGCTTTGGATTGTAAGCGGTACTCCCACAATCCTCTGGGGAGGTACTCAGGGAGCCATCAGGCCGTCATCACCATTCAAGCCGAATTAAAGATCAATCGTCCAGTATTCGTAGCTGTCCTCGTCGATCTCTTTGATAAAACGGGAAGGTCTTTGGATTAAGTGTCGGTAAGGCCCGGTTTCGGACATGAGCGGATAGCAGAGGTACAACTGGTCCTTGGCGCGCGTGCTCGATACATAGAAGAGTCGGCGCTCTTCTTCTTCGCCTTCCGGATCTTCGAGCGCGCGATACGACGGAAAATAGCCTTCCGTAAGCCATATGACGAACACGACGTCCCACTCCAGCCCTTTGGCCTGATGGATTGAGCTTAGATGGATTTTTTCGTCCGACGCGTCGGCCGTTAAAACATCCTCCGCTTCCAGGTTGCCCAGCAGAGCCAAGTCGCTCAAGAAACGCTCAAGACTTTCAAATTGTGTAGCGTAGTTGCTCAACTGGTGAATATCTTCCAGTCTGAGATCGTAATTCTCAAACTGGGTTTGCATGTAGGCCTCGTAGCCGCCACTCACAATCAACTGCATCATTTCCGAGGGTTGGTTCAGCAGTTCGGGAGCGCGCAAGGTTTGCAGGATCTTTAGAAAGCTCTTCCAGCTCTCCCGACCGGCCTTGGGCACCGTGTTCAGCACGGCATCCGATTCTGCGGCTTTCAAAGGATCGGTCGTGTTGGAGACGAGCGCCCAGATCTTGCCGGCCGTGACATTGCCGATTTTTGGGAGCAGCTTGATGATGCGTTTCCAGGACAGCTCATCGTTGGGGTTGACGATGATTTTGAGATAGGCCACCACGTCTTTGATATGGCGCTGTTCAAAAAACCGCAAGCCGGACGTAATAACAAATGGCACGTTCCGTCGCGTCAGCTCCAATTGCAATTCCATGGAGTGGTAGTGGGCGCGGTAGAGCACCGCCACGTGGCTGAGCGGCACGCCGTCGTCGCGCAATTCCAAAATGCGCTGCACGAGAAACTGTGCCTGCTGCGAACCGTCGCTGGTCGGAACAATCACCGGTTTACGTCCCGGCGCGCGCACCGCGTGCAGATGTTTTTTGAATTGTCGCTTGTTATGGTTAATGCTGCTGTTGGCTAAACGCAGAATCTCCGGCGTGCTGCGATAATTGGTTTCCAAATGAAAGACCTTGGCGCCCGGGTAGCGCTTGGGAAATTGCAGGATGTTTTCGAAATTGGCGCCGCGGAAACTGTATATGCTCTGCGCGTCGTCGCCGACCACGGTTAAATTCCGGTGTTCTCCGATCAGTCGATCGATTATGTCCGCCTGCAGTTGATTGGTATCCTGATACTCATCGACCAGCACGTACTGAAAGCGCTCGGCGTAAAGACGGCGAATGTTCTCCTGCTCGGATAATAGGCGTTTCCAGTTTAACAGCAGATCGTCGTAGTCCATTACGTTGATTTTCACTTTGCGGCGCTGGTAGTGAGACAACACTTCTGCAATTTGCGCCGATAAGTGGGAGAAATACGGATACCGCTCATCGGTGGTCTGCTGCACATTGACCCCACGATTAACGGAAAGACTGGCAATGGCCTGCAATACCTCGCCTTTGGGGAAGCGCTCTTTCTTGGTGTCGATTTTTAAATCGTTAACGCAGGTTTCGATGAGGGACTTAGCATCTTCCTGATCAAGAATGGAGTACTGATTGGAGTAACCGATCACCGGGGCATGCCGGCGCAGCAGCAGGTTGGCCACGTGGTGAAATGTGCCTCCCCAAATCTGACGCAGCTCCGTCCGAATCAGCAACTCCACACGGTGCAACATCTCACGCGCCGCTTTGTTCGTGAAGGTGACCAGCAAAATGTTCGACGGAGGAATCCCACACTCGATCAATCTTGCGACGCGATACGTAACCGTTCGTGTCTTGCCGCTTCCGGCGCCGGCAATAACCAGCATAGGTCCGCTTTCGGCCATCACGACCGCTAATTGCTCGGCGTTGAGCTCCTGCGCATAATCAATCGCGAGATTTCCGATGGCGCTCTCAAGCTTAAGCTTATAATGTTTTGTCTCCATGATTAATGCTACTTCCGTATGAATGACGTGTAAAAGTCTCTCCCACTCCGCACCCAAGATTATCATAGCTCACGCTGGGTTGCAACCTACCCTGTGACCAAAGACCGTGAGGCAGGCATCTTGCCTGTCCCTGGAGTTTGGACATTTGTTGGGAGTGGGGTAGCGCTTACAATCCAAAGCTCCGAAGGAGCGATCTAAAATAGCCAGGGGCAAGCGCAGCGCCGCCCCTGGAAAGAAAGCGTCCCCAGTACGCCAGCCCTGTAAGGGCGCACTAATGAAGATCAATTCCTAGGCCGCCGTCGATTTCTTCCATACGTATTCATCGAGCCGAAGGGTATCCCGCCCTTTCAGGGCTTATAACTTATATAAACTTACATACCAGGGGCGGCGCTGCGCTTGCCCCTGGCTATTATAGCCCGCTCTTTCAGAGCTACGCGAACCAGCTTCGGGCTATGGCGGGGCACCCGCTCGAAGTGGTGGGGACGACAGGATCGCGCCGGGCTGTGGCCAATGTCAAAACTCCAGGCACAGGCGGAACGCCTGTGCCCCTTTTCGAATAAACATTTTCTTGAAGGATATAGGTACCCTGTACGATTCTTGGTGCGGATGACGATGAGGTGGTGAAGTGCTGTGTTGGTATTGGCCTTAATTTTTATCGCGAGGTGGCGATTCAATCGTCCCGACAGCGTCGGGACGGAAGGGAGTTACGTCGCCCGACCTACCGTGCCTTGAAAGGCACGGCTAGAGTCACGAGGCCGCTACGCGGCCGGTTTAACCAGCCTTCGGAAGAGTGGGACAGGTATCTTGCCTGTCCCACTCTTCCAAAAACCTTGAATAAGAAAAGGGGCCTGCGGCGATGATGGCGGCCACCCATCGCCGGCATGACCTATACATCGATAGAAACTAAGTCCGCCTGGGGCTTCTTCTTTTTCAGAACCATTTCCTCATAAATTTCCCTAACTTCGAGCGCCTGTTTGGCGGTTCTCCGGCGCAGTTTTTCTTCCTCAGCGGCCGTTTGCGGCCCATCGCCTTTTGCACGCACGCGCGCCGCATCCGCGGCGTTGATAAGCAGGGAGGATTCGTATTCTGCCAAACTGACCGCCTTGCCTTTGGCGAAAATCTCATGCTTGCCGTGTTGGCGGTACCACTCCGCCACCGTGGCGTTCTTGTGCATGTTCTCTATGATGTTGCGCCATCCCACGCCGGTGTTATAAGCGCAAAAGGAGATTTCGCCTTCTTGCGTGCCGTAAGGAATGATACACATTTCCGTACGACGGAAGTCATAATTAAAAAGATCCTGAAACCACATTCCAGCAATGAACAAAAAATTCCATGGATCTTGCCTGCGCGTGAGAATATCGGCTTTGGTTCGTTTCCCGGATACATCGCCGTAATTCTTTCCGCTCACGCCCAAGGACTTGTCGAACTTTCTAAACAGGTCGATGAGTGCCAGGCTCTTCGGCGCCTTGAAAGGATGGTAGTTCTTTAAAAGCGCCAAACCCATCATCAGCGTGGAAAATCGCTTGCCGCGGCCCGCATCCGTGATCTTCCGTAGATCGGCCACCAGTTCGGGAACATCGATGAATTCAGGGACCGGCGCCATTTCTTTGGTTTCTTTATTGATCATCAAGGCGGTCCCCACACCGCAGTTGGGATGACAGCCGCAGCTCAAGTGTCCCCAATCGGCCTGCGGGCCATGAATCAGATCAGCGAAATCGGCGAAGGAGCCCATGAGCGAAATTGGGAACCAGTCTCGCGTAGGCTCCGTCAGTCCGGTTTGCTTCTTTACGTCGAGCGCCATGTGCGAAAGCGTGTAGCGCTGGCGGTGGCGGCGATCGGGCGTGATGTCTTCGTCCCTCCCGGTAAAGGATACCGGCTGGAAGGAAACAAAGGAAATTTTCTTAGGATTATCCAGTGCAAACCGGACAATGGGGCCGACCTGATCGTTATTGACTCCGTTGACCAGTGTGGTAACCAGAACGATCTCCACGCCGGCCTCGTACAAGTTTTCGATGGCTCGTACCTTTACATCAAAAAGATTGCCGACTTGACGGTGGCTGTTGGCATCGTTGCCAATTCCGTCAAATTGCAAATAGACGTAGCGCAGGCCGGCTTCCGCGGCTTGTTGGCAAAATTCCTTGCTCTTGGCAAATTCAATACCGTTGGTTGCGGCTTGTACGCTGTTATAACCTACCGTGCGCGAATAGCGAATGGCATCGAGAAAATACGGCGAGAGCGTGGGCTCGCCACCGGAGAACTGAACGGACATTTGGCGGCGGGGTTTAATCGTTATGGCGTTGTCTAATATCTCCTTAATATCTTCCCATGTCAATTCGTGTACAAAGCCCACCTGATTGGCATCCATGAAGCAAGGATCGCACATCATATTACAGCGATTGGTCAAATCAACGGTTAGCACGGCCCCGCGACCGTACTTGACCGTGCTCGTTCCGTGGTTGTGCAGGACTTCGTCATTATGGGCTCGCATATCGCGGCCGGGGAAGTTCTGTTCAATCCACTCCAGGAACTTGGAATCGACCGCCATCATATCCTCAAATTTCCCGTGCTCAGGACATTCCTTAACCATCCAGACTTGGCCGTCCCGCTCGACAATCTGAGCTTTAATCTCGCCGACATGCTCATTGATCAAAACCGTATACTCATGCTCGCCACTGATGATTTTCTCCCGCGCTTCCTTCACACAAGTCGGGCAGAGCGAATCCGTGACCCGAGGCCACCCCAGCGTCGGCTTGCTTTTCTCCCAGGATTTCAAGAGGGGCTTATCCGACCACTTAGGCGTGAACGATGGTCTTGGATTAAATTTGTTAAAAAACTGAATGCCGTTAAAAGCTACCCCAGCCGTCCAGGCCACGGCCCCGTCTACGATTTTTAGTAAACTGGCACCCTTTTTTCTTGGCATAAAACCTCCCTTGGAAATAATTCCAGTGAACCAGAACCGGGAGCGGCAGCGACCCCGACTGTGTCGGGGCCAACCCGTCTCGGCCACCCGCCCGCCCGCTACCGCAGGCGGTCTGTTTTTCATTCGTCGTGATTGCCATTCTCATAGTGGCAATTTTGTAATATATGAGATTACCGAATACTCAAATGTGTTATCTCCGACAGGCTCCGAGAAGGCGAGGGCTTTCACCAACGCCTCCGAGTCTAATCAAATCCGTACAACGTAAGGTGCTATAATAACCACTCCGCCAAGCATAACTCAACGGGTTAAAAACGATGACGGTGGATCAGATCACAAAAAAGCCGGTAACTGAACCATTCCCATGGATTTAATATAATCCATTGTAATTTAATAAGTTATGACAAACGATCCGCGTGCAAACAGTTCGCTGGGGCCCCCGAGAGTGTTGATAACGCTACGGCTCGGTTACCAAACACGCGCGGCTTTCTCGGAAGATGATGATTACGGTAAGTAATTAAAGTGGGATTCGTTGAGATCTTTTTTTTTAATCGATCATGAAAGCTTACTCTGACCTAAGATCAATTCTAAAGAACCGGCTATGAGAATCTGGTTAGGCCGCCTTCTTGACCTCCGGCGGGCGATTAAGAACCTCGATGGCTTTATCGAGTTGTTCCTTTTCTATTTGTTGCATAACTTTCCGATAAGCCTCGCTGCGGCCATCGGCGTCGTCAAGGTAGCTGTCCAAGAGCCTATTGTTCTTCTGGCGAGCGTCCGGATAGACAACGGTTGGTTTGATGCCGGCTAGCTTGGGCGTTTCATCTTGGATGGACTTCTGGGACGGCGTCAGGAATTTCTCGACCGACAGTACAAGAGCGGAACCATTACGAAGCGTAAACAGCTTTTGCTTGGAGGCAAACCCAAAAGTTTTCTCACCGACCAACTCGCCGCGCTTAGAATCCAAAATCGCGCCGGCAATCACCTCGGCCGGGCCGGCGGTGGTAAAATCTACCAGCACGACCATAGGAAAACTCGTCGCGTCGGCGTCCGCCTTCGCCGCGATAGGCTCAGGCTCTCCTTCATGAAATTTTCGATACGCCAGCACACCATGATTAATGAATAAATTGGCCGCGGCGAGCGCTTCCGTGAAGTCGCCGCCGCCTGAGTTTCTGAGATCCAGCACCAACTTGCTCCCGCCGCTCCGAGTCATTTGCTTAATGGCCTCACGTACCTGCCCGGAAGTTCCGACGGCCCAATGGTAAATGTGAATGTAACCGGTGGCGGCATCCAGCATCTTTATTTCAACCGGGGGGTACTGGGGAAGCTCCCGTGTCACTTTAATGGTCAGCGGCTCCGTTACGGAGGTGCGAATTACCGACAAGCTCACTTGACTGCCGGGCTCCCCCCGCAATTTATCTTCTACTTCAAAGACCGAGGATTCGGCAACGGACTTGTCGTCGACGGCATCGATGTAATCACCGGCGCGAATGCCGGCCCGCGCCGCGGCCCCATCGGGAATGGTTGTAATGACGTAGGCTAGTCCGCCCCGTTTTGATAATTCCACGCCGATAACGGCCGGCGCAGAATCTTTACGCGGCTCTATCGCCGCCAGCTTTTCGCGGCTGAGAAAAGCGCCATACGGGTCTAAGGCTTCGACCATACCTTTCATGGCCCCTTCCATCGCTTTGCTGAGATCAGGCTTTTCCACGTAGTCATCGTCCACGCGTTTGAGAATATCCACAAAAACTTTCAGCTCCTTGTAGGCATCTTCCCTGGCCGCCACGCGGTTATAAAACATTCCCGCCAGACAAAAGAAGGCAATCACCGAAGATATGCCTAAAATAAGAAACTTACCGCGTGTCTTCATGGGTCCTCCCGATGGTCAAATTCATAAGCTGTTGCTAATTATACCTGAGCGTACTAGGGTTGACAAGCGGGTGTGCGTCAAATTTGTTGTTGGTTTGAATCAACCAAGGGGATTTTCTGGTAATGGTTTAGTATATTTATGGTAGGCTTCATTTAACCACAAAGATACGAAGACACAAACATGAAAACCTTTGAGCCAATATGACGTGAAACGGAGAGGATTGCAAAAATAATCGAGGCCGCGTTTAATGTAACGGCTCTCTGCGACCAGGATTGAAGGTGGAATTAAGGGAATGGTTTTTTGAGCTTAGTGCCTTTGTGTCCTTGTGGTAAGATTTATTCTGAATGCTTCTTCAGCCTTCAGAGGCTCGGAAAAACCCTATCTCTTGTCCATTCCTATCTATAATTTTTTGACGCACACCCTTAACAAGCCAATACTCGGCTCGGTAGGGGTTCCATTTGAAATTTCTAACCTTGAAGCTAAGCCGCCACTTTAAGAACGTAGGTCAAGCCGAAAACGAAAACATCCTCCTGTTAAATCTTTGGGACGGGATTCGCATCATGACCGCTCCCAGGGGAATGAATTAGAAAGGCCCTACTCCGCCGCGGGCATCGGAGAGGACTCCAGCAACGCCGCGAGGTGCTCTTTCCATAGTTCGGGAAGTGAATGTGTGCCATGGCCGCGCGTCCGGTCGCTAATCGGGATTAAAATGAAGCGTCCGCGCTTAACGCGCCGAATCTCCTTCTCCATGATCCCCAGCTCGGGCGGATTCACTTGATCGTCGGCGGAGTTGATGGCGAGCAGGAGAGCTTTAATTTTTTCCAACTGAGGGGCGGGATCATAATCCCGCGAGGCGTCCACTTGATACAAGAAATCGTTGGCATCGGTTCGCTCGAGCCTCGCTTTTATCCATGTATCAAAAAACTGATCAGCCAGATCTCGCGTGGGCGCTTCCTTCTGCCACTGCAGTGGGCTACTGCTCATCATCATCAAGATATGGATGGCGGAAACCAGGCCACGCGGCGGCGTCTTATACTCGCCATGCAACCATTCGGGATCTTGACGAATGGCGTCCATGATCATTCGCCGCATAATACGGTTTCGTCCGGAAATTTGCACGGGGAGGCGCCGAGTAGAGGAGGACCGATCCCGCCTGTAGGTATCCCCTTGGCTGTATCCCCCGTTTCCAGTTTCGTGCCCGTTTAGGTTCTCCCTAGCGAGTCGGACCTCCCCCCTCACAGACCCGAACGTGCGGAATTACCGCA
>JACOSC010000227.1 GCA_016179055.1 Acidobacteriota bacterium
AGGATACCATACCAGAAAGCAATGCCTTTGTCCAGCAAAAACTTATGACCGTCTAAAAATAGGCTCAGGCTCTAATCAACAGGCTACCCTATCACCCTCCACCGGTCATCTGAAGTCTTACCCCCCCCGTGAACGGTTACGTTTATTTTAAGTATGGATCCAAAAGTTAAGAGTGCGCTTATTGAAAAAATTAAAGCAGCTATAATGGAGGAGAGAGAAGAGAGAAAGCAGAAATCTCTAAATAAAGACCGGTGTATCTCTGGTGTTCCCGAGTGTCGTGGGACAAAAAATACCCAGGCTAGGGAAGCAAATACGTAAAGGAACTGACTTCTAATCCGTATTGGATACGACTTCATAGGACAGTTATGAGCTACCGAAGTTGTGGCGCCGGGTCTATTCTCCTTTTGGTGGTATCTGATTTGTACTCATCTAAGGAACGGTTTTAGGTCGATTTCTTCGCACAAAAAAAGATTAAGCTGAATTATGCCAAATGCGACTTCCAATCATGCTAATCCTTATCATACGATTTTAGCTGCTACAATTCTGCTATTTATCCTTATGTTCGAGATTGGAGCTGGAATGTTCAAGCCCGAGGCGTTACATATTCCTTATCAGTCTTTGCGAGAGTGGCCGCTTTCGGAAATGACATTTTTCTCTCCTATTGCCCTGTATCAATACCTATGCGGATCATTAATTTGGGGAGCGTTTATGCTCATCTCCAAACATTATAGTAATTCTCTCCCTCGCCGACGACTCGGCCTTATGATCATCGCCGTTTCGTTGGCTCCTTCCTTCATAGTGCGTCATACTCTGTTTTTGATGCCGGGTCTATTCTCCTTATGGTGGTGTATAAGAAGCGGCGAAATCATCCTATTCATTATTCCGTTGGTTTCTTTTATCATCTTTACAACGATATTGATATACATTCTCTTGTGCGTAGTTGAGCCTAAGCCAGAAATCCAGATCAAACTTTAAAGAAACAGAGCGCGCCTGAACGGAGCGTGCCTGACACCAGAAAGTACTGCCGCGCGGACATGAGCTTTGATACCGCGACCAACCGCATTAGCACGAGCTGGGACGGCACCGCCTACGACGTTGCCGGGAATATGACGGCCTCGGGCGGTGGCGGTGCTACGTATGATGCGGAGAAGCGGATCACCCAGGCCGTCATTGGTGCTGCTACCGTCGGCCAGTATGCGTACGATGGCCATGGTCGAAGAATCAAAAGCACCTCGCCCGTGGGCGGTACGACGACGACCACTTGGTATTTATATGATGCTCAAGGCCGATTACTCCAAGAATACACCGGCGCGGTCAATCCGCCCCTTTTCAGGACGTATTACTACCGCGGGTCGGAGATGGTAGCCACCACCGATACGAATAATACCTGGCGTTTCTTGGCAAAGGACGCCTTAGGCAGCACGCGATTAATTTCCGGACGCTAGCGGGTGTGCGTCAAAATTATAGGTAGGAATGGACAAGCGATAGGGTTTTTCCGAGCCTCTGAATGCTGAAAAAGCATTCAGAATATTTTTTACCACAATGACACAAAGGCACTAAGCTCAAAAAACCATTCGCTTAATTCCATCCTTCAATCCAGGTACCAGAGAGCCGTTACTTTAAACGCGACCTCGATTATATTTGCAATCCTCTCCGTTTCACGTCGTATTGGCTCAAACGTTTTATCTTTGTGTCATCGTGTCTTTGTGGTTAAATGAATCGTACCATAAATATAAAAAAAATTACCAGAAAATCCCCCTGGTTGATTCAAACCACCAACAAATTTGACGCACACCCGACGCTGGCGGCACGGTCGTAAGCCGAATGGATTATAATATACCCCTGCCCATATCTCTCGTATGGGTACGGCATGCGTGCCCGTGGTCGGCGAGGTTTATCGGTGGGTCGTTGGTCAGGAAATCTTGCCGCTCTCCCGCAGCCGTGCGATCGCGATCTTGCGCATGATCTCGATCGGCGCGGGCTGGCCGGTCCAAATTCGAAACTGCAGCGCCGCTTGCGCTAGAAACATCTCCAAACCATGGATCGTTCGCAAGCCTTCCGCCTTAGCTTCTTCCAGTAAGCGCGTTCGGTAGGGGTTATAAACCAAGTCATAAACGGCTTGATAGCCACGCAAATACTCTCTGGGAATTGGAGTATCCGATACGTTTGGGTACATTCCGACGGGCGTCGCGTTAATGAGGAGATCCGTCTTTTCGCGGAGCGACGCCGGCGGCCCGAACGCCGCGCCGATTTCCTCGGCTAAAGCCCGGGCCTTTTCCAGGCGCCGGTGAACAATGCGTATGGAGACGCCTAGTCGGCGCATCGCCAGCGCCGCGGCGCGCGCCGCTCCGCCCGCGCCGACAATGACCGCGGTTCGGTAGGTCGGTGAGTCTTCGGCCAGTAAGGGTGAAAGGCATCCCTCCACGTCGGTATTGTAACCGACCCAGCCCCGTTCGGTTCTTACGCAGGTATTTACGGCGCCTACCGCCTTAGCCGTTGCATCCATTGAGTCAAGAAGCGGGAGCACATTGGTCTTGTGCGGCGCCGTTACACTCAGACCAGCGAGCGGCAGCTTATCTGCCAGTTCCATAAACCGGCTGACGTCATCGGCGTCAAAGGGGATGTACACACTTGCCAAAGCCATCTGGTGAAAGGCGGCATTGTGAACCGCCGGTGACAGCGAGTGTGCCAATGGTGTGCCCAACAATCCTATCACCTTTGTCGTCGAATCGAGAGATTGAACACGATATAAGCCAACCATCTCTGCCAGGGGAATCTGCCCATCGGCACTCTCCCGCCCTTCCTCCAATGACGCATACGTTAGGAAGGATCTGGACCAAGGTCCCAGCAAGCGAGTAAACTGTCCTCGTGGACCCATCGCACAGACGATCAGGTTCGGTGACTGACGACGATACTGGCGCAATAAGTCGAAGAGTCGCACGGCATCAGAAAAACTATTAGCCTGAGTGGCCATTTTAATGGTTCCAGCTCCCCTGCGTTTTAGCCGCTGATAAATCGCCTCCAGATCGGTTGGAGTTTCTTTGAAGTTGTGATAAGAGAGAATGGCGTGATCGGGATCTAAGTTGGCGAAGGCCGCGGCAACGTCGGCATCCTCTTCAACATCGACAAAATCAGCTCCCGCCTGTAGGGCGTGACGCAGGAGAGCCAACCGCTCAATCTCCGGGCCGGTGAACCGGCCGCCGGCCCGTGCGGGACGGCAGGTAAAGATCACCGGCAGCGCTCGGCAGGAAAGCAGCCTGTGCACATCGACATCTTCAATATAATCGGCGCGAATCTCTACGAGATCCGCGGCGCCGGCGGCGGCACGTTTCATCGCCGCTAGCGCGGCCTCTGTTGTTGATGCACAGATGACGGCGCAAATTCGGGTCGTCTTCATGTAAGAATTCATTCCACACACAGCGGTTCCACTGACCTACGGACCGCGCACCTCACGCAAAATTACTATAGCACGCGCCGCCACCGTATGAAATGACGAGAACCGGGCAGGCGATTGACGATATCGTCGAGTATTGGCGCCCTATGCGGTCGTTGAGGCGTGTTCGCGCGCAGACACTTCGAGGATACCTGGCGGTTTATGCTAATTCTTTGAGAGATATACCGAAGTATAATTGACCGCGCGAGCCTTGCCAAATATAATTCACGCATGTTAAATTCACAAGTGAGTGTATGTGAAGTAAATGGGTTTAGGGGGAAGTTCAAAACATTCACAATAATGACGGTTATTTTCAGATCACTTTCTTGAGCAAGCATTACGAGCCTGGACTACGGTAGGGCTCGGCAGATTTTATGCAAGCTCTAAGGTTGGACCAACAAGTTCAGTAAAGCACCATTCAACCAATAAAGAGGTTACTGACATGCCTACTCCTCACCATGTTTCTAGTAACTGTTTCTGGCGGCCGCTGAGAGGTCGCCAACGGTGCAAAGCCTGGCCGATCATCTTAGCCCACCTGTCCAGTGACGACAATCCAATCAAGGCCTTTCTTCCGTCACCGTTACGCCGTTCGGCTATCGTACCCTAGGAGTTTTGCGGTTATTCCGTACATGTCAGCCTAAAGGCATAAACTTACGGGCGACCCCGCAAAGCAGCGTCTGTAGCCGGCCATGGTATAGCGACGAAGCGTGGATCGCATCGTATCAATTTCTGGAAAGGCACTCGATTATGAAGAGAATTATTTTTGGCGTGCTTGCCGCGTTTGTATTTTCATTGGCATCCATTGGAATAGCTGATTTATTGAACAATCAGGACACTCTGACAACGACTGCGGGGCAGAGTTCCTATACCCACGACGTTGGACTTCCAGAACCTATTAATCCACCGCAGCCGCCGCCCACCCGCTAGGAGTGTGTCCGAAAAAGCAAGAATCGGTCTTCGGTGAGGGTACGTTTGCCATTTTTTACCCTGGCTGTTTTGTAGAAACAGAGGGTCGCCGAACGCTCAAGTAGGTTCGCTCTGACAACCTCCAAGCCCGATTAGTAACCCAGGTGAATCGGAGACCGTGGAATTCGTTGCGCGTGAACCGGTTGGCCAAGACGGGTCGCGCCGGAAGCTCGGCAATCACATACGGGTCACTGTTCAGCGCAGCCGATAGCTCTTTGAGCCTCTCCGGCTGTTTGGTCTGCCGCGGCGTCTCCGGCATGGCCGCGTCGAGCGTCGGCTTCGCTTCCCCATTGGCCGACGGCCAGATCCGGTGCCGCGAATAGACGGGCTAGTTCAAACGACTGGCGATGCTCCCCGGTCTGTCTAAGTCTCTAGGACCATCCCCATCGATAAAATAATGCCCCCCAAAGTTAACAATCTATAGACGGAGTAAGTCAAGTTCAGAATCTGATAAAAAGTTGAACTGATTTCTGATACAATTATCCATGTCATGAACGGAGCCTCCTTACTTACGAAAATGCCCCCCTCTACTCTACGATGAGGGTATAGAAAGTGGGACAGGCCTCTTGCCTGTCCAATAAAGCGGTACGCTTGTGCCACTTTTCAAAAAACACTTTTTTGAAAGATATAGAGGCCAATGTAAGTACATACAACAACCCGGTCAATCGCAGCTCTGACGATGTGGTTGTTGGAAAACTTGTTTTGGCAATTACGAAATTTGGCCTTTATCGCTTTGCGAAGCTTGCAGGGAAGAATCGCGGAAGAGATTTATTTATCTTGTCCCCAAGCGTGGCGATGGTATTGGCAATGGCCCATAACGGAGCCGGCGGTGAGGTTTAGGGGATTCCTAAAAGCGGCATGGCCTCCCGGGAAATCTGCGGCGCCCGCAATGGTCAGGATTGACGGAGAAATCATCTTATGAAGCGTTATTACCATGTGTATGCAGTATTCCTCCTTCTTATTATGGCCTTACCGCTCGCGTGGGCATCGGCAGCGACTGCGTTCGGTTCGCCAACCGATAAGGTGGAAGCCGCTCTCAGGCAATTGGCGGAGCTTCAATCTACCGATGTCCCGTTGTTTGTTACATGGAACGCGCAAACCGCGACCCCTAAGAATTTGCAGAACTTTAAAACGCTTCCCGGGCAGGGGACCCCCGAGGCGGTCGCCCGGCAATTCCTTTCCGGCCGCGCCGACCTTTTCGCCATGAAGCCAGGCGCCGGCGACCTTTCCATGGTATTGGTTCAAGAGAGCCTTACCGGCTACCATGTTCGATTTCAGCAGCGGGTACGTGGAATCCCAGTTTACAATGGCGTGGTGTCTGTCCACATGACCAAACAATTAGAAGTGGAGGCCGTACATAACGCTTACGTGCCCATAGAAAACATTTCAATCGTTCCGGCCATATCCGAGTGGAGCGCCGAGCAGGCGGCAGAGCGCGCCTTGGGGCTTGAAAAGCCGGCCGGCCCGCGGCAAACGGAATTATACATATATGTTTCCGGCGATGCGCCTCGGTTAGTTTGGCAAGTCCTCGTGCCGGCGATCCGACCGTTGGGCGACTGGGAATACCTTATCGATGCCCAAACCGGGGCAGTGCTTAGCGAACGGGACTTGGCCCGCTACGCCACGGCTCAGGCGCGCATTTTCGATCCTAACCCCGTGGTGACCTTGCGGGATCCGTCGTTGCGCGATCAGGGACACAGTCCCACGGCCGTGCCCGCTGAAGGATATTTACCGCGCACACTGCAAGATGTGACGATCACGGGCAACGGCCGCTTGCAAGGCCCTTGGGTAGATACTTCCATCACATGCCGCACCAGCACTTCCGCCGGCTGTCTAACGCTGCCGCGTTTTGATGCCGGCTTGAATTACAATTTTCCACGCAGCGATTTTCGCTTTGAAGAGCTCATGGTTTATTACCATATCGACGCCATGCAGCGGTATATACAGCGGCTGGGATTCAGCAGCATTGTTCGTCGTCCGATCGCGGTCGATGCGCACGTGTTTGGAGATGATAATTCTTTCTATCGTTTTTCCGATCAGACCTTAAACTTTGGCGACGGCGGCGTGTTTGACGCGGAGGATGCTGAAATTATTTCGCATGAATACGGGCACGCCATGCAAGACAGCCAGGTGCGAGGGTTCGGGTTGGTCGCGAGCGAAGCCGGCGCCATTGCCGAGGGCTGGGGCGATTTTTGGGCATCGGCGTACCATTCGGCCGTCAGCGGCGGCTTTCAGGATACTTGTTTTGGCGATTGGGATGCCACTCCGTATGGCAACTTGGGGAACCCGCGATGCTGGCGACGGCTGGACCGCAACAAGCATTACCCCGAAGACATTGTCCGTCGGGTTCATGAGGATGGGGAAATATGGTCACAAGCGTTATGGGATATACGGCAGGCCATTGGTCGGGATAATGCGATTAAGTTAGCCCTGGAGGCCAACTACCGTTTTAGCTCTTCCGTGTCTTTCACGGAGGCCGCCAACGCGTTGGTAGCCGCGGCGCGGGCCTTGTTTGACGAGCCGTCGCAAGCTGCCGTGCGCGATTCCCTTCAGCGCAGAGGGCTTTGGCAGGGCGGCAGCCCTGGCAGCTACACTATATATTTTCCGCTCTTCCTAAGCGGGCGCTTTTCCGATCCGAATGACACATTTACCACGGGCTTGGCCTTTTATAATCCAGCCGCCGATCCCGCTAACCTGCAATTTACCGCCCGCCGGCTCAATGGCCAGATGATCGGCACAGCGGTATCCCGCATACTGGCGCCACGCTCGCAGTTTGCGCTTTTTGCCTCAGATTTGTTTGGATTTGGCGAGTCTACGCAAAGCGGGTGGATCGAAGTAACTACGGACCAACCGATCAAGGGTTTCTTCCTCATCATGGATGCCGGCGTTAGCCGGATCATTGATGGGTCCGATGTTTCTGGCCAGAGCAGCCGCGAACTGGTTTTCATGCATGTGGAGTCCGCCGATAACGGCACGAACACCTATTTTGCGGTGAGCAATCCGAACGCCGGCCCGGTCAATGTAACGTTGACCACCTACGGCCCCGATGGTGTGGCCAGCGCTCCGTATCGTCTGCCTCCCATACCGGGCAAAGGGCAAGCGGTGCCGAGCCTGCAATGTTGCGGCCGCGGAGGATACGTGCGAGTCAGCGCCGATCAGCCGATTACCGGATTGCAGATATTCGGCAATCAGCAGCGATTGGCTTCTTTGAAAGCCGTTCCCGTGGGGAACGACGCAACGACATTATACTTTCCGCACTTTGCCGCCGGTGGGGGGTGGCGGACCGAGATATCCGTTACGAATCCATCCGGCAGCGGCGCCGACCTTCGCATCTTTGCCTTGCGGGGCGATGGGACCTCGTATGGCGACCCGGTGTCGCGCCGTCTTGAGGCCAACCAGCAATTGTTGGAGAGTGTGGACGCCCTATTTTTCGTTGGCGGGTCGGGACTGGACGTGGGCTATCTGCGCGTAGAAAGCAGCGCCCCAGGCCTGGTCGGCTATACTTATTTCACCTTCAATGGCAACGAATCATCCGCGGTCCCTTTAAGTTACCAACCCAGCACGCAATTAACATTCTCGCAGGTCGCCCATAACATTCCAGATGGCGTAGGCCGCCCGTTCTTGACCGGTGTGGCTGTGCTCAATCCCAGTCTTACAACGACGGCGAGATACCGTGTTAGTTTGTACGACGGGAGCGGAGTCCTGGTGGGGGACAAGGAACTGACGCTCGGCCCTCAACAAAAGGACGCGCGTATGATTGATGATATGTTGGGAAGAACACTGCCGCCTATTTATGCCGGCTACATTTTGGTCAACAGCGATATTCCATTGTTTGGCTTCGAACTCTTTTTCACGGCCGATGCCGGCATGATCGCAGCCGTCCCCTCTCAATGACGCTCCGAGGCAGCATCGGGGGCATGGAGGGGAAGCGGCTCTTGGCCGCGCTTACGGCGGCTGAGCGCGTAGAGTTTCATGATGAGGCCGGAGGCCGCGTAGACTACGGTTATGGCAAAGAGCACGTATTGCGAGAACATGTAAATGGTCACGATGAGGAGAGCCAGCAGGAATACATTGAAATGAGACTTGCCCTTGGTCAGTCCGACAAATTTGAGACTGGGATAGCGGATCGTGCTGATCATCAAGGCGCCGAGGCCACAGGCGAGCGCCACCAAAGCCCAGGACGCCCCCGGCCGATTCACACGTTCCGGAAACAGGTAGACGAGCGCGGCTATCAAGGTACCGGCGGCCGGGATAGGCATACCCACAAAATGCCTTAGATTTTGCGCGGAGATGTTAAAGCGAGCTAAGCGCATCGCCCCGCAAATAAGATAAATGAAGGCGGCTCCCCAGAAAATACCCCCGCGATCGAGCGGTTGCAGTCCCCACATCATGAGCAGAAGAGCGGGGGCCACACCAAAGCCGATGACGTCGGCGATGGAATCAAGTTGCAAGCCAAAGTCGCTGGTGGCATGAGCCATGCGGGCAATTTTTCCGTCCAAAGCATCGCACAGCCAGGAGAGCCCGATCAGTTTGGCCGCAATATCGTACTCGCCGCGCAACGCGCATATAATGCTATAAAAGCCAAAGAAGATATTGCCCACGGTAAACGAGGTGGGCAGAATGAGAATACGTCGGCGCAGGCGTTTCGGCGCGGCTTCGCGGGTTGCCGGGTCATCGGGTGTTTTCATGATATTTTCCTATGATGGAACTCCCGCCTTTAATTCTATCGCCCACTTGTACCGCGACCTCTACTGTAGCCGGCAGCAACATCTCAACGCGCGACCCGAATTTTATTAATCCGATTCGCTCGCCTTGGGCTACCGTGTCGCCGGAGCGCTTCCAGCACACAATCCGGCGGGCCAGTACGCCGGCAATTTGTTTCACCACGACCTTATACTGACCATTATTGATTGTAATAACGTTTTGTTCGTTTTCGATGGAGGCGCTGGGCTTAAAGGCGGCCATGAATTTTCCTGGTTTGTATTCGGAGCTTTCGACTCTGCCGGCGATGGGCGAGCGGTTGATATGGACGTCCAGCGGCGAAAGAAAAATAGCAATTTGCGTTTGGCCGGAAGCGGAATGGGCGGCGGGGAGTATCTCAACGACGCGGCCATCGGCGGGAGAAACAATCCGTGCGGACTCGGTTGGGATGACTCGTTCGGGATCGCGAAAGAAATAGGCCATAAAAAGCGCAAGCGCCAAGCAGAAAATGGCAGGAACACGCCATTCCAAATAGAAGAACAAGACCGCGATCAGCGTGAGAGGAACTACTAAATAATAACCATCCTTGGCCATAAAATGCGTAGCACAACTTCCCTAGGAGGACGGCAACGTGCCCGTTCGCAAAAGGGAAAGAATACACCCTCACCTATGTCGTACGGATAACCGATTGAGCTTGCCTTGAACCAACCAGTCCAGGCGGTTGGCCATGGGCGACGTTCATCAACAAACCACGGACGTTTCGGCTTCAGCCCGAAAATGCCTCTCGGTACCTATTTATAATCGATTGCATTTGATCTTTCAAGTGGAGTTTCTTTTTCTTAAGCGTTACTTCTTCAAGCTTTTCACTGTCATTAAGGAACGGCTTGACGGACAACTGTTCCAGTCGTTCGCTGTGGCTTTTATGCTCCATGGCCAGCCGACGGAATTCATCATCCGAATCAAACAAGCGTTCCTTCAAGGTGGATTCGATAGCTTCTCCTTGCATAGTAGCCTAACCTCCTTTGAAATGGGTGTAAGACCATAATGCGCCGGTCCTTCTGTGGATTGTTAGCTGAAATATACCCCAAGTTGAATTTCATTTAGCAAAATTACACTCAAGAAACCCCTACGCCCCCTGAGAAGTCATTTCTCTGTCTTCCCTCATGACTCGTTAGAAAAGACCTCCCATAGCTCGATAAGACTTTGTCCATTCGGAACGGGCCAGGGCGCCATCAACATTGCCGATCGAGTGTTTCGCCGACCGCCGGATTAATTCCGCCGCGGCTTTCGTCCGGTTCGCCGGAGGGCTTGCTCTGGGCTGCGGGCTCGCTTGCGCGCATCCCGAGTAGGGTGCGACTCGCCTCACTATGATTTTCGTACGCGCGTATGATAAGTCGCACTAGCCGATGGCGGACCACATCTTTCTCGTCAAAAAAACAAAAACCAATTCCTTCTATACCGGCGAGTACCCGCAGCGACTCGACTAATCCGGAAGTACGGGCCGCCGGTAAATCGATTTGCGTCACATCTCCGGTAATCACGGCTTTGGAATTAAAGCCAATGCGGGTCAAGAACATTTTCATCTGCTCAGAGGTCGTATTTTGCGCCTCGTCCAAAATAATAAAAGCGTCTGAGAGCGTGCGTCCGCGCATAAAGGCCAAGGGCGCAATTTCAATAATCCCGCTCTCCATATACTTGCGTATCTTTTCCGGCTCGGCCAGGTGTTGCAGGGCATCGTAGAGCGGGCGCAGGTATGGATTGATTTTCTCTTCAATGTCGCCGGGCAGGAAGCCGAGCCGCTCGCCGGCCTCTACCGCCGGTCGCGTCAATACGATACGGCTGACCACCTTGTTATACAAGTAGGAGAGCGCCATGGCCACTGCCAAAAAGGTCTTGCCCGTCCCCCCCGGCCCAACGCCAAACACAATATCATACTGTCGTATCGCTTCGACGTACCGGCGCTGGTTCACGCTCTTCGGCATGACCGGTTTTTTGCCATTTTGTAAAATCAGCAATTTTGGGAAAAAGTCCTGCAACGATAAAGCGGCATCTTCAGCAATCTGTTTGAAAGCGGCTTTCAGGTCGCCATTGGAAAAGGAGTGGCCCTTATCAACCAGATAAGTAAAATCTTTCAGGATTCGCTCAACGGCGTTAACATCGGTCTCATTACCCTCAATTAGTAAATTGGATCCGCGCAGGTTGATCGTTACATTGAACAACGATTCCAGGAATTTGATGTTCTCGTCATAGGGGCCAACCAATACCTCTATATTTTTATCAGGAAGCAAGATCTTTCGCAAATTATTCAAAACCCTCCAAAGGCTTGCCTCGCTCGTGCGGGACAGTTCGCAATTCATCATGGCTACTTAAAAACCAGATGACCTTTCGAATGTTGGGTTGTCGATGGGATAAAATGCTGTATTGCGATAGCCGCCGCGCCGCGCCGCTATCGAGTGTCAATGCTGTTAAAGTTCGTATACTCGTCAATGCACCTGCAACCAATCTTCTTGAAAAAATCGGCCCACGGCTATTTGCCATCAGGTCGGTGCTTTCATAACCTATGCCCTATAGTTCTTTTTACTATAATCGGCCGTGTAAGTCAATTAGTTTCGGAAATAATTGAACCCGCATGATCAGGACTACGTAATTGGGATTGCCCGTGTTATAATCGGGTTGGATATTGGGCGCCCCTTGCAACAACCACCGCCGCCTCATCGGCAGGCTTTGGAAAGGAATCTATGGGTAAAGTAAGACTCACCGCGTTCATGGCTTCATTGGCCATAGCTGTGCTGGCTTCGATTCTTTTGTTGAATCTGAAGCCGGGAGGTTTGCCTACTGTGCGAGCCACCGCTCAATCTACCGGCTTCGCCTACTTCCCGGACCACTATGATGTAGTGGTTCACTTGAATGTAAATCGGGTGATTAATTCGCCCTTGCTCAGCCGTCTCATTTCGGATCCGGCGTCCCTGCAGAAGTTGGATAGAGCGGTTAGAGAGATCGGCCTCGATCCGCGCTCCGACATCAGCGAAGTTCTAATTGGGGGAAATACTCAAAAAAAGGAAATGCCTGTGGTCTTTCTCCGTGGACCGCAACTAAGGGATAAAGTAGCGGTCCTGTTAAATCGAAAACCGGAGCTGCTCGCCAAAAGAGATAACTATAAAGGCTATGAACTGATGCTGCGGGCCAACGGCGATGCCAGGCAACCCGCCGCGGCATTCTTTGATGAGTCGCTGCTGGCCGTGAGCGGCGAGCGCCGCGCTCTGGAATCCGCCATTGATGTGCGCCTCGGCGTATCTCCGAGCATTTTCCACAATAACCCAATGATGAACCTGATCTCTCATATTAATCAAACCGAGCCCATCTGGCTGGCGGTCGCCAATGGAAGGCTGAACTTGCCGCCCAACCCGGCGTGGTCCGCGTCCCCCCTCGCCCAGGCCAAGATCCGCAGCTTGACGGTATACGGAAATCTGGACATGGCCGTTTCCGGGAAAATCATAGGCTTCTTTGATGACGCACAGACGGCCAAAAACTTCAGCGCCATGGGCCGAGGGCTCTTGGCGTTTGGCAAGATGCAAGCCGCACAACAGGCTGAAGCGCTGCAATTGCTGGATGGCCTTAGTTTTGATGAGTATCAAAACCAAGTGATCCTCAACGTACAGCTCCCGTTTTTAGAAGTCGAACGGTTAATGAATAATCACCGCTCGTTTCTGAATATGCGCTGAACCGCTAACCAGGCGCCGCTGCAGCCCGACCATGCCTGTTCGTGTGGCATAATAGGCATGGTGAGCGGTGCTCCATAAAGTGGAGCACCCTCGTTATTTTATTGTAACTGCTCAGCCCATGGCCGCGTTTCCGCATTCGCTGGGTGGCCTGATGCGTGGGTCGTTGAACAATTACGAAATTTGCAATCAGGAATCGCGCGGAAACCCTCCGGCTTGGTCGAAGGCGTGGCTGAGCAGTTACATTTTATAATCAAAATGTAGAAAAGAATACTTTATGGGTGTACCTCACGTAACTGTAACAATTAGAAATCCTGCTGATCCAGAAAAATCATGGGAAGGACTTTTCCTCGTTGATACCGATGCCATTGATTCTCTTGTACCAAGGGACCATCTTGAATCAATTGGTCTCAAAGCGAAAGCCCAACGTACCTATGAACTTGCTGATGGAAGTGAAATTAAAATGGATATTACGACTGGTGATATTGAATTTATGGGGGAAATAGTTGGCGGTACAATAATTTTTGGATCATTAGGAACAGAACCAATATTAGGCGTCACGGCCCTTGAATCGGTTGGTATTGATATAGACCCAAGGAGTCAGCAGCTTAAAAGATTGCCAGCTACGAGACTAAAAAAGCTCAAACCTAAAATATAACAAATCAATCCAGCGGGCGGCAAAAAACACGGCCGCTGATTTCTAATGTTGTCAGTGGTCAGTTGTAAAGGTGGACCGACAAGTACGTAAGCTGCCTGCCTAACCCATCGGCATCAGTTCTTGGATTAGAACAACTTTACTGGGTTTGAAGTATGGCACTTGGCTCAGGATATCTGAGTAGTTAGTGCGATCAGCGAGGTTGGACAGAAGGAGAAATATATGACGCGGACAGAGATTTTAGAAGAATTCAAGAGGCTTTCCCCCAAAGAGAGATTAGAAATAATTGACGATGTAATACATCTGCTGCGCGAGGATATTCAGCAGATTGAACAACCGCTATCTTCAGGAGAGAGGAAACGACAACTAGAGAAGGCTGCTTCAATATTAATTAAGGATTATACAGAGGATAAGGAACTGATTGGTTTTACAGATCTGGATAGCGAGAATTTCCATGCTTAGAAGTGAAATTTGGCTAATAAATTTAGACCCAACTATAGGGGCCGAGATTAGGAAAGTTCGTCCTGCGGTCATTGTTAATGATAATACCATAGGAATTTTACCATTGAAGGTCATAATACCTATCACTGACTGGAAAGAACGCTATGCTATTGCACCATGGATGGTCTATTTGGAACCTGATGCAGAGAATGGATTAAGCAAACCATCAGCAGCAGATACATTTCAGATAAGGTCATTATCCCAGTCAAGGTTTGTAAAAAAATTAGGCAAACTATCTGAGTCGGTTATGCAAGAGATCAATAGGGCAATGGCTATTGTCTTGGGTTTTGGATAACAATACGGTTAATTTTGCAAATGCCCAGATCTAAAATTAGGAACGTCAAGATCAGAGATTTTCATAACGCCTATTTCCTGTTGCATCAGCTTTGGCCAGATATAGATACGCCGCTTTAGGCCGGCGAGCCTCCGATGAACCGCCGGAGGACGAAGGGCGCGTCCGGTGGTGTGAGTACTGGCGATGGGTGACAGCCTCTGGCTACTCGTCTCAGACATTTTCCTTAAACATCGCCGCGTCATCGCTGCGGTACTGGAGAGTAAACTTTGAAATCAAGAATGGAAGAAGCGCCATCGACACGCGTCGAGACTAATCAGACGAAGGCTATGGGCGCGACGCAGACCGAGTCGGCTGGGACAGACCGTAACACGAATAGTTCGCGCAACAGGCCTGCCCCGCCAGGAATCATGGATCGCGTCCGTGTCGCGCGGCATGATCAACGGCCGTACACTATGGATTATATTGAACGCTTGTTTGAAGATTTTATCGAGATCCACGGCGACCGAAAATTCGCCGACGATCCCGCCTTGATTGCGGGGATGGGTTTCTTCCACGGGCAACCAGTCATGATCGTTGGCCAGCAAAAGGGACGCGATCTGAAGCAACGACTTCATCGCAATTTTGGCCAGGCCGGCCCGGAAGGATATCGCAAGGCGCTGCGCGCGATGGAGTTGGCTGAAAAATTTAATCGTCCAATTATTAGCTTTGTAGATACGCCGGGCGCCTTTCCGGGACTTGGCGCCGAAGAGCGCGGGATCGCGGAAGCCATCGCTTATAACCTGCGCACCACATCTCGTCTAGCCGTTCCCATCCTCGTAGTGGTGATTGGCGAAGGAGGGAGCGGCGGGGCCTTAGGCATCGCCGTGGGCGATTACATTATGATGCTGGAAAATGCCTGGTATTCCGTGATTGCGCCGGAAAGTTGCTCCGCCATCATTTGGCGAGATCAAGAGCACTCCGAAGAGGCCGCGGCCAACCTGCACCTGACCGCTGAGGATCTGTTGCGCTTCGGAATTATTGATGAGATTTTACCGGAACCGAAAGACGGAGCGCATACCAGCTTCGACGAGACGGCTCATACCGTGGACGAAGCGTTAGCCCGAATTCTTCCCACGCTGAACGCCATGCCGACGGAGGAACGTTTGGAACGTCGCTATGCTAAATTTCGCAAGCTGGGTTATGTGGAAGAAGGTACGCCTGTCTAAGAGCCCTTCGGAGATAACCTATTTGATCGTTCGGCGACCCTCTGTTCTCACAAATTAGCCGAGGTAAGAATAGCAACCACACACCTGGGAGCGCCCCGACTAGCGTCGGGGCAAAGGCGGACGCGGTCTGCGACGGAACTCGCCGGCAGGGATGCCGGTGCCACCATGTATTTTCAAGGAGAATTATGAAAGCCATACGATTTCACGAGCTCGGAGGTCCCGAGGTTTTACGATGGGAAGAGGCGCCCAAGCCGGGTGTCACCGCTGGCGAGGTCTTGGTCAAAGTAAAAGTCGTCGGCGTGAACTTTGCGGATACGCTGGTGCGTCGCGGGGAATATTTGGTGCGACCCAAGCTGCCGGTAATTCCCGGCGTGGAAGGGTCCGGCATCGTGGAAGAGGTTGGCGACCCGGCTGATAAAGGCCTGATTGGCCGTCGCGTAGCTTTCTTAGGCCAACAATGTTATGCCGAGTATACGATAGTGCCGGTAGGTCAATTGATTCCTCTGACCGATACGGTCACGTTTGAGGATGGCGCGGCCACTCCGGTACAGGCGCTGACGGCGTATCATCTTTTGTACACTATGGATCAAATCAAGCCCGGCCAAACGGTTCTGGTGCACGCCGCGGCCGGTGGAGTCGGCCTGCTCGCCGTACAAATGGCCAAGCAGGCGGGCGCCTTGGTATACGGCACCACATCCACGGAAGCCAAAGCCGCGTTAGTGCGCCAAATGGGGGCCGATGCCGTCATTCTTTACAACCAAACGGATTTCGCCGAAGAGTTACGCCGACTGACCAAAGGGCGCGGCGTGGACTTGATCCTCGATTCCGTTGGCCGCGCGACCATGGCGGGCAGCTTAAAATCATTAAAGCCATTCGGGCACTTGATTTGTTATGGAGCCGCCAGCGGGCGGCCTGAGCCGCTCAGTATTTTCGACCTTTATGAAAACTCGATCAAGGTAAGCGCGTTCTGGCTCATGACCGTAGCGCGTGTGCCGGAGCTCGCCCTGGTAGGCGTTACAAGAGTGTTTGAATGGCTGGGCACGGGCAAACTGCGTTTGACGATTGGGCTTAAACTTTCGCTGGCGCAAGCCGCCGAGGCGCATAGAAAATTGGAAGGGCGCGAAACCGTCGGCAAAATTATATTGACGGTTGATTAATTTGATTTCGGTACTTTTTAAGCCGCCGCTTCTTGGCCTTCCGATGAAGCTCTAGTCGATGCCAGGACCGCATCTATAGACCTATAGAAAGGACTTTTGACATTAGAATTGGACAAAGAAAGTCGGACAGCCGCCTGGCCCGTCCAAACAGGTGAATCCTGAAGTTTGGGCATTTGCCGCAGACCACAACGCCCCACCACAGCCCGCTTCTCAAAAACTTCTCCAGCTTCTTATTGGTATCTGCGTGTCGTCAGACCAAGCTGGGGTACTCCTTCGGAGCTTTGGATTGTAAGCGGCACCCCACTCCACACCAAATGTCCAAACTCCAAGCCATTGCCTTTGGTGGGGGTGTCTGATTTCTCTGACCTACTCCGGCGCATGGGTAAGTTGGCGTTATTTGTTCTCGGCGGGGGCGCCCCAGAGGATGCCGCGACGGTCGCGGGAGCCGGAAGCCAGTTGCGTGCCGTCGGGCGAGAAGCGTACGCCGTTGACCGTATTACGGTGGTCGGTCAGCGTGCGAATTACCGTCCCGTCCTCGGCGTTCCAGAGCTTGATCCTGCTATCTTCGGAACCGGAGACCAAGGCGGCCCCATCCGGTGACCAGTCCACCGATTGGA
>JACOSC010000228.1 GCA_016179055.1 Acidobacteriota bacterium
ACTCAGCCAGTGCCTTTAGCTCCGTAGGAACGGCCTGTTTATAGCAAAAATCCATGCGTGAGTTCGATAAAGCCTCGTAGGGGCGGCCTGTGTAAGGTTGATTTCGTCGACGCACGCGTCCGGACAGGTCGCTCCTACGGAGCTTTAGGACCTACCATAGGAATCGCTACTACAAACAGGCCGCCCCTACGGGGCTGAGACGCAGTGCCTGAGTAGTTACAAATATTTTTTGGAGGCAGCCTTCCACGCTTTATTCTTGCGGGTATTTGACGGTTTTCCATCGCCCTCAACTTTTTTATTTTTATCTGTGTGTTTCCGGCTCGTCCCGGTTACGTTATTATAGAACCCATCGTATAGCAAGGAGAAATCATGGTATTGAATTTTGGACCCCGGCGCGCGACCTACATGGATGTTACAGAAACCATGCGGAACGGCAAGGCGCCGTTGTCGCCCGAGGAACTTGCTCACTTTGAGACTTTTGATCTAATTTACCGCTCACTATGCGCGCTCTTATATAACTATGTGCCCACGTCGGGCCATCCCGGTGGCTCTATATCCTCAGGCCGTTTTGTCGCGGGGATTCTATTCGACGCCTTGGATTATGATTTGGCCCAGCCGGACCGGGAGGACGCCGACATTATCTCCTATGCGGCCGGTCATAAAGCTATGGGCCTCTACTCGCTATGGGCGCTCCGCGACGAAGTGGCGCGTCTTGGCGCGCCTGATCTGCTCCCCGCCGATGCACGCGACCGGCTTCGCCTTGAAGACCTTCTCGGCTTTCGCCGCAATCCGATAACGGCAACACCGCTCTTCACACAGTTTGGCTCAAAGCCCTTGGATGGACATCCGACGCCCGCCACGCCTTTTGTACGGCTCGCTACCGGCGCCTCCGGTGTCGGCCTGGCCAGTTCTCTTGGTTTGGCCTTTGGCGCCAGGGATTTTTATGGCCGCAATGCGCCGCGCGTACATATCGTGGAAGGCGAAGGCGGCCTGACACCCGGCCGTGTGGCCGAAGCCTTGGCGGCGGCCGGAACCGGCTGCCTGGATAACGTGACCCTGCATCTGGACTGGAACCAGGCCTCCATCGACTCCAATCTCGTCTGCCGTGATGATGGCCGGCCCGGCGACTATGTGCAGTGGAACCCCATGGAGCTTTTCTACCTTCATGACTGGAACGTCGTCTTTGTTCCTAACGGGCGAGACATAATGCAGGTAATTGCGGCCCAGCGCTGGGCGGCCACTATTGAGAACAGTCAGCCCACGGCTATTGTATATCGCACCGTGAAGGGCTGGGAGTATGGCATTGAGGGGCGGGCTTCTCACGGCGCCGGCCACAAGCTCTGTTCTGATGGTTTCCACCGGGCCCTCTCCGGCTTGACGGGAACGACGGCGGATACGCTGCCCACCTGCGAATCTACCAATCAACGCTGCATGACCGGCGAATCTGGAAGCGCTATCCGAGAGGAATGTTTCTGGGATGCCCTGGGGATTGTGCGCAAGGCCTTGGAAGTTCATCGCCCCACCGTAAACGCCCTGGCCGGGCGACTCATGGCCGCGCGTCGGCGCCTCAACAACCGCCACCGCCGTCCTAAGGATGGCGCACCATGCGTTGATAACGTTTATGAACTTGCCCGTCGCAGCGGCGGGCGCACACCCCCAGAACTTGCGCTTCTACCGGGTATCGCTACTACGCTACGCGGCGAGCTGGGGCGCGCCTTGCAGTACTTCAATAAGGTTTCCTCTGGCGCCATCTTGATTGCGGCTGCGGATTTACTCGGCTCGACCAGTGTCAACACGGCGGGCGCAGGCTTTCCCGAGGGTTACTGGAACGCCTCCAACAATGTTGGGGCGCGGCTGATGTCGATGGGAGGGATTTGCGAGGACGCTATGTCGGGCATCTTGTCGGGCATCTCTACTTTCAGCCGGCACATCGGCGTCGGATCTTCTTATGGCGCCTTCCTTGCGCCCTTGGGGCACATCGCGGCCCGCCTGCACGCCATCGGCGCGCAATCTCGCCACGGCCGTAACGCCGATCCTTACCGCACAATGATCCTCGTCTGCGCCCACGCCGGACTCAAGACCGGCGAAGATGGACCGACTCACGCCGATCCGCAAGCGCTGCAGCTTCTGCAGGAAAACTTTCCACGCGGCGCCGCCCTCACGCTTACGCCTTGGGATCCTCAGGAGATCTGGCCGCTGCTCTGCGCGGCGCTGGCGCGGCGGCCGGCATTGATTGCTCCCTTTGTTACGCGTCCGAATGAGAAGGTGATCGACCGAGGAAAACTCGGGTTGGCGCCGGCCGAGAAATCCGCTCAGGGCGTCTATCTGCTTCGTCAGCCGCTGGGGAAAGGAGAGGGCGTCATTGTGCTGCAAGAGAGCGCCGTAGCTTATGGCTTCGTTGAACAGGCGCTGCCGCTCCTCAATAAGGACGGCTTGGATCCATGGGTGTATTACGTGGCCAGCGCCGAATTATTCGATCTCTTGCCGGCCGAAGAACAAGAACGCATCTTTCCTGAGCAGCACGCGTTCGAGGCCATGGGCATCACCGGGTTCACGCTTCCGACCATGTTTCGCTGGGTGCGATCCGACCGCGGACGGTTGGGGACGCTTCATCCCTACCGCAAAGGACATTACTTGGGGAGCGGCCAAGGCGAGCATGTGCTGGCTGAAGCCGGCCTCGACGGCGAGAGCCAGTACCGCGACATTAAGCGTTTCTTGACCGAGCGGCATGTCGGGGCCGGCTCATGAGCAACGGTTCGACTCTGATCCGCAGATTACTCAGATAATAAGAAGGACAGCAATTTGACATGAAGAAAAAAGACGAGCAGACCTACGTCATTATTGGCACTGCCATGGAAGCTCATAAGACCCTGGAACAAGGCTTTCTTGAAGTCGTCTATCAGGAAGCCTCGCTCGTGAATTCGTAGTACTATGGGTGTGATTTCCGTGTGATGTACTCGATCTGGATGGAAAGTATCATCAGATCAGGATAAGTATCAGCCCCGTGGGAGCGACATGGGGTCGGCCGATGGTTCACAATTCCGAGTCTCTGCGCTAATCCGCGCCATCTGCGGATAAAAGAGACATCGTAGACGACCAGATTAGGCCGTCCATAATCATTAGGCAGGCTGAGTAGATACAAGATTGCGAGGTAAACTACAATCTTCAGGAGGCATTCCGCTTTCGCAGACCTTCCAGGAGTTCTTGTAGGTCCGCCGGCATTTCGGCCGTGAACTGAACAGGCTGGCCGCTCAGCGGATGGATGAAGGCGAGGGATTGCGCATGAAGGGCTTGCCGGGGAAAAGCCACGCGCGGTTTGGAATTCCCGGGATAGTACACACGCTCACCGACCAACGGATATCCGGCTTCGGCAAAATGAATGCGAATCTGATGCGTGCGGCCAGTCTCTAATTGGACTTCCACGACGGTTGCGCCACGCAGGCGCTCGATCACCCGATAGTGCGTGACCGCTTCTTTGCCAATATCCTTACGGCGCGTAGATCCTCGGCGCCGATCGCCGCGATTCCGCACAAATTGTGTTCGAATCGTCCCCTGCTCCTTAGGTAGATTCCCTTCCAATATCGCGACGTATTTCTTATCGACGCTCCGATGTTTGAATTGCCATAGCAGACTCTTCTGTGCCAGGGCTGATTTTGAAAACACCAAGAGTCCCGATGTATCGCGATCCAGCCGGTGGACCACACGAAGATGAAAGCGACGGCCTTCGGCTTTTCGATGTAGGTACCGATGAATCTGACTCAGCAGGGTCCCCCGCTCTCGGTCCGGTCCAGGCTGAGTCAAAAGACCGGCGGGCTTATACACGACTATGATGTGAGTATCCTCATAGACCTTAATGAATCGGGCGGGTTTAGGAGATCGTTGACTCGGAACTGCGCGCATCACATACTCATCCTACCATTTTTCATCCGGCAATTTCCAGAACGGCGGCGCCTCCCGTTCCCTTTTTTCTTGAAAATTCCCGAGACCAATCAAAGCTCCTATCGTTTGATCAAGCCGGACACGTTGCGTGCAACGGCATAAAGAACGTAAGACCCCTCAAGAATTTATTTACTGTTCACGGGGTTCACTGAAACCACACAAGAGACCCCCAGCGGAAGCTGGGGGAGACTCAGGCCCAGCCTACATCACGCGCCCCACTCCCCCAACCCCCTCTCCCCGCCGGGCGGGGAGAGGGGGCCAAGGGGGTGAGGGGCGCGTGAT
>JACOSC010000214.1 GCA_016179055.1 Acidobacteriota bacterium
GGAATAGTTTCTGTGCCAGGAAGGGCTGCACCTTGCTCAGAAAGTCAACCAGGGTTTGAACCGACACAGCCAGCGCCGTCGTTTCATTGGTCTCGCTCAGAATACCTACAATCTTTTCGGTTTTCCTATCAACGACGATGCCGCCGCTTGCCCCGGCTATGCGACTTGGTTTACCGGCGGACAACTGGTAGTCAAACGCGAGGAGGCCTGATGTCGTCGGGGCTTTGAATGTTGCGGGAAAGCGGGTCAATTTGCGAATAGGATTGATAATTCCCTTGGGGTAACCGTAGATGTCAACTTCCTGGCCAACTTGCAGTTCATCGAGACTGAAAGTAAGACCATGATGATGAGGCAGCGAGCGCTGTAACTCGAAGACAGCAAGGTCCCGTTTCTTGGCAAATGGAAGCACGCCCCCGTTCGGGAGGTAGTTCGCAGTAGCGCCTTCATCGTCCGGACCCGTGGCAAGATATCGTTGGATAATCTTTTCTCGTTTGACCTTATGAGCCTGCGTGGTTATAGCTACGTGATAGTTGGTTGCGATGAAACGACACGCGGCGTCCAGGCAAAAGCCCGTTCCGAAGTTGGCCCCTACATCGAGCTTAGGGCCAAGCTTCCCCGAGATACCAAGCTTTACCGAGGGAGTGAACTTCACCGAGGTAATCGGAACCACGATCTCGCTAAAATCCTGAGTGTGTTCCACCGTGGAAGAAGGCGGGATTGTCGAGGGACTCGGGAAGACTTCTTGGGCCGGTCCCGAGGGGGATAAACACGAACTTACAATCAAGATCGGAATGACTTTGCGCAAAATCATCAGACATCACGAAGACTCTGAACGAGTCGGTTCTAATGTTTTGCACGCGCTTCTCCACGGAATGAGCACTTAGTACAAAGGATTTAGCGAGATTTGAAACGGTGGCGCAACCAAAACGAAACAGATAAGGAACCCATTGTGGGAAAATGGTGCCGATACGAACTCATGAGCGGTGGCCCTGTCGATCAACTACTGAAAACTGACATAGCCCCGCCTAGTCAATTTGCGGAGCCGGTACCCAAACCACCTCGGCTGCCACTTGCTTCACCCTGACTTCGATGAAATGATGCCGCAATGATTATTGGCGACCGCCTCCGCGAAATGCGCGAGGCTAAGAAGCTCTCCCAAGGCGACATCGAAAAGGGTACAGGTCTGCTTCGCTGTTACATTTCCCGCGTCGAAAACGGCCACACGATTCCTGCGGTCGAAACTTTAGAGAAGTTTGCCCACGCATTCGAGATGCCGCTCTATCACCTGCTATACGAGGGTGATGAACCACCCCAGGCTTCTGCCTCCGCCAGTCAAAGCACATCCGAAGATGCCTTATGGGGAAGTTTTGGAAAGGATGCACGTTTTTTGGGTAAGCTTCGACGATTGCTGCCTCGGATGCAACCTGAAGACAGGAGCCTTCTTCTGTGTTTGCTAGAGAAGATGGCGCACCGGAGGAGGCATAAGAGTCCCCAATATAGGTGTGAACTTCCTCGTTGGCTCTTATTGGAAGATTCTCGGTACAGCAGATTCTTTGACTTCACTGTGCATTGGATCATCTCCTCGCAGTAGCTCATCGTGGCCTGCCGAGCGTATTGTGTTACCGCATATTTGTCTTGACTTATATGGCTACATATTCTAGAGTGCCGGGGCGCTTGAGTCACCTTCTGGTAATACTTCTCCAGGAGAGAACTTTGTTCGCACTCGTCGGGCCGCCGTGGTGTCAGAAAGAAAAAAGAAGTCTGTGTAACCGTGACAGAAGTTACGCAAGGAACAGAACTGGAATTGTCACTCTTGGGTCTAAGCCGCACTATGCTCTGTGCGGATGCGGCGCTGAGGGCATACACAGACGAGTATTCTAAGGTGAATCGCAGCCCAACTGAGAAGACTGAACGGCTTGTACAATTGGCGAAGCTTGTAAATTTGTGTGTTTCGGAATTCCTCAAGATTTCTCAATTGCCGGACTCGCCGCCGCGACAGATCAGTCCAGATATCCTTAGCGAAGATGGTTCTTTCCCCACTTCGGGCATCTCCGACTATCTGCAGATCACGGGCAGGCCGCCCGCAAGTTGTCTCTCAAAACGGGAACGTGAGGTCGTTTGCCTCCTGGCCCAAGGCAAGTCCAACAAGGAAGCAGCCGGCGCTTTAGGTATCAGCGTCAGAACAGTCGAGACGCACAGGGCTAAGATCATGTTCAAACTCGGACTCCACTCGATAAGCGAGCTGGTGCTCTTCGCGGTCCGCAACAAAATGATAGATCCATGAAAGTACTATTGACGGGAGAGGTCCCCTGACCCGATATAAGTAATTTACGGCACGTGAAATCCGGTATTGACAGACTACTAGGCTGGTTGTACGTACTGGCCTCTATTTTCATTGTTAGTTCATAAAATCGTAATACAGGGGCTTATATGGCGTCCGCACCAGTCCGGACGACGTGTGAAGCACGCGCTAATGGTTTGCACCCGCAGGGAGTGTTGGCAGTCGAACACATCCGGCGGATGCGGGGCGGTTCGCAGCCCCAGTTGATGCGCTGCGCGGACGGTTTCTACTACGTCGTTAAATTCCAGAATAACCCTCAGGGAGTTAGGACTCTCGCGAACGAACTCTTAGGTACCCTCCTTGCCAAATCACTTGGGCTGCCCGTGCCCGACCCCGCGGTCATAAACGTGAAGCAGATATTGATTGACCTCACGTGGGACATGGTCATCGAACTGGAGAATGGCCGGGTTCCCTGCCGCGCGGGAACTTGCTTTGGTTCGCGTTATTTAGGGCTTCAAAAAGCCCACGATGTTGAGGGCTTGCCAAGTGGTTGCGATTTTCTGGCCGACGAGTCGCTTCGCCATGTAGAAAACCTTAGGGACTTTCTCGGAATGCTTGTTTTTGATAAGTGGACCTACAACGCGGACACCCGGCAGGTTGTCTTTGCTCGGCCGAACGTCCGTGTACCTTGCAGGACTCTGATGATCGATCATGGGTTCTGTTTTAACGGAGCCGAATGGAATTTTCCTGACCTTCCCCGGCGTGGACTATTTCTCAAGAAGTGTGTTTACGAAGCGGTTAGGGGGATCCAGAGTTTTGAACCCTGGCTAGAGCGGCTGGAAACTAAGATCAGCATCGATGTGATTGACCGCATTACCACCCAGATTCCTGCTGAGTGGTACGAAGGTGACGCAAGTGGCCTATCTCGCCTTGCAAGCCAACTTGACGCGCGGAGAACAATGGTTGGCGATCTTCTGTGGTCAACCTGGAGGCACAACCGACAAGCCTTTCCGAACTGGAATTGCAAGATCGCTGCGGCGGGTTTGTCTGTTCAATAGTTGGGGGTAGGGTGCGACTGTGGCCTGGACTCTAACGGCCGTGGCGCAGGTAGCCGTCGGTCTTGTTCAGCCAATCCTCGCGGGGCGGATCGAAGACGTCGAGGTCCACCGTATCTTCCAGCGCCCAGGCTTCGTGCGGCATGTTTGAGGGGATGCACAGCACTTCACCGACGCGCACCACGATTTCCCGGCCATCGATCGCAAACTTCAGCGCGCCTTCGAGGATGTAAGTGACCTGCTCGTTGTGGTGATGATGCATGGGCACATGCGCGCCTTTTTTCAGCAGCACGCGCGCCAGCATAATCTTGCCGCCGACGACCATCTCGCGGCCGATGAGCGGGTTCAGTTGTTCGTGCTCCACGTTTTTCCAGGCAATGTGCTTCGCTTGTGTCGGGGTGCTCATTTCATGTCTCCATACAACTTTGCCGCATTGTCGTGCAGGTACAGGCGCGCCAGCTCCAGAGCTTTTCCTTCCGGGAAGGCGCCTTCGGCGACAAGCTCGGCGAGCGCGGCGGCCACGGCTGTGCGTGCGGAGCGCACCGCCAGCCAGAACGTCTCCTCCGCGCCGACCGCGTCGTTGAAGGGAAAGGCGTCCGACGCGAACATGATTTTTTCGGGATAGAGCGAGATCCATTGCTTCAGGATGTTCTTCAGCTCGGATGGATAAACGTAGTAGCCCACGAGCGACGAATCCGTGTAGACGTTTTTCGCGGCGGTCAGCCAGATCATGTCCAGGGTGTAGGGATACCCGCCATGAATCAGCACGAACTTCACCTGGCTGTACCGCGGATCGCGCAACACGTTTTCGAGGTTCAGCGGATTGCCGTTGCGCAGGCCGAAGTAATCGCCGATGCCCACGGCGCTGTGGAAGTGGACGGGAAGCTTCAGCTTGCCGGCCTGGTCGATCAGCACACGAAAGATGTAATCCTGAAAAGTTCGGTAATCCTCTTCCGAGGGCACGCCTCCGGCGTGGTACTTGGAATAAATCGCTTCGGCTTTTTCGCGGGGCGGGTCGCGAAAGTAGAGAGTGCGGAAATAGGCGGCCTCAAATTTCATTGCCGCGCCGCCTTTTTTCTGATTGTCGGCGAGCGTCTGCCGGACAAATGCTTCGTAGCCGGCTAGATCCGCGGGCAAGCCGTTCACGCCCGCTTGTTTCATGTAGCGCCGCAAAACTTTTTCCTGAAGCGGGATGTAGACGCCCATGTCGCCATTCTTGGCGCTCTGGTCGTGGTTATCGAAGGGAAACAGAAACGAATCCACGAAAAACACCCAATGGAAACGCTTGGGATCGAGATACGGCGCCAGCGCCACGCGATTGGACAGGCAGGTTTCTATGTTCATCTTGTCGAGGATGCTGTCCCAATACGCGGTGCCACCCGCGGCTTCCACGGCTTTTTTCTTGTCGATAAGCCATTTCGCGTGTTCCGGTTTGAAATCGTCGTAGGGGTAGCCGAAGAGGGCCTTGGCGGCGGCGACAAATTCCGGATTCGTGTCCCGGAGGCGCAGCACCGTGCTTGCATCCGGTGGCGAAGCCATGGCGTCCATATCGGAGTCATCAGGAAACGTCGCGTGAGAATGATTGTCGTAAATGGGGATTTGATCGATCTGCTTCAAGAGGCGCTCGTAGACTTTCTGAACGTCTCCGGCGGCCAGTGGTTTGGCCTGCGCTTGAACAGCCGAGGCCGCTGCCAGCATCGTCAGCAGGGTCGCGCCAAAGTGAATCAAACGTTTCATTTTCCCGTTTCCTTTTATGCTTGCCGCTCGCTTCTAGTTCATCAGAGATTAACTGAAATGACGCGGCCCCGGTCTAACTTCGACGGAAGCTGAGCAAACTAGCGCGATACCGCCGCGCGCCAGTGAACCGAAACGCGCTGCATTCGTTCCAGAGCTTCTTCGAGCAGAACCTGCGCGCTGACGAGCGAGAAACGCAGAAACTTCTTGCCGCCCGGACCAAATGCCGCTCCGGCGATCCCCGCCACTCCCGCTTCTTCGAGCAGCAGCTTCTGCACGTCCTCGGCCGACAGTCCGGTGTCTTCGATATTGACCCAGGCGTAGAAAGCGCCGTCCGGCGGATGGCAGCGGAATCCCGGAATGCCATTTAACCCGGGGACAAACTGGTCGCGCCGTTTGCGGTATTCCGCCACCATGGCGTCCACGGCATTCGTGGAATCGTGCAGCGCTTCAATGGCCGCGATCTGCGTAAATTCCGCGGCGCAGGTAAATGTGTTCAACACCAGCAGATCCATCGCATCGATCACGCGCACCGGCGCCACCGCGTACCCCAGCCGCCAGCCGGTCATCGCAAAGCTTTTCGAAAACCCGTCAATGATCACCGTGCGTTCCGCCATGCCAGGGAGCGACCAAATAGATTTGTATTCGCCGGTGAACAAGATGCGCGCGTAAATCTCGTCCGAAAGAATCCAGAGATCGTGTTTCGCGGCGAGCTCGGCGAGTTTGCCTAAAGCTGCATCACTGAAAGCCGTTCCCGTTGGATTATTCGGTGAATTGAAAATGATCACGCTGGTGCGCGGGGTGATTTTTCCCGCGATCTCCTCCAGATCGGGCTGGAACTGATTCTTCTCTTCCAGGCCAAAAGGCACCGCGCTCGCACCCAGCCCGCGAGTGAATGACGGATAGATCGGAAAGCCTGGGTCTGGATAGAGCACCTCGTCGCCCGGCTCGATCAGCGCCATCATCGCCAGCGCGAGCGCCATCTTGCAGCCCGGGGCCACCAGGACCTGTTCCGCCGCAACGTCAACGCGGCGCGTGCGCTTCAGATAGTTTGCAATCGCTTCCCGCAAAGCCGGTACGCCGCGCGTGGAACAGTAGCGGTCGCGCCCTGCGGCCACCGCGCCGCGCACCGCGTCCACAACCGGCGCGGCCGGATGAAAATCCGGTTCACCGAGTTCCAGGTGAATGATCGAGCGGCCCGCGCGCTCGAGTTCCTTGGCGCGCGAATAGACCGCCAGCGCGCCCTCGCCGTTCAGTTGAGAAACA
>JACOSC010000222.1 GCA_016179055.1 Acidobacteriota bacterium
GAGGTGCTGCATGGCTGTCGTCAGCTCGTGCCGTGAGGTGTTGGGTTAAGTCCCGCAACGAGCGCAACCCTCGCCCCTAGTTGCTCACTCCCGGAAACGGGAAAGCACTCTAGGGGGACCGCTAGCGATAAGCTGGAGGAAGGTGGGGACGACGTCAAGTCATCATGGCCTTTATGTCTGGGGCCACACACGTGCTACAATGGACGGTACAAAGGGCTGCGAAGGCGCGAGCCGGAGCCAATCCCAAAAAACCGTTCTCAGTTCGGATTGCAGTCTGCAACTCGACTGCATGAAGCTGGAATCGCTAGTAATCGCGGATCAGCATGCCGCGGTGAATACGTTCCCGGGCCTTGTACACACCGCCCGTCACATCACGAAAGTGGGCTGTACTAGAAGTCGCCGAGCCAACCGAGAGGAGGCCAGCGCCGACGGTATGGTTCATGATTGGGGTGAAGTCGTAACAAGGTAGCCGTAGGAGAACCTGTGGCTGGATCACCTCCTTTCAAAGGAGAGCCGGCCGGTACGCTCATCTAGTTTTCAAAGGTATCGCCCCTGGCGGAAGGCCGTCGGAGGAAGGACGTGGACCGAACGAGGCCGAGGCGTAAAGTCGTGGAGGCCGGAAGCGTTTTTTATGGGCATCGTGGACGGGGGGCCTATAGCTCAGTTGGCTAGAGCGCACCCCTGATAAGGGTGAGGTCGTTAGTTCGATTCTAACTAGGCCCACCAAGTCAGGGATCGGAGGTCAGGAGTCAGGGATCTGGGGCGAGAGAGTGGGCCGCGGACGCTTGACCCCCGATCGCTGACTCCTGATTGGGGATGTAGCTCAGATGGAAGAGCGCCGCCCTTGCAAGGCGGAGGTCAGCGGTTCGACTCCGCTCATCTCCACCATTGGCGGTTGGTTGTTTGTAGTCTGTTATCCGGGGTAAGGCGCGGTGACGAGTTCTTCGGTGAGTCAGGGAGAACGGCGTCACGGCTTCGGGTACGGGACTATTGACAACAGAAAAGCAATTTAAAAAAAAGATCTTTGACAATCCGGGAAGTGAAAGACAGTAAAGTGTAATAACTAGCTGTAAGGTAGAAACCGTGGACTGTAGAATTGGCATAGAGCGAATTTTATGGTCAAGCTACGAAGGGCAGACGGTGGATGCCTAGGCGCTGGTAGTCGATGAAGGACGTGGCAGGCTGCGATAAGCCTCGGGGAGTGGCGAGCCAACGGTGATCCGAGGATGTCCGAATGGGGCAACCTATCCGGGTTAAAAACCTGGATATCCTCTACTGAATCCATAGGTAGAGCGAAGGCAACCTGGGGAAGTGAACCATCTTAGTACCCAGAGGAAGAGAAAGCAACAGCGATTCCCTCAGTAGCGGCGAGCGAAGCGGGAAGAGCCTAAACCGTACGGATGTTCAAGCACACTGGCGTTGTTCGTACGGGGTCAAGGGATGCGGCTGGGCTTGACAGTGTTCAAGCCGGAGAGTAATCAACTCAATGTTTAGCCGAACGGTCAGGAAAGGCCGGCCATAGGGGGTGATAGCCCCGTAGGCGAAAAGGATTGAGCTCTCTGGGCGGCACACCCAAGTACCGCGGGACACGAGAAACCCCGTGGGAATTCGGGAGGACCATCTTCCAAGGCTAAATACTCACCAGCGACCGATAGTGCACCAGTACCGTGAGGGAAAGGTGAAAAGCACCCCTGCTAGGGGAGTTCAAAGTACCTGAAACCGTTTGCCTACAAGCAGTGGAAGCCAAAGGGATGGCATTTGGAGCAATCTGAAGGCTATCTCGGTGACCGCGTGCCTTTTGCATAATGAGCCGGCTAGTTACCGTTCCGAGCCAGGTTAAGCCTCTATTTAGACGATGGGGGTGAAGCCGTAGCGAAAGCGAGTCTGAAGAGGGCGAAGTAGAGTTCGGGGCGGTAGACGCGAAGCTGAGTGATCTACCCTTGGGCAGGGTGAAATCTCGGTAAATCGAGATGGAGGCCCGAACCGGTGTTGGTTGAAAACAGCTCGGATGACCTGAGGGTAGGGGTGAAAGGCTAATCAAACTCAGTGATTGCTCGTTCTCCCCGAAATAGCTTTAGGGCTAGCCTCACTTGATCCGTAACGGTGGTAGAGCACTGGATGGACTAGGGGCGGTACCCCGCTACCGAATCCAACCAAACTGCGAATGCCGTTAACGTCCAGAGTGGGAGTCAGACTGCGCGGGCTAAGCTGCGTGGTCGAAAGGGAAACAGCCCAGACCATCCGCTAAGGTCCCCAAGTTGACGCTAAGTGGGAAAGGATGTGGAAGCGCCCAGACAACCAGGAGGTTGGCTTAGAAGCAGCCATCCTTTAAAGAAAGCGTAACAGCTCACTGGTCAAGCGCCTCTGCGCCGATAATTCAACGGGGCTCAAGCGTTGCACCGAAGCGGTGGATGTACGATAAGGCGACTTATTGTACGTGGTAGGGGAGCATTCTCTAGGCCAGCGAAGACGTCCGGTAACGGGCGTTGGAGGTATGAGAAGAGACTCTGCCGGCATAAGTAGCGATAAACACGGTGAAAACCCGTGTCGCCGAAAATCTAAGGTTTCCTGGGGAAGGTCCGTCCGCCCAGGGTGAGTCGGTCCCTAAGCCGAGGCCGAAAGGCGTAGGTAATGGCAAAGGCGCGAACATTCGCCTACCGACGGTAGACCGTTTGAGCCATGGGGTGACGCAGAAGGATACACCGCCCCTCCGATTGGTAGTGGAGGGTCAAGCCTGTAGGAGGCTGTCCTAGGCAAATCCGGGATGGCATTAACTCTGAAGGGTGATGAGGAGGGCGTAAGGCCCGGAACCGGTGGATTCCCCGCTGCCGAGAAAAACCTCTAGCGAGGGCTATTGTCGACCGTACCGCAAACCGACACAGGTAGATGAGGAGAAAATCCTCAGGCGCATGAGTGATCCCTCGCTCAGGAACTAGGCAATCTAGCCCCGTAACTTCGGGAGAAGGGGTGCCACGGTAGGGTGTAACAGCCCGAGGTGGCCGCAGTGAATGGGCTCAACCGACTGTTTACTAAAAACACAGGACTCTGCCAACCCAAAAAAGGGAAGTATAGGGTCTGACGCCTGCCCGGTGCTGGAAGGTTAAGGGAAGGGGTCATCTCGACGCAAGTCGGGAGAAGCTCTGAACCGAAGCCCCAGTGAACGGCGGCCGTAACTATAACGGTCCTAAGGTAGCGAAATTCCTTGTCGGGTAAGTTCCGACCTGCATGAATGGCGTAACGAGTTGAGCGCTGTCTTGGCGAGGGGCTCAGCGAATTTGTGGTACCGGTGAAGACGCCGGTTACCCGCCACAAGACGGAAAGACCCCGTGCACCTTTACTGCACCCTAGTCATGTGTTTCGGGTCGGTATGCGTAGGATAGGTGGGAGGCTTTGACGTCGGGCTCTCGGGCTCGGCTGAGCCAATGGTGAAATACCACCCTTATCGTTCTGGGCCACTAACCTGGACTCTTCTATCAGGGTCAGGGACATGGCTAGGCGGGTAGTTTGACTGGGGCGGTCGCCTCCTAAACGGTAACGGAGGCGTGCGAAGGTCGGCTCAGGCGGTTTGGAAATCCGCTGTTGCGTGCAAAGGCATAAGCCGGCTTGACTGCGAGACACACATGTCCAGCAGATGCGAAAGCAGGCCTTAGTGATCCGGTGGTCCCGCATGGAAGGGCCATCGCTCAACGGATAAAAGGTACGCCGGGGATAACAGGCTGATCGGGTCCAAGAGTTCACATCGACGACCCGGTTTGGCACCTCGATGTCGGCTCATCGCATCCTGGGGCTGCAGAAGGTCCCAAGGGTTAGGCTGTTCGCCTATTAAAGCGGTACGTGAGCTGGGTTTAGAACGTCGCGAGACAGTTCGGTCCCTATCTGTGGTGGGCGTAGGAGACTTGAAGGGAGTTGTCCATAGTACGAGAGGACCTGGATGAACGAACCCCTGATGTGCCAGTTGTCCCGCCCGGGGCAGCGCTGGGTAGTCACGTTCGGAGGGGATAAGCGCTGAAGGCATATAAGTGCGAAACCCGCCCTAAGATAAGGTCTCCCCGCAGGTATCTGGTTAGGCCCCTGGTAGACTACCAGGTTGATAGGCCCGATGTGAACGCGCGGTAACGCGTGCAGCTAACGGGTACTAATCGGCCGAGCGCTTGACCATATTATTCGCTCTCTGCTCAATCTCTTTTTTCATGGCTTCGCCTTACAGCCCTTCCCGGTTGTCCAAGGTTAGCGATTCGCACGACACCACCGAGGTTAACCCCAGCGGTGACGTGGCCGAAGTAACCGATCTAATAGTTGTTCTTAAGTAATCACTGCTTCTGGTGACTATTCCGGAGGGGTCACACCCGTTCCCATCCCGAACACGGAAGTTAAGCCCTCCAGGGCCGATGATACTGCACTGGTCACGGTGTGGGAAAGTAGGTCGTTGCCGGAATTAAAAAAAAGCTCCATCCTCACCGATGGAGCTTTTCTGGTGGCCTCGCGTTTGCAAAAGGCAAACCGCACCTGCCTGTATCCATAAGCAGGATTATTATAGAAGCTACTGCCCGGCACAACCGCAACACCGATGTCTTTGACCAAATACTGCGCAAAGGCCACATCGGTTTCAAAGCCAAACTTAGAAATATCCGTCATGATATAGTAGGCGCCGTATGGAATAAAGCATCCAAAGCCGGCATTATTTAAGATGCCTAACAAACGCGCGCGTTTGACGGCATAGTCCCTTGCTAATTGCTCATAGTAGCTGCTGGGCAACGAGAGAGCCAGCACTCCGGCTTCCTGCAAGGGCGCGGGTGCGCCAACCGTCAGGAAGTCGTGGACTTTGCGAATAGCACTGGTCAGCGCCGGCGGCGCAATGGCAAAACCGACTCGCCATCCCGTCACGCTATAGGTTTTGGACATGCCGTTGATGGTGATAGTTCGATCGCGCATGCCATCGAGAGTGGCCATGGGAATATGTTGTGCGCCATCATACACGATGTGCTCATAAATTTCATCGGTCACGGCAATCACATTCCATTTTTGGCAGAGCTGGGCAATGAGCTCAAGTTCGGCGCGGGTAAAAACTTTACCGGTAGGATTGTTGGGTGTATTGATGACGATAGCCTTAGTGCGATCATTAAAAGCGGATGCCAATTCGTCGCCATCAAAATACCAGACCCGTGATGATCCCTCCGCCAATTTCGGCGGATACAGCTTGACAAAGCGTGGCGTTGCCCCGGAGAGAATCGCATCAGGCCCATAATTTTCGTAAAAAGGTTCAAAGACGATGACTTCGTCGCCGGGATTGATTATGGCCATCAGCGCCGATATCATAGCCTCTGTAGAGCCGCAGCAAACGGTCAATTCTCTTTCGGGATCTAACTCCATTTGATAGTATTCCGCGTATTTCCTGCAAATCGCATCGCGAAAAGATTTGGCGCCCCACGTGATGGCATATTGATTCACTTCCGCTTCAATCGCGCGGATGGCAGCCGTCTTGACCGGTTCCGGCGCGGGAAAATCAGGGAAGCCCTGGGAGAGGTTGACCGCATCGTAAAGATGGGCCAAACGGGTCATCTCACGAATGACGGACTCGGTGAATCGTTCCGCCTTTTCAGAAATCATTTTTTTCATTACGCGGATATGCTCCTAATCGATAAGGGCCCAGCCCGGCTGGTACTTATCGAGTTGTTCCTTGGTGTACGAATCCATCGGGTGCGGCCGCTCGGGGATTTTCACTTGCTTGGTCTCGCCGCAAAGCGCCGTAGTAAAATAACGTTGGCCGGTATCGTTCATCATGGTAGCAATGCGCTTCAGCTCCGGAAATCGCTTAGCCAGCTTAATAGCCGCCACTACGTTGCTGCCGGAAGAAATACCGCAGAAAATCCCTTCCTCGCGCGCCAGGCGCTGAGCCATATGAATGGCCTCTTCCGAGGTTGTAGTTACAATCCCATTTAAGATGCTCAAATCGAGATCCCGGGGAACAAATCCGTCGCCGATGCCTTCAATATGATGTGGGCCCCATTGCCGCCGGGAGAGCAGTGGGCATTCGGAGGGCTCGACCGCAAAGAGCTTGACTTGTGGGTTACGCGAGCGAAGGTAGCGGCCGATGCCGGTGATGGCGCCGCCCGTTCCCTGTGTAGCGATGTAAGCGTCAAGACGGCCCTCGGTTTGCTCCCACAACTCCGGGCCCGTAGTCAAGACGTGCGCTTCGATATTGTCGGGGTTGTCGAATTGCGAAGGGACCCAGTATTTCTGCGGATCCTGCCGGCGTATCTCATCCAGCTTCTGCAACGCCAGGTCAACGTCGCTTTCGCCCCCCGGCGTATAGACCATCTCGGTTCCGTAGGCGCGATCCATTTTCTTCCGTTCATCGCTCATGCCTTCCGGCATAACAATGATGCAAGGATAACCTTTAACGGCGGCTACAAAAGAGCAGGCGATGCCGGCATTGCCGGTCGAACACTCAAGGATCGTCATTCCCGGCCGTAAATCGCCGCGTTGTTCCGCCTGAGTGATCATGTGATAATAGATACGATCTTTCAAACTTCCCGACGGGCTGAACCACTCTACCTTCACCAGAATTTCGGCGGAGCAGCCGCGGTTGATCCGGTTAAGGCGCACCAGCGGCGTTCGACCAATCGCCTCAAACAGATTGTTCGCTACGTGACGATTGCGATCCCATGCCATGTTTGCCATACGTTTGAACCTTCCTTTCATGGCTGCCCTAGCCGGCAGCCCGTTAAACTTGCGCGTAGTATATCGTGCGGCCGCGCAGACGGTCAATATGAAAACATTTAAGGGACGGCGTCACACGCTACGCACGCGCAATGTGCTCGCAAAGGGCCCCCCTCATGAGCCGATCGATTAATTACAACAATCGTAATTTGGCTCAGTGACCTATTCGCTATGTCCGGCCGAAGCGCGCCTTTCTCTCTAATAGCGAATAGAATAGGGCTTCGTATTGATCTGTCACGTTATCCCAGGAGTAATGCGCCGCTATACGATGGCGTGCACGGTGACGGTATTCCTCGTATTGTTCAGGGGCGTTCACAACTAATTGGAGCTTACCGGCAAGGTCCTCCGCGTCATTTCTTCGGTAGAGCAAGCCCGCCCCGCCGGTCACTTCAACGTTCTCCGGTGTTTCGTTGACCAGCACAATATTACCTTGTGCCATGGCCTCAATGAGAGCAGGGTGTGTGCCGCCGACTTCCGTGGCATGTATGTAACAAGCGGCATTGGCCAGCATCTCCCAGTAACTTTGGCCATAAATCGCACCCGTAAAAATAACGCGCGAATCGCCGGTCCGCTTGAGTTCCCGTATATATTCGTCGTTGTAAGGCGCATCGCCGACAATCACCAAGCGAAAAGGGCTCTGCACGGAGGCGTAGGCCTTTATTACTACATGCGCATTGTTTTCCGGCTCCAGACGACTAACGTAGAGGACATACCGTCTTTTATTCAGGCCGTAATGAAGCAAAGCGTTATCGCTTAAAATGCTTTCGGTACGTGCGCCGTAGGGTATGAACGTCGAAGCGGCGCCGTAGGTGGTCAAATAGTAGCGCTCGATGGTTCGCGCATCGGTGACGAAAGCATTGGCACAGATCGTTGACAGATACTCGGCGAGGTGATAATACGCACGCCCCAGCCAATTCCACTTCGCCCGTTGCCGTTCGAGGCCATCCACGTTGACCACTACACGCTGCCCGGTGAGCCGAAGCGGCAGCGCGAATATGGCGTTGGCCGCATTGCAAATGAGAACAATATCATGGCGATGCCGGCACCCGTGTAAGCACGAAAGAAAAGTGTGACTAACCGTGTCGAGATATTTCGTACGCACCGCCGGAAGCACGACCAGCCCAACCCCACGATAACTCTGCAAGGTTTGATCCACATAGTGGGACCGACCGTAAACCGCCACTTGGTGGCCATGCGCGACTAGGCGCGTAGACAACTCTTCGGCAAACGTCTCAAAGCCTCCATAATTGGCGGGAATTCCACGGGTACCCATTATGGCTATCCGCAGAGGCACTCTGTCGCCGTGGTTGGCCGGCATGGCAGGAGGACTAGTAGGTTTCATACCCGTCAGTGGAGTGGCTTATGCCCATGATGGGGAATTACGAAAGATGAAAATGGTGGAAGAAGGTTTTCACTCCGTAATGCGCCTTCTCAATGGCAGAGTTGCATGCAACGCCGGGAGCAGCCGATTGAGCGCCGGTTGTTCGTATATGGAATCGGTCGGTGTCAATCATGCTCTCATCATTAGGCAAGGGCTTCGGCGGCCGATCCCTCCCGCAGCTCGCGGTCGACCACATAGGGAGAGGTCAAAACGAAAAATAGCAACATCACGACTTCCGAATCGCCAAAATTGTACTCAAAAAGGCCGGCTACCAAAAAACCAATCAGCGAGGACACGGCGACGGCCAAGGGGTAAGAGCGTTTATCTTTCAGAGAGATGCGCTTGGCCATACGATAATAATCCCGCATTAAGGCGGCAATCAGCCAGAGCCAGGCCACCAGACATGGAATGCCGCGCTCCGCGGCCAGTTGCACAAAGTTATTATGAAGATGCATGTAATAGCGGGGCGCTACCGTTTGATCGGCGCCATATTCGTAGGCGACGCGTGAAATTCGGTTAGGCCCTATGCCAATCCAGGGATGCGCCTTGACCATGTTAATCCCGGTCTTAATCATATCGAAGCGAACGTCAATGGCGCGGTCCTCCAAGGTCAGCAACGTCTTGGCCCGGTCCATTATCGCGCGCGGGGAAAGTGCCAGAGTCAGCGCCAGGATCACTGGAAGAAGAAACAAAAAGCGACCGCGCTTGACGGAGACCAAAGCTACCGAAGCAAAAAAGGCCCCAACCCAGGCGCTGCGCGTGAGCGAAAGCACGAGCGCCAACGTAACGACCGGCAACAATACGACGGCCCAACGCGCTTCCTTATAATAATAAAGGAAGAACGTTAAGATGGCGGTGAACAAAATCAATTGCGTTCCGGCAAAGGTCATCCAGTGGCCCAAGAAGCCGGTAATGCGGTGGGAGGGGTCGCTGGCTGGATATTGTAAGATGCCCACGATAGAAGAGAGGAGCCCCACGACGAAAAGCGCGCGAAAAAGCCAATCCACTTGAGCAAACGATCGAAAGCGGTTAAACACAAGAAACATGATGACGAAGAGAAAAAATTTCTTCATAGCCTTAAGGCCGAGGAACAGTTCCGGCGACAGGAAAACTGCGATGGAGGTCGTCATCATAAACGCCACGATCGGGAGCCAAAAAGGCGGCAATTGATAATGCAGTTTTTCACCGTAAGAGTGCTGGTACAAGAACGCCGCCACTGCCACGCTCAGACAAATGTGCGATAGGGCAATTGAAAAAAACGTCGAAAGAATACAAAGCCCGGTGATCAGGAATATAAACCGATCCCCAGAGTCCTCCGGCAACAGGCGGAGCCAGCGCACCCACAACGAGGAGCGCAGCCCAATGACCGGTTTGGCCGTTACAGCTTCCTTGCCCATCCTTATCATTCCTTGATCCGCTAAGCCTTAAGACATGCCCGCGGCGGTCCCGTCTCGGGATCTTTCACAAATCGCTACAGTCGGCTGAGTGGGACGCGTCCGCTACCGGGGACCGTATTCGGCAAACCACTTCGCCGTGCGAGCGAGTCCCTCCATAAACCCCACCGACGGCGAGTAGCACAGCCTCGCCTTGGCGCTCGTAATATCGGCCAATGAATGTTTAATATCACCGTCGCGGGGCGCCGCGTGCGTGGCCGCCAGCGAAGTCCCTAGAACTTGATTCAGCTTCATCACCAATTCGTTCAAGGTATAGCGCTCGCCACACGCCACGTTAAAGACTTGCCCGCCGACGCACGGAGCGTCGGCGGCGCGCAGATTGGCTTCGACCACGTTATCCACAAAAGTAAAATCTCTCGATTGCTCACCGTCGCCAAATATGGTAGGTGACGTCCCGGTTAACAGCTTGTCGATGAAGCGTGGAATCACGGCAGCGTACTCCGATTTCGGGTCTTGCCGCGGGCCAAAGACATTGAAATAACGGAGAGACACCACTTCGAGGTCATAAATCTTATGGACTAGGCGCGCGTACTCTTCGCCGACCCACTTCGTCAAGGCGTATGGAGAAATGGGCAGGGGGGTAAAGTCTTCGCGCTTGGGTAAGGTGGGGGATTCACCATAAACGGATGAGGATGAGGCAAATACTACCCGACAGGCACCGGCATCACGGGCGGCGAGAAATACTTGCAGCGTGCCTTGAATATTAACATTGTTGCTGGTCAGCGGATCTCTGATCGAGCGCGGAACCGACGGCACGGCGGCCTGATGGAAAACATAATCAACGCCATCCATGGCTGCCGTCACCAGAGCGAAGTCGCGTATATCACCATCCAAAATCTGTAGCTGCTCAGGAAACCGTTCAGACAATCCATCCAGATTGGCTCGTTTTCCAGAAGAGAAATTATCCAGGACTTTGACGCGGTCGCCGCGTTCGAGTAGACGCTCAGTTAGATTGGAGCCGATAAAGCCGGCGCCGCCGGTTACTAGGCAGGTTTTCATCAAGCGTTATTCCTTTCTTCATCTTTCTGATCGGTCACCGTGTCAGGTGTTCGGTGCGTTTTTATGGCTTTGATTTCCACTTCCAGTTGACGCACACGTCGAAGCAAATCCGGCAAGCGCGGCAGACCGGCGATGACCTTGCGCCATACGAGATTATCCATGGTCGGCGACCCTGACACAATGGCATGCGCATCGATGTTGCCTCCGACACCGGACTGCGCCGTGACCACCGCATGTTCACGTATGGTAAGATGGCCGGCGCAGCCAACCTGGCCGGCCAATGTAACATGGCTTTCCAAAACCGTACTGCCGGCCAGTCCCACCTGGGCCGCCAGTAAATTGTGCTCCCCGACCGTTGACCCATGCCCGATTTGGACAAGATTGTCAATTTTAGCCCCCCGTTTAATAACTGTGGCGCCAATCGTCGCGCGGTCCACCGTGCTATGGCTGCCAATCTCCACATCATCTTCAATGATAACCGTGCCGGATTGCACGATCTTATACAGCGTATCGTCGTCTTGTTTGGCGAAGCCGAAGCCATCGCCGCCGATGATGACGCCGTTTTGGAAAATCACGCGATCGCCGATCTGAACAAATTCTCGCAACACCGTTTGCGCATGAACGACGCAGCCATTTCCCATGCGTACGCCCGTATAAATGCACACGTGCGGATAGAGCGTGACGTTGTCGCCAATGTGCACGTCATCGCCGATGACGACGTAAGCGCCGACGCTGGGATTCTTGCCTATGACAGCCCGAGGCGAGATAACGGCGGTAGGGTCTATGCCACGGGGAGGTAAGGGCGCTTGATAAAATAATTCGATCGCTTTGGCAAAGGTTAAGTATGGATTGACAGACCGCAGATTGGGTAGCGGGGTTTCCGGGTGTTCAAGACCCAAGATCACGGCCGAGGCTTTTGTGCCCTTGAGATGAGCAAGATATTTTCGGTTAGCAATAAAAGCGAGGTCCCCGCGTGTGGCCTGATCGATGCCGCGTACGCGCAGAATCTCGACGGCGCCGTCACCCACCAACTGACAACCCAACTTCTCAGCAATCTCGGATAACTTCATGGCACTCCAGCGGACGGCGCCGCTTATAGGGCCCAGCCAAATCTTCGGTTCCAACGAATTCCGGGGACCACCGCCTGACTATATTAATCATTGAAAATAAGAAAGTAGGCAGTCCGTGTTGCATGCTTTTGCGCGATTTCAAAATTCAGCAGGTATGTTAGTATAGAAGTTCCCCGGTGTCAATACAACCGGCGGCCGGCCCTTTTACTTCGGATCTTTTCGAACGATTGGCTATGCGCCAAGAGGGGCACGCCACGACGGATTAAACCTGCACGTTGAAATCATGACGAAGGGCGGGCGCCGGTCAGTTGTGGTTGTGCCGGCATGCGGTCCTACGAGTTGCCATCGCTACGTGGCAGGGCCGAACTATTTTAGATTTCTTAAACATTTATACTTTATAAACTCCGCAAGGCTTTGGCGGGTGGGAGTGGGAAGAAAGCTTTTAATGGAGACACCGAGTACACTAAAGGCCGCCGGCGTTGTCAGCCTCGCCACCCTCATCAGCCGAATTCTGGGCGTTGTCCGTGAACAGGTATTGGCGGCCTATTTCACACGGGCGGCCACCGATGCTTACTTTATCGCTTTTCGTATTCCGAATTTGCTGCGCGACTTGTTTGCCGAAGGCGCCTTGAGCGCCGCCTTCGTGCCAACCTTTACCGATTATCGCCATCGCAGTGCGGAGCAGGCCTGGCATTTGGCTAATCTCGTAATCAACGCTCTGTTGGTGGTGCTCAGCTTGGTTACGCTTATCTTTTTCTTTGGGGCCAAGTATCTTGTCATCATGTTAGCCTCCGGCTTCCTGCAGCATCCGGGGAAAGTTGATTTGGCCACCAAGATGGCGCAGATCATGTCCCCCTTTCTGCTCTTCGTCGCAACGTCCGCCGCCATTATGGGCGTGCTCAATACCGGCGGTCGCTTCTTTATTTCAGCCCTCGCGCCGGCCATGTTCAACGTAACCAACATACTGGCCGGCATACTGCTTTCGCCGCTCATGCCGAAAATTGGACAGGAGCCGATTGTGGCCATGGCCATCGGCTCGCTAGTCGGCAGCCTCGGCCAACTGCTCATACAACTTCCATCCGCCTACAAAATAGGGTATCGTTATCGTCTCACTCTAATATGGAGGGATCCCGGACTACGTCGCATCGGACGCCTCATGCTGCCGGCCATCTTCGGCTTGGCCGCCACGCAAATCAATTTTATTATTGATAACCAATTCTCGTCGCGCTTCGGTGATGGGCCGGTTTCATGGCTCAATTACGCTTTTCGGCTCATGCAACTCCCTATTGGCCTTTTCGGAGTGGCTATTGCCACGGTTAATCTTACCGCCGTCTCTCGCGACGCCGCCCTGAATGATATGGTAAAACTCAAAGCAACCCTGGCCCGATCGATCCGGTTTGCGCTCCTGCTGACGCTGCCGGCCACGGCGGGATTGATTGCGCTCCGTCACCCAATCATACGCGTCCTGTACGAGCACGGCAAATTTACCGCACAACATACGCAATTTACAGCCGACGCCCTGCTTTATTATGCGCTTGGCTTATTCTCGTATTCGGCCGTGAAAATAATCGTTCCCACCTTTTATGCGCTTAATGATTCTAAGTTACCGGTCATTGCCAGCGCCTTGACTGTGCTGCTCAAGATTGGTTTGAATTTCGTTCTAACTGGCTTTCTAGGATTTACAGGTCTAGCCCTTGCCACGGCCATGGCCGCCACTATCAACTTGATGTTCTTGTGGGTATGCTTATGCCGCCGTGTGGGATCATTCACTGACCAGGGAATCAGTAGCGCTTTCCTGAAAATTACCACATTGTCGGCGGGCATGGGCATTCTTTGTTTTTACAGTTACCAGGCGCTCGGACACACGGCGGGACTCAGCTTGGCTTCGTTTTGGAAAAGCTGTTTAGCGCTGGTCCTGTGTATTGGATTGGGCCTCGCGCTGACCTTCTTTATTGGCTTGGGGCTGCGCATTCGCGAAATCGACGATCTTAAGCTGGCTGTCGCTCGTCGCTTCTTGCGAGCATAAGACCATGTAAGGAACGTGGCGCCCATTTAGCGGCGACCTGAAATCCGCGCGGCGCACACGTGAAGATTCGAGAAAAAAGGCGAAGCGGTTTGCGTGTCCTCTGTTACGTTATGTTCGATGCGTGCTAATCGGCTGGATTTCAACCCCACCGGCACCGCCTCGTATCTTGTGCGATTACAACAGAAAAAAAACATCACTGGATGAAGTAGGCGGAGCCGGTTTGGTCAGAGAAGCATCTCACTCGCTATTCCCTTCGCACTTTCGGCTTGCTGCCCCACATACGTACCGTGCCATCCGTGGACCCGGAGGCTAGTGTACAGCCCTCCGGCGACCACGTCACTGTGTTCACTTCATCCGTATGCCCGATTAAGGTGCGAAGCAGAGCGCCCGTTTGCGAAACCCACACTTTGATAGTGCGGTCAAAGGATCCACTGGCAATCCATGCCCCGTCAGGCGACCACGCCACGGAGTTCACCTCATAGGCATGTCCAGCTAATGTGCGAAGCTTATTGCCTGTTTCGACCCCCCAAATTATGACCGTCGCATCCCACGAGCCACTGGCAATCTGGGCGCCATCCGGGGACCAGGCCACCGAAGTCACCTCATCGGTGTGCCCGATGAAGGCGTAGAGTTCCGCGCCCGTTGCGGCCTCCCAAAGTCTGATCGTGCCATCATAGGAACCGCTTGCAAGTTGCGTACCGTCCGGCGACCAAGCCACCGAAGTTACTTGAGCCCTATGCCCAGTCAAGGTGCGCAGCAGAGCGCCGGTTGCCGCGTCCCACACCTTGATCGTGCGATCATAGGAACCGCTGGCAATCCGCGTGCCGTCGGGCGACCACGCCACGGTATACACGTCATCGCTATTCCCAATCCATGTGCGAAGCAGCGCCCCCGTGGTGGCTTCCCACACCTTGATCGTGCCGTCCCATGAGCCGCTGGTAAACTGTGTACTATCCGGCGACCATGTTACGGAGCTCACTTCATCGGTATGCCCGACCCATGTACGGAAGAGGGTGCCCGATGCAGCCATCCACACCTTGATTGTGCGATCATAAGAACCACTGGCGATTCGTGTGCTGTCGGGCGACCACGTCACGGAATATACCTCATCTGTATGCCCAATCAATGTGGCGAGCAAAACGCCCGAATCCGCCGCCCAGATTTTGATCGTTGCATCCTGTGAGCCACTTGCAATCCGTGTGCCGTCGGGCGACCATACCACGGAGTTCACCAGCGCAGTATGTCCAAGCATAGTGTGGAGCATTCGGCCAGACGCTACCTCCCAGACCTTGATAGTGCGATCATACGACCCAGACGCTATACGGGTCCCGTCGGGCGACCACGTAACGGAGCTCACCAGAGCGCCGTGCCCAACGAACACGCTTTCTACTTCCATTTTCGCCTGATTCCAAATGATCACGCCGATGCTACTCGCCACCGCCAACCGAATTCCATTCGGACTGCCGGCCACTTGGTCAATGGAACCGAGCCCCATCATACGCTCCTCATCCCATGTGGTTACGTCGCAAGACGCCGGGCTTCCCCACACGGTCGTATTTGGCGGATGGGAGACGGTGGCGGGTCGTATCCCAGGTTGTTCAGGATTTGCTTCACAAACGACGAACTCACTCTCCCCTAAAGGCTTGCTTTCGTAGCTTACCTTAAAGCCGTTCTCACAACTCAGTGTCGGACCGTATGGGCCCTGGGGATCTTGAATGACACTCTCTGCGGATGGGCCAATACCGGCCATCACATTGACCAGCGCAAACATGAGCCAAAGGCTCAGAACAAGCAAACATTAGACGCGCCGATTTTGAAACATAATCATTCATGGCCTGCCTCCTTATTTACTTTACTTAATTGCAACATTAAATTCCCGCCCGCCGCCGTCCATTTCGTGAGCGTGCGGTGGACTAATACCGGACCAGCCAACGTAGCTGTCCCTTTCTCACGAGAACTATTCGTAATTAAAAAAGCAATCTTCGATTAGTGTTATTCCGCCTCATCAATGGGCGGTATAGGACCTTTGAGGTGATAACCCAGAGAAAGGTATGTAATCTAAATATCTAGGAGTGCGTCGGCGAATTCAAGAATCAGTTTTCAGAGCGATTGTGTCTGTCATTATTAACCCAGGCATGTTTAATGAAACATGGGCCGCCGAACATCAAATATGTTAACTCCGAAAGACTCCTAGTTAGGTTCCCCCTGAAAATCTGGTGGGCTGATGAGTGGGGACTCATCAAAGGGGGCATTATTGCTGTGTCGTTGACTGGCGCACTTCGGCGCGCCCAAGGAGCCGCTGAAAAAAATATCTCGCCAAGCCGACTGCGCGCTTATAGGAGTCTATCGGAGAATTCAAGAATCGGTCCTTGCTGAGGCTGCGTTTGCCATTTTTACCCCGGCTATTTTGTAGAAACAGGGGTCGCCGAACGCTCAAATAGCTTATCTCCGACAGACTCCTAGGAGCCTGTCGGGGATAGATGGGCATGGTGCGTAGGAAATGAGAAATATTTTGTGAAATGTTTAAAATTTTATTGACAGCGAGAAAGAAATAGTTAGTATGGAGGCATGAGCAAACAATTTCGTTATTATGACTTGA
>JACOSC010000245.1 GCA_016179055.1 Acidobacteriota bacterium
CGAGATGGTGACGGCGCAGGCCCTCAGGATAAGCCTTCCCGAATTTCTCGTGGGTAACCGGCAGGGGTCTCCTTTCACAAAATTCCTCATCGAACGGATAGATGTAGGCAGGGCTGAGGGTCTACGACTGGCCGGCTAGTAGACAACTTGGCACTCTCAAGTCACTGATATAGCCTGTCAATTTTGTTTTATCTCGTAGCTTGACGGCCACGCGCGCGTCTTCTCCCACACCAAGCCGCTGAAAACTCGATTTGACTTTCTCTGCGAATTGAAACTCCTTTTCCGCCTTGGAGGCGGCAGAGGCTGGCTCTGCGCAGACCAGCGGCAATAAACCGATCAGTAGGAGTGAAAAGAGTTGCTTGAGCATAAGTAATCCTCTTCTCCGAATGCAAATATTGCCTATGAAAGTATTAAAATCTTAGTCGTAGAGAAAATCCGCTACTGATGACTCCGGAAACCGCATTAGAGATTTTTGCTATTCCATGAAATTATTTTACACAATCCGCCGTACGATTTAAATGAAAAAATGGGGGAGGCACTATGTCCCCCCCCCGACATGCGGTTAGTTTAACTGCCACAAAGGCCTGAGAAGCACCGGATATAAATGATTTGGATCTTGGATGAAATGGCAGCCGTTAATCGGCTGATTGGGCTCGCCTACGTTCGTGCGCGCCTCTGCGTATTGATCGATTCCCTGCTCCTGAAAATGATCAACAATACAGGAGAAGAACGCGGTATCGGCAGCGAACAGATAGGCTAGGTATTCCAGGTCATCTATAATACCAGAGAGCCAAAGGTCGGTAATCGTCGCGTAGACTATATTGCGGACGATCGGGGGAATAAGCGGCCATCTCTCGGGATTAAAGAAATAGGTCGCATGTTTGGCGCGAGAAAGGCCCAGTAGCACGTGCGCGGGGCCGGGGATTGGCTGGTCCGGGAAAAAGTACATGCTCTGGTCCGTAAAAGTGTTTTCGTGCGCAGATGAGTAAATACTCCAGATACGATAAGCGTTTGGATCAAAACTATAGGTGGAAGGGCTCGGGGTCGGTGCCGCCACCAGTACCGCAGAACGCTCATTATCGAGAGGATGGTCCGCGATCCCATCCAGGATCTGACCGACTGGAATCCCTACCAAACCGAGTGCTAGAGCTAATTGGAGCCGGCAACTCGTACTGACAGCAAGGCCATCATCCCGATTCCACAAGGTGAGGTAATCAATCCGTAGGAAACCGTATTGGGTGCCGCTTAAGGTTGCGAAACCCATCGGCGTCACACGGAAGTAGCTCCTAGGTGGGTTCGGCCCGAAAACTTCGGCGACCGTTTGGGGGACGCTATCGAAAAATGTGGCAAAGCTCGTTCCAGGTTGTTCGCCCCCGGATACGTGATAGGCAGGTGTAAAGAGATCAGCCAGTTGATTTTCGAATGTGTCCGGCAGTCCATCGCCGTCGGCATCACCTCCACCGAGAGGAGTGGCCAATCCAGAGTTTGTCGAGAAGCTAGGGGTAAAAGTCGATAAATTTCCAAGCGCAAGGTTGTATTTTAGGTATTGGCCTGTAGCACCATTAGCATAGACAAAGGTGTCTTGAGTTGGCTTAGGATTTTGAGCTGCATCCCTACTCGCTTGGCTAACATAAGTGGGAGCTACGTTTGTCATGAACTGGAGTTGCTGGGGTGTGAGCCCTTCATAGGCGGCCTGTCGTTGGGGAGTCGAGCCGACGATCGCACGCGAAGACAAAGATGGAGTAGCCGTTGGCAAAGTAGCACTTTAGCATAACACCCGGTTGGTAATCCCGATAGTACCTATGGTTATGAGTATCAGTATCAAGCTTATTCGAAGAACTAGGCGATTCATTTTGTACCTCCTTGTATTTGTTTAGATTTGCAATGAAGTTGTTCATGCCCCATTGGGGCACTACGAAGAATGAAAACAGAACCGCCGGCGGTAGGGATGCAGCCGACAAGCTGCGAATCTAATGGGGTGAAAGTCCCCTGTCGTCAGTTGCCCGATTCAGACGACTAGTATATCCGACGTGTGAGGAGGTAACGATTCATACGGTGCTCGGAA
>JACOSC010000246.1 GCA_016179055.1 Acidobacteriota bacterium
AGGATACCATACCAGAAAGCAATGCCTTTGTCCAGCAAAAACTTATGACCGTCTAAAAATAGGCTCAGGCTCTAATCAACAGGCTACCCTATCACCCTCCACCGGTCATCTGAAGTCTTACCCCCCCCGTGAACGGTTACGAAAAGTTTAGTTTAACGAACCCAATAAGGAGTCTACTATGGGAAAACGTATTCAAGTCAGTGCGTTATTACTCTGTGCCTGTTTTGTGAGCTTTGGGTTTGCCCAGGATATCTCTCGCCTCGATCCACCTAGCATTATCCGCGGCGATGCGAACCTGATTGGGAATGGATTTTTCAATTTGTCTATCTATGGTGGCTATTTTTTCCCTCAGTGTGTGCCCGTTTCCCCGGGGAGCACCCAATGCATTCTCACTGATGTCACCTACCCTCCTCCCATCGTGAGATTTGCAGGAACTCAGGTTACTGTCACTAGTCGGCAGTTATTCCCCCGAGCGGATACCACAGCTCCTCTGGACCCGAAAAGTGGTAATTTATATGAGGCAGAGGTAATTACCGTAGCCGTTCCACCTTCACTGATCGCGCGCACGGGCAGTGCTCCTAACCCAGGTTACTTAGTCCAGGTGCAAACAGGAGTAGCACTAGGAAGTCCTGTCTTCGCTCCCTCCTATCTTATGGTGGATTGGCGCATCGACGCCGTAGTCGGAACGGGGGACCAAGGTTATCTTGGCGATGGTGGCCTTGCATCTGCCGCTCACATCAACTTTCCTGTTTCAATAGCCTTCAACAATAACTACCTCTATATAGCGGATACATGCAATAGCTGCATACGCCGTGTGAATCTCACTACAAAGATCATAGAACGTTTCGCCGGCCAATGTACGCCCAATATGACCGTGTCTTGCGGAGATCCTCTCCCCGGCGGCTATGGAGGAGATGGTGGCCCGGCGCTGCTGGCGCAGCTCAAAAACCCCTATGGCATCGCTTTCGACTCTCCAAATCCCGGCGCCAACCTCTACATTGCCGATACGAGCAATCAAATCATCCGCAAAGTTGATATGTCAAATCCCAGCAATCCCATAATCACTACGGTAGCCGGGGTACCCCTGGTCTGTGGCAACAATGGCGATGGCGGAGCCGCTACATCGGCGCATCTTCAGACCCCGGTGGCGATCGTCTTTGACAATCTTACTCCCCAAAGTTACTACATTGTCGATAACGGTAATCAGCGCATTCGCAAAGTTACCAACGGCACGATCAATGCTTTTGCTGGACTTTGTCTTAACCCGCCTCCCGAGGGCTGCTGCGACCCCAAGATCCAGTCGTGTCAACCACCCTGCGCTCCCGCCTATGCGGGCGATAATGGGCCGGCCGCTCAGGCACGGCTTTCTGTGCCGGCGCATTTAGCGTTTAGCACCGATGCTACAAGTCTTTATGTGGCGGATTACGGAAACAAGCGAGTTCGCCGTATAGAGATGACAAGTCCTCAATTTATCATTAGTACGGTGGCCGGAGTCGGCACTAGTATCACCGAGCCTGGTGGATACTTTGGCGACTTCGGGTCGGCATCCGAGGCTTGGTTGAACTGGCCGATTTCATTGGCCAGCCCTCCTTCCGGATTGCCCTTTGCCAATAATATCTTTGTTTCCGATAGACACAATATGCGCATCCGACAGATAGACGCTGGGCTGAAAGCTAGCAAGTCTATCGCCGGGAGTGGCATTGGGGGTTTTGGCGGCGATTACAATCCAGTGAACCCATCAGCATTTCCCGGCTTGGCCACCAATGCTCAGCTCTTTCAACAGACCGGGATCGCCTTTGATCCCGCCAATGGCGAGCTTTACATCATCGACAATCACAACCACAAAATCCGTAAGATCTCTCGCTAGAATTAGCCACGAGCGTCTCACTTACATTTTGTTTTTGGAAGCTCCTTCTGAGTTAGAAGGAGCTTCTGATTAATTAATGCAATGTATCGCTCTCCGGGCACCTGCGCTTGATTTCCAAAACCTACTCGGTTTAACTCCGATCTAAAAATCATTGCCATTTTTCCCATTTAGTTTAATAACCGCAAAGTCGCTGTCTGATACCTCCCTAAAAGAAGGGACTCGGGCTAAAAGTCCTGCGGCAATTACAGAACCTTGGGGATCGAGTGTCATGGCTTGCAGCCAGTCCGGCCCATGGGCCGCGCCGTCGATTTCTGTATACCATATTTCTTCACCAGAACTTCCATCTAAATTGACTATGGCAAAGTCCAGTGAGCGGCCCTGGTTATCCAGCATCCCACCGGCAATTACATTGCCGTTCGAATCTATCGCCACATTCCATGCCTGATCGAACGAATTCGAGCTGCCATTAAACTCTCTATGCCATAGAGCTTTTCCGGTTTCCCCATCTAACTTAACCACTACGAAGTCTTGTTCGGTAACAAGATTCTTTACGAAGCCGACGGCGAATACATTTCCTTTGCGATCTACCGCTACCGCGCGCGCCATGTCAACGGCATCGGCGCTGCCGTTAAGCTCCGCTCGCCACATTTCCTCTCCGGTATTTCCATCCAGCTTTAATACCGCAAAATCTTCATTCGTCTGCGTATGCCAGGTCACACCCGCGGCAATCACATTGTCTTCCCGATCTATGACGACGGCGCCCGCCCAATCACTCAACCGCTCGCCCCCGTCAATATCCTTTCGCCATAGTACTTTTCCCGTCCCCCCTTCCAACTTTACTACGGCAAAGTCATAAAGCGTGCCGACGTTACGCGTGCGACCGGCGGCGATTACATTCCCTTGTGAATCCATGGCGACCGCATACGCTTCATCATCGGACAGCGGATAAGTCCCATCGATCTCGGTTCGCCATAATTCGTCTCCGGTATTTCCATCCAGCTTTACTACGGCGAAGTCGTACCCTGTACTTATATTCCGTATATAACCCGCGGCCACTATATTTCCTGCGGGATCCACAGCCAAGGCGTTCACACCATCCTCTCTATTAGCGCTCCCATTGATCTCTACATGCCATATCTCCTCTCCGGTTTTTCCATCCAGTTTAACCACCGCAAAGTCAAAGCTTGTAATCAGGTTCAGAATCCAGCCTGCCGCAATCACATCTCCTTTTGCATCCACGGTGACCGCATTGACTTGGTCCCGGCCGTTAGCCGTGCCATTGATTTCCACCTGCCATAACTCTCGCCCGGTTTTCCCATCCAATTTAACCACTGTAAAATCCTCTTCTGTCCCTCGATTATACAAATAACCCCCGGCAATTACGTTTCCCTCGGAATCGCTTATAACAGCGTTAGCCCAGTTAAGCCTATTATTATCACCCCCCTGTAGAGTAACCTGCCAGGCGGCTACTGGATTCATAAGTAAGATAGAAAGAGCCACTGGATAGATTAATAGGTTTGTTCTTTTCATGCGCCCGCTCCTAAGAAAAGTTTACGGCTGGTGATACCGTGAATCTCGCGTAACAACCCGTGAAGAAGCATACGCGGTGTCTTTAGCATACCGCAAATCCAGATGGGTGTGCAACCCATCCGCGGCGAGCCGGCGGGAATTGCCGGCCCGTTGGAGTAGGTCTAGACGATCATTAGGGCATACGATACACTGATCAAGAATACGATCGCAAGAGAAATAAGGAGTAATCATGAGCGAGACCACCGCACGCTTTGTAATCGACGTGACACAGGCCAACTTTCGGGCTGACGTATTGCAGCGCTCGCGCGAGTTGCCGGTGCTGGTCGATTTCTGGGCGCCATGGTGCGCCCCCTGCCGTCAACTCAGTCCGATCCTGGAAAAGTTGGCCGAGGAGTTCAAGGGCGCCTTTATCCTGGCAAAAGTCAATACGGAAGAGAACCCTTACTTGGCACTCGATTACCAAGTCCGCAGCATCCCGCATGGGATGCTATTCCGCAATGAGCAACCCATAGACGGATTTGTCGGTGTTCTCGGCGAAGCGCAAGCGCGCGCCTTCCTGCAAAGGCATTGCCCTACCGAATTGGATCGCTGGGTGGCGCTGGCTCGAGAAAAAGAGCAAGCCGGCGATGATGAAAGCGCACAAGAGCTTTATCGCAAAATTCTGTCTTTAGACAGCCGGCACCCGGCCGCGTTTTTGGCGCTGGGGCGGAGCGCATTGCGGGCCGGCCGGCAGGATCAGGCCAAGGCTTACCTGCAAGAGATATCCTCACTCACCGGTGAGTCGGATACTGCGTCTCGCTTACTCGATTTGCTCCCCTTCTTCGAAGAAGGATTGGCGAGCGATGAATCAACCTGCCGGGAAGCCCTGAGGGCCACGCCCGAGGCGCTCGACGTTCGCTACCGGCATGCAGCTAGCCTGGCCGCCCATCAAAAATACCGCGAAGCGCTCGAGGAATTGATGACCATCATTGCCAAAGATAAGCGCTACCGGGACGAGATCGCCCGCAAGACTATGTTGTTACTCTTCAGCCTGCTCGGAGAGCGTAGCGCGATCTCGGACGAGTACCGGCAGCGTTTGGCAAGAACGCTCTACTGATGGCTTAAGCGCTGTGAAGACGGCGCCGTACATGGCGTGACTTTGATTACCATAGTTCTGGAAGTCTTACACCACCTCATGGCTGTAGAAGCCGTTAGCCAAGGTTTGATAACGCCGGGCCAAGTAGGTTAACGACTCCCCCGGTCTCAATGTGGCCGCTTGCTTCGAGTCCGTCGATTTTCTCTCCGCTTCGCATCCCGGAGCGGTTGATCAAGAAAGCGTCCTTTCTTTTTATGGCCATCCGCTGGAGCGCCTGGGGTATTTTTAGCTAAGTGCATGGCACGATAATTGAAATCCGGCAGCGTTATGCGGGGCAGGGCTGGTCCAAGGCTCTGCTCAATCAACCGGAGTGTCTTCTCCTCCTCCGGCGAAACGAGCGTGAAGGCATCTCCCAGCGCTTCCATACGAGCCGTCCGGCCGACGCGGTGGATATAATCCTCCGGGGTGTTGGGTATGTCGAAGTTAATCACGTGCGAAATCTTCTCGACATCAATGCCCCGGGCCGCCAGGTCGGTCGCCACCAAGACCTGCAAATGACCACGCTGAAAGGCTTTGAGGGCCGCCAGCCGCTGGGATTGCGTCCGGCTGGCATGCAGCCGACCTGTTTTGAATCCGTCCCGTTCGAGCATACGGGCTAGGCGATCGGCACGATTTCTTGTGCGTGTAAATACCAGGACGGAAGGCATGGCCAGCTCTCGCAGTAACGTTAGAAGCAATTCGGTCTTCAGATGCTGGGCCACCGGGTAGGCCGCATGACGGATGCCTACAGCGGTCTTCTCCTTACCGCCCACTTTGAACTTGAGCGGATTATGCAATATCTCCCTCGCCAGTTGTAGAATCTCACTGGACATCGTCGCCGAAAAGAGCATCGTCTGCCGCTGCCAAGGTATGGTCTTGATGATGTTGCGGATGTCGGGAAGAAAACCCATATCGAGCATCCGGTCGGCCTCGTCCAATATTAGCACCTCGAGGGAGTCCAGCCGGGCATTTCCTCGACGCAGATGGTCTAACAGACGGCCGGGGGTTGCAAGCACAACGGCGACACCCGAGCGGAGCGCCTGGACTTGAGGCTCCATCCCAACACCCCCATAAATAGCCATCGATCGGACCGATGCATGTTTAGCGAGACTCCGAAGATTCTCTTCCACCTGAACCGCCAGTTCGCGGGTCGGCACCATAACGAGCACGCGGGTCTTCCCTACCGGTGTGCCGGTGATCATTCGCTGGAGAATGGGCAAGAGAAAAGCCGCGGTTTTTCCGGTTCCCGTCGGGGCCGATCCGATCAGATCCCGACCGCCGAGCCCCGCCGGAATCACCTCCGCCTGAATCGGAGTCGGGCGAGTATATCCTAACGCTCGTATGGCTTTTACAAGCTGGGGGTGTAATCCAAATCCCTCAAAGGGCATGATGACTCCCTATTTAATGTGAATGCCGCCTTCCCCTGCCCATGCCATTTAGATCATCGATCGAGATTTGTATCCCCATGGCACTTAATTCATTCAATGCAGCGATGTTAAAATCTATGTTTTGCATGGCCGTGCGCTCGGTAATTTCGAGGGCGAGGAATTGGGCCGTCATACTCGTTTCTTTTAGCACTTTTTTAATCAGCTTCGGCAGATTTTGCTGCCGAAACTGGCGAGCCGGGAGATTGACCGCCATGCGCAGTGGCGAATACCCGGCCGCTTGCTAAGCCTGGTTTTGAGCGCAAGCCGCTCGCAGTACCCATTCGCCAATGGTTACGATCAGTTCGGTTTCTTCCTCCACCGGGATTAACTCCGCCGGAAAAACCAGGTCTCGTTGTGGATGGCGCCAGCGTACGAGGGCCTCCACACCGCTAATCTGGTCGCTGGCCAACGATACGATGGGCTGGTAGTAAAGCTGAAACTCCTGGCGCTCGACAGCCCGCCGCAGGTCGGCCTCTAACTGTAGGAGCGGCACGGCGCGGTCATGCATGCCCGTGTCAAACATTACGTAGCGCGCCCGGCACTGTCGGGCCACGCCCCTCTGCGGCGCGTGCGGCACTCATCGCGTCGTCCGTCCCACGCCCGGCTACTAACTCTGGGCTCCTCAGCCGGTCCATGCGCAGCAATCGAAAGTGCGAGGCCAGGGCGCCACGGGCAGTGGTATGCGCGGAATACCGTACGCCAAACTGGGCGCAAACCGACTCGACGATAGCCGAGATCGCCGGATAGTGGACGTGACAGATCCCGGGAAACAGGTGGTGCTCGATCTGAAAGTTCAGCCCCCCCAGGTACCAAGTCAGTAGGCGGTTGCTACGGGCGAAGTCGACCGTGGTCTCAACCTGATGCACTGCCCACGCCTTCTCCATGCGATTCGTGGATTCAAGAGGCTTGGAAAAACTGGCCTCCTCGACGCAGTGAGCCAATTGAAAGACGACGCTTAGGGTGACGCCGAGCGTGAACGACGCCACAGCGTAGAACACGACACAATCCCGCAGCGAGTGAAACAGGGCCGGGATCCCGAACGCCAGGCCAAAGAAAAGCACCTTACCGCCGAGCAGGACAACGACGTCCCACCCTTGCGGCCGCGGGACACGGTGCTCGCCAATTTTCCCGCGGGCCCAATCTCGAAAATCGTCGAAAACCTGCCACTTGAACGGAAGAAAACCGTAGAGCACCCACAGGTAGAGGTACTGGAAGCGGTGTATATGATAGAGCGGCTGGTCCGGCGACAGGTGCCCCAGAGGTCCGAGGTCGATGTCTTCGTCGGCCCCCGCAATGTTCGGGTAGTTGTGATGGAAGAAATTGTGCTTCCATCTCCACAGGTACGAACTCGCGCCCACTATATCCAGCATCATCGCCATGGAGCGGTTAACGAACCTTCGATGAGAGTACGCGCCATGACCCCCATCGTGCTGTACATTGAAGCCGATCCCCGCCATTGCCAGTCCGACCGAGATCGCCAGGAGCAATCCCTGCCACCCGGTGCTTGCCACAAAGACTAGCAACCCGTACGAGACCGCAAACCAGGATAGGAATATCACTGTTTTAACGTACATACGCGGGATGTCGCGCGGGGAGCGGCCCGTCGTCTTGAAATAATCATCGACGCGACGTTTCAGCTCTTCATAGAATACGGTGCTGGGATCATACCTGACCTTGAGTCCCTTCATAACTTATCCTCCCTGGCATGCCGGATTAAGTTTACAATGCAGGGTCTCAAATTACCAGGCAACATCCATAGGGTTTACGCGTTCTTGCTGGTACAAAAAAAGTGATATATGTCATTCAAGACTCACGAGCGAGAGGTCTCGACAGGGAAATGCAGTAAGTCCCTCAGGTTTTGCAATTCTCGGGAGTAGTACATGGCGTTCGCACTTTTTTCTTTAAATTGTAATTCCTGCAAGAACGCGACTTCCTCTGAAAATAACTCCGGTGAAACAGTACCGGTTGAAGTTGCGACCGGGTGAGACCCGCCCCGGCCACTTGCCCGATCGGGATAGAAACTGAGCGCACAGCACCGTAGGAAGAGAGTTTCCAGCTCCGCCGCTTTCGCGTTGGCGAGTGGGTTCCTAGTTCCTCCATAGTCTGTGTTTCCCAGAGCCCCCCAATGATCCCGGACGGTCGGATTTCCCGAATCCGGTTCGAGGCCGCAGCGTCGGCTAGGGGGTGTAATTAAAAGTGGTGGTAATTTCATGCTGCTTTTTTTTGGATGTCTTCCCAATACTGCTCCCACTGGTCATTGGCTCGTAAGACTCTGAGCGACAACATATTTTCGGCATTTTCTGGCTTCCACCAAGCCCCAGAT
>JACOSC010000220.1 GCA_016179055.1 Acidobacteriota bacterium
CCGCCCCTGGTACGTAAAATTATATAAGTTATAAGCCCTGAAAGGGCGGGATACCCTTCTGAACGATGAATACCTAATGCAAGAAAACGACGGCGGCCTAGAAATTGATCTTCTATTAGTGCGCCCTTTCAGGGCTGGCGAGCTGGGGACGCTTTCTTTCCAGGGGCTGCGCTTTCGCTTGCCCCTGGCTATTATATAACGCTCCTTCAGAGCTTGGGATTGTAAGCGGTTCACCACTCCCTACTAATGTACAAACTCCAGGACCTCGCGGGACTGGAGTTTGGCATCCGTGCGTTTCTTATGATCGAACTTCAAGACCATAAGAATAAGGTGGGCGGGATAAGCCCTGGCTGTATGCGGAAATTAAATTCTGCTGAGAGTCGGCCTTTCCCTGAAGCTGCCGGCACGATTGGCATCCCAAAGTAGATCGATCGCTGCGTGCCACATGACCTCATCGGCATGGCAGGATTCTATCAGGAAGGACGTCCGATCTTCTGGTTTTCGTTCCAACACCGCTTCGAAGAGAACCTTAATTCGTTCCCACCTTTCATCTTTCTTCTCGTAACCGAGAGGCGCCGTGTCTTAGATCCGCACCGGCCTAGCCATAGTGCCCGTGACAACTCGTCACTATATTTCGCTTTCACGGAATTGTCAAACCCAATCGGGAACCAACATCGAGCAAACACATTTAAATTGTTCACCGCGGATTCGGCTTGTGCTATGACCGTAGCGCTCTCGGTTGGTTTCCCAACGTGCACGATGGCAGGGGCGCACAGCCGTGCGCCCCTACGAGTATTATGGCTTAGTGGTGGGAGGAGTGATCGCCATTTTCATTTTGGTGTATCCCCATTGGGGCGCCCATGGCGTTCACCGGTTTAAGCAAGTCTTCCAGCTCCGGGCTCTTTTTCCAGCGGGCGTCGCCTAGCTTCTCGCCGTCGATCGTGATGCCGAGAAAAGCCAGGAACATCTCGTCGACGGTCCGCTCGCCCCAACGGACATCAATGGGCGGCCGGCTGGGATTGCGAGGGTTGCCTTCCGAGTTGTCGTAATAGGCCGTCACATCGAGCTTCGTCCCCAAGGGGAAGGCGACCGAATTGGCGAAGAAATAATTTCCCTGCCAATTGAAGTCCCAATCGTCGATATTGATCAGGCACTGTTCCTGCCCATCAGGGAGAATCGCTTTAACCTCCATTTCCTTACCGAGCAAGTGCATATGCGGAGCGGCCGATAAGCCGTGGAGATCGGCCGGAAGTCTTAACTGACGGTTCACGCGATACCGTGGATTGCCGGCGGGAATGAGAAAGCTCTGATCGAGGATCGGCAGCATATAGAACCGCTTATCAACAGGGCCTTGGGCAAGATATGCGCCCAGCCTGGTGCGGTCGGGTTGAATAGGACCTTGTGGATGATAGTGGACCTGCATAATGATGCGCGAGCCGGCTGGAACAAATTGACCGATTCCCTCCGGTAAGAATCTGGATCGCGCTCCGGGAGCCCAGCCTCCCAGAATGTCGATTACCGGAACCTCGGGGCCGCCGAAGCAGGTGTAGCCCGATCCGGGATATTTTTCCAGATCGGCGGATCGCCCGGTCGGATCGACAAAGAGCAGCACATGATGAACCTGGCTGCGAACACCAGGCCGTATATCCACGGCGCTGAGCCAGCGGTCTTCGGTGAAATTGGTCGGCATAGTGAAACAATGATAGTCATCCGTGAGCAAGGGGTTGGGAGAGTAGTCGGCGCCAGGATCCAAGGCGACATCTGGCTCGCCCAGCGTCCAACCGTCGGGAAATTCCAATGGCGGCGGCGGATCGTCGTCGCCTTCCGGCGCGCCGGCATCGGCCCAGCGGGCGAGGATGTCGATATCCTTGTCCGACAAGCGCCGCACATCTTGAAGCTCTCCGCAGCCGTCTGCCGGCTTCCAGGGGGGCATGATACGACGTTCAGTGGCGCGCTTTATGGCTTGGGCCCGTGGGGCAGCCTCGGCGTAGGTCATCAACGAAAACGGCGCAATGTCTCCCGGATGATGACAGACCTGACAATTGCTCTGAAGGATGTTCACGACTTCCCGATTGAACGTGGGCGGTGCGCCGTTACCGGCCGACGGATTCTTTCCGGCCCAAGCGCCCGGCGGAAAAAGCAAGAATCCATACGCCACAGCTATAACCATCATTAACAAGTTCTTCATTTGTCTTCCCTCCTAAAGGTTGGATTGGATCGCCCGACTGCTACTCGTTTTGTAGCAGGCAACTGGCAAATACTTTAACAATTTCAGAGCGCACTTTGCAATGTTTTTATATCGACTATTGTAAAATGTTACCGAAGGGTAGGAAACTTTGGTGCGATGCAATGCGTATTGCAACGGCGCAGTCAGCCCTTTACGCCGTAACTAAGACCAACTTGCTGTTAATGAGAAGAAGTCGTGTTGAAAGCCGTTCCCAAGAGCTCATATCGCTTGATGCCGCACTTTGATCTGGGTATCTTCTCAATAAATCGGGGTAACTTAACCCGGACGAGCCGGAACCAAACAGACCGCATGAATAAAGGCCCGAATGGCACTTCCTGAAAATAGTTTGACCGTTTCAGAATCCCAACGGGATTCTGTCTCAAAGCCCAGGGTTGCGAGGCACGAGCTACCCTGGGAAAAGGTCGGCGGACATTGGCAACCCTAACGGGGTTGCGTCGGTTCCTCGGTCGTGCCGCAACCCCTTTGGGGTTGGCTCCATTTCGCATCGCATTCCCAGGGTTGGCCGTAGGGACGCGGCCAACCCTGGGCTGTGTTCCGCAATCCCGTTGGGATTGTTTTCGCGCCCCGCCGCCAATCGCTATGGAGTAAATGCCAAACATCTATAATGAGCAACGAACCAAAATGTGCGTGGAACAATGGAGCCTATGAACCGCCAAGACGCCAAGATAAACGCCACCTATTCTTGGCGTCTTGGCGGTTTAATTCCTTAGTTCCTTAGGGGTGCTCTATTCCGATTACTGGTATTTTAATTTGCCGAACCTGTAGTTTACCCCGACTTATTGAGAAGATAAAGATATTTTGTAATCAGGCCCGTACGATTTCCAGAATCGGACGGTTGGCCGGCTCGAGCCAGTAATCGTTGTTCATATCGGTTTCCAACATGCCCAACATCGCCTTCAAATCCGCGGCAGTGATTCTCCCTTGACGGGACTTTCGCTACAAGGCTGAGTGGATTTCAACCCTAGTAACTTCTGAGAGCAGGTAGAGATTTGCGGGAGGATTCAAAAAAACGAACCGACTCCCGCCGAACCTAATTCGCCCGCATCATAGCGTTTGATAAGGGCACTGGTATCAAGATACAAGATGGCCATTAATAATTGCCGCGGTCGTGAATAATCTCTTCGGATAATTTGCCGCCTAACTTCTGAAAAGCCAGGTCGGAACGCGATCGATCTATCGCGGGGAGTTTTCCAAAAAAACGTTCGCATTCTTCGCGGGTCCACTGGCGCAGCCCAGCGCCGCGCAATATCGCCAGTGCGCGCGCACGATCGGAGGTTTTCTGCACTACTTCCTCCTTTTCCTCAATGGTTATACGAAGCGGTTAGTAGTCCGGTAGATCCAGTTTAACCAGCGGTTTGATTACGCCATCTTCATAAATGGCATCCACTACTCTAGCCATAACCAAACCCCACCGTTATAAAAAAATACCAGACTCATCCCACGAATATATCAACGATATCGGTCGGATGCAAGAAATTACGGCGGGGCTACGGGATTATAGGAATGCTACAGCAAGATCTGGATGATAGCTGGTGTAGGGGCGCACGACGGCTAACGCTCGAGGAACGCGTGGCCTATCTTCTAGGAGTATTATTGATAAGTAGGGTCACGTTATGTCCGCCCCAATTCGTCACCACCAAGTCCACGCGGCCATCGTTATTAAAATCGCCGACGGCGAGGGAACTGGGCGTGAGGCCCACGCCGAATTCCTGAGAGGGGCTGAAGGTACCGTCGCCTTTTCCTGCTAGAATAGACACGCTGTTGGAATCCCAGTTGGCGACCGCCAGATCGGGCCGGTCATCACCATTAAAATCGCCCACGACGACGGCAACAGGCTTCATTCCTGTATCAAAGGACTTGGCCGGAAGGAAGTTGCCATTCCCTTTGCCCAGCAAGATCGAAACGTCATTGGAATCGCGATTAGCCGTGACCAGGTCGAGAATGCCATCTTTATTGAAATCACCAACGGTAATTGACCAGGGGCGCTTTCCAACCGGAAAGGTTTGTTTGGCCTGAAAGGTCCCGTCCCCGTTGCCCTTCAAGATCTGCACGGAGTTTGACCGCCAATCGGTTATGGCTAAATCCTGGTAGTGATCGCCATTGAAATCCCCGGCGACGATGGCGCCGGGATCAAAGCCGAGTTCAAAATGTTGCGGCGATGAAAAAGTTCCATCGCCCTTTCCCAGTAAAATATGCAGCTTCATAGTTCCATCGATCACCGCCAAATCCGGAATGGTATCGTTATTGAAGTCGCCTATAGCGGCCGACCAAGGCGCACTTTGGATTTTAATCGTTTGAGCCGACCTGAACGTTCGATCGCCGTTTCCAAGTAGAACCAGAAGCTTATCCGCCCCCGCGTTCGTCACTACTAAGTCTGGAATGCCGTCGTTGTTGAAATCTCCCATCTTAACGGAGGAGGGGTAGCGCTGGACCTGTAGGAACTGTCCCGTCGGAAAGGTTCCCTCACGGTTTCCCAAAACGATGAAATGGCGGCTTACATGGAAAGTTGCATATGAATTTACCGCCAGATCCGGAATCCCATCTCCGTTGAAGTCCGCTACGGCAGCGGTGACGGACCACTGCTCAAACATGAGATTTTGCGAAAGCCGGAAAACGCCGTCTCGGTTCCCCAACACAATGGAGACCGTTCCCGGATCAAAGAACCGTAGATCGGACTTGGCGGTCACGATATCCTGAATGCCGTCGCCGTTAATGTCGGTCAAACTTATTGAACCCGGACGGGGGCCAACGGCTACATACTGGGCCGGCCCGAAGCTTCCGTCGCCGTTTCCCAAACGGATGAGCACGGCGCCCTGATACGGATAGGGTCCATCATATCCGTAGACCAACACCAAGTCGGTAATACCATCTCCATTGAAATCGCCGCTCAGAAGGTCGCTGGGAAAATCGTCTATTTCGAATTTATCGAACGGCTTGAAAGTGCCGTCGCCTTGGTTAAAATAAATCGAAAGCTGATTGGGGTGCGCATAGACATCCGCAATCACAGCCAAGTCCGGATAGCCATCGCCATTGAGATCAGCTATGGTGAGGAGTGGAGAGCGCACGCGCAAGGGTTGCGCGGGAGCAAAGGTCCCGTCTCCGTTCCCGAGGAGGACCAATAAGCTATCCCTGGTTGCCAAGAGTAAATCCGCGATCGAATCCCCGTTGAAGTCTTGCGTCGACACGATGCGGGCTTCAACGGCAAAACTATGGGCAGATCTAAAGACGCCTTCCCCTTGCCCCAGCAAAATGAACATTCTTTCGGGCGAATATGGAGGTTCGTCTCCCGATATGACCACAGCCAGGTCCTGAACGCCGTCACCATTGAAATCGGCATAGGCGAATGAATATATGGCGCCCTCAAATGAATAGGTAGTGCGAAAAGTGCCATCGCCATTACCTAGCAGGATCGATAATCGTTCCGGCCGGAGCGGAGGACCATCGGTAAAAAAGACAACGGCCAAATCTGGAATCGCATCGCCATTGAGATCCATTATGGCGAACGAAGAGATGAGCCCCTGCAGACTGTAAACCGTACGAAACGTTCCGTCGCCGTTACTTAAACGAATTGACAAGTCAGCGAAGGGTGGAGAGCTTGCCCGGCTGACAATCAAGTCCGACATGTCATCTCGATTGAAGTCTGCGACCGCCCTAATGGATCCTTCCATAGTTGAATTCGAAGCCGTTTGAAAGGTTCCATCTCCATTGCCCGTATAGAACGCCAATGCACTCGTGCCTTGATCCAATACGGCGAAGTCTTGATGACCATCGCGGTTAAAGTCGCCCACAACGACAGAGACGGGAAGATTGCCGACCTCGAGCGTTGGAGCTGATTGAAATGTGCCGGCCGCATTGCCAAGGTGGATAGATACCGAATTGGAGCCAAAATCGGCCGCCGCAATATCCGGACTCGAGTCGCTGTTAAAGTCTCCGACCGCCAGGCCATAAAGCGGCCGTCCCACCGCCAGGTTTATCGGCGATCCGAATGTTCCATCGCCAATTCCAAAGAAGATGGATATACTGTTGGTGTGCGCCGTGGTAACGGCCAAGTCCTGTATCCCGTCTCGATTAAAGTCGGTGGCGACGACGGTATGGGGCCGGGCCGAAAGGCGTAGGCTGGCGGATAACTGGAAGGTTCCATCTCCCTTTCCCAAGAGAACGAATAATGAAGTGCCCTGCACAGTAGCCACCGCCAAATCGGACAGGCCATCGCCGTTGAAGTCGGCGGCGACAATGGAAATAGGGCCTCGACCCCTCCACTCGTCGATCTCGAAATTGCGCGGGGGGCCGAAAGTGCCATCGCCAATCCCCAACAGTATGGAGACCGTCGTACCTCCGCCACGATAACTCGGGTCCGAAAAATTGGCGACCGCCAAGTCCGTAATTCCATCGCTATTGAAATCTCCGGTGGCGACGGAACTTGGCTCTATGCCCACCGTGTAGTTTTGCGGCAATTGAAAGGAGCCGTCCCCGTTACCCAATAAGACGGCTACCGTTCCGGTTGCGGCGGCCTGGCCGCTCAAGGTCACCGCCAAATCCGGAATGCCATCGCCATTGAAGTCGTCCAGCGCCATAGAACTTGGACTGAAGCCTACGCCGATATTCATCGCCTCGCCAAACGTCCCGTCGCCGGCGCCCAGCAAAACGGTAAGGGTAGCGCCGGGGTGCTCCGGTTCGCCGCCGCAGGCGATCACCAAGTCCGTCAGGCCATCGCGATTGAAATCTCCCGCAAGGATGAAGTTGGGTCCCCGTCCGACGGCAAAGTGGCGGGGAGCCTCGAAAGTACCGTCGCCACGGCCCAAAAGCACGGAGACGTTATTGGAATCCCAGTTAGCCACGGCCAAGTCGGCGAAGGCATCGCCGTTGAAGTCGGCCGTCGTTACTGACAAGGGATTCCGTCCGGCGAGAAAATATTCATGCGTGACAAAAGAGGCATCTCCTTGGCCCCATAATTCATACAACCCTAGCGGACTCCAAAATAAAGCATTCAACAGTGCAGAAATAAACCATATCTTTTTGCTGCTCATAGATTCCTTCCGGAATAGACCGCTCTTGCCGCGTCTTTTACCATGCGTGAAGTGATAAGGGGTTTTATTTTTGAGGGGATAATAACCAGTATATTGGAAACCTATCCGGCTGTCAAAGCGGAAGACTTGCGCCGGGTAAAGGGGCAAGCCGAAGCCACCGCCTTCCCGTGTCGCGGAGGGGTTAGTTCCCTTCATTAATATTTGTAAGGCGCATTTTTTTACAGCCGATAATACGTTGATAAAATCTGAAAAATTCGCATAAAGGTCATAAAGGGAGCGAATAGTCTGAGAATGAAAGGGGCGAACTCACTCACCCTAAAGGTGATTTCACACACTCTTTGGATAGAAGGAATTTAAAACCGACAAGATAAATAATTGAAAACAAAAGCTTCCTTCGCCAACTGGATAGTATTCATATCGGCATTAATTTTGCGTACACTTCGCCGAAAATCTAGGTGAACTTACAGAAGTTCACCTCCACAGAAAGGGATTAGATCGGGACGGAAGCAAAAGCGTATATTATTATCAACTATCAAGAAGTGTTGGGCGGTAAAAAGGTTGGTGTTGATAATTCGAGTGTATTATTAGGCAGTAGATGAAAGTCATATCCAGCAAGGTTAACTAAATGATTGAGTGGTTTGATAGAGCCTCCTCGGGGCCGGGAGTAGATTCTCATGCTAGGGGGTATCTCCATTCTCGCGGGGGCGGAGCTACCCTGCGTCCTTTTGAACGTCATGAGGCCGGCCCCGGTCTTATCCTCGACGCGGATCGAAAAAACAAGCCATTCCTTGGAATAAATTTTTTTTGCAATAAATCAGAGAAAAGGATCGTTAGGTCTTTTGGACTAAGCGTGATCTTTTTAATAGCCATTCTGTTTTTACCTGCTTTGCGCCAGGGCTATCGTGCAATGGGGCTACCCTCGTGTGAACCCGAGATGCGAGGGGGCGTTACCAAAAACAACGTCAATATATCAGCTAAACCCGTCAGTTCGTCACTGATTTCTAACCCTACGGTTCTGTTTCAAATGAACCGACCGTCGCAAAATAACTTCCTCCCGGAAGTTGCCGGTGGCGTTCTGATATTCATCTTCTCTTCCCTCATTGCCAGATCGCCCATCCAGAATGACGTGCAGCTTGTTGCGATTCCGGCCACGGGATCAGCCGATAAGCTAGGCGGCGCCATAGTCGCCAACATGATAGCCCTTGGTGCTTATACTCGTACTAACCGCTTGCCCAGTAAAATCGGAATTCCTGAGGCTCGATGTGTAGAATCGCTATTGCAGTGCATCTAAATACGTGGCGGCTTCAACACACAGAAAACGCGTTTAAATTTTTCGCCACGGATTCGTTTCTGATTTGACCGAAACGATCTTGGGTGGCATTAGGAACGTTACGCCGATCGCCCGCGTGTGTCTTTGTCTGTAACCATAATTGGTTTTGCTGCATATTTTTCCGAACAATTACCTTCCTCTCTGTTACGCTATCCTCGCGAGCTCGACCTTACATGTTTGAATTTTAGTAACTGTTCAGCCACGCCTTCGACCAAGCCGGAGGGTTTCCGCGCGATTCCTGATTTCAAATTTTGTAAATGTTCGACCACCCACGCATAAGGCTACCCAGCCGATACGGAACCGCCGCTATGGTCTGAGCAGTTACAAATTTTTTTGGAAAAGCGGCACAGGCGTCCCGCCCAGACGGTGTCGGGGCAAGATGCCTGTCCCACCTTTTGATTTATTATTTTCGCAAAGAAGTCGGATACGCCGTTATATATTAATGAGGTCTGCGCGTTTATTGGGGATTCAGGTGGAGACAGAATTTAGACGAGTCTTTCGTCAAATCACGTGGCCCCGCCGGGGCCTGCGGAATCGTCCCATCGCAGAGAGACGCCCCACCGGGGCGTCTCTACGGAATAGGAACCCAGACGGTATTTTAGCGGTGGCATGGCCAACACGGATTTCGTGGCGCTTTGCCGCCGGCTATTGACTTTTTTCCTTTCTGATATACAGTGATTCTCTGGTTGGAAATGTCCGCGGTACTCGTCGATTTTTTCGGGAACAGCGCGGGGAAGGAGGTCGGCAAACCGATAGACCATTTAAACTAACGGCAGAATAGGCAACATGAAAAGGCGAGCGGTGACGGACGTATGAGTGCGAAATAAAAACCGCCGGCGGTCGCCGGCACAGAAGGATTCTACTGGTCTTGCTGGGTGGAAATTCGTTAAGACGAAAGCAGTTATCTGTCGAAGAATTTCCTTGACAGTACTTGTTAGGACGGGATATAATCTTTGCATAACTACTTGCGTCAAGAATTAAAAACCCGGTGGGGAAGTGATGGCGGTGCTCCGAGTATTGAGCCGCTGAGGGGGATGAAATCATTCCTCCAAGTAAACGAGCCTTGGTTGACATTATGAAAAGGAAAGCGTAGGCTTTTCTGTTCATATGCTTCGTCGCCTTAGCCAATCGTTCGATAAACTAAACAGTCACATATGGAGGTTACATCAATGTTAGAACTTCTCAATCGTTTTTGGAGAGAAGAAGAAGGGCAAGATATGGTCGAATACGCGTTGATTATTGCTTTGGTTGCTGTGGTCATAGTGGCATCCTTAAAAAGTGTTGGCACAACTATAGAGTCCGTTTTCAAAAATATCGAATCGAAACTAAGAAACTAAGATAGTAGCGGATCTGACTACACTATCAGGGTCATAGCCCATAAGCCTAGCGAATAGCTAGTATGACTACGATTCGGCTATGACCCCAGACTGTGGGGCAAGGGTAAATTTTATGAGACACAAAATTCACCCTTGTCTCCTGACGCTAGAACAGTATTACCAGAGCTCGGATGATCGAGAAGGGTTAGTAATGAGTGTTGCTTATGCATGAGTTCATTAGGCGATTTTGGGAGGAAGAAGACGCACAGGACTTGGTAGAATATGCGTTAATTATCGCCCTCGCCTCTGTAACTCTTATATTGGCTGTTCCTTCCATGGCGGCTGGAATAAAGAAATTTATCTTTGGTGCTATTGATGCACTGAGAAGTGCCGGATAGCTGTAATTATATTAAATGCTTTTTATGAAATTTGTGGTTTTAGCGAAAAAATATTTTTTAGAAGCAGATCCTGCCCTTTATTTATCGGTCATTTTGACGATGTTCCGCGGCTTCCGCGGCCGGAATCGTACTTAATTGGTTTTCGGCTCGTGAGAGTTGGATTTTATGAAGGTTGATACTCGGGCATTATGATTTCTACGGTCATATTTATTTTAACACTGATGACGGTAACTCTGGCGGCGGTCGCTGATATTTATAAGCGACGCATCCCCAATTGGCTTACGGCGCCAGCTTTCTTTGCCGGCATGGCCATTCACTTTTTTCAAAGCGGTTGGGCTGGTATTTTCGATAGTCTCCTGGGTTTTCTTATTGGGTTCAGTATTTTCTTTTTCCTATGGTTGATGGGTGGGAAGGGCGCGGGAGATGCCAAACTCATTGGCGCTGTCGGCGCGTTGCTGGGATATCAACAGCTCTTAGTGGCTTTTGTTTTGATAGCCCTGGTCGGCGGTGTCATGGCCGCCCTATACATTTTCAAGCACAATGCGTTATACCAAGCGGTTTCTAACATAGTGCAGTTCCCAAGACATGTGAAGGAACAGCTCTCCAGCCGACAATTTGGTCGGGCGAGCGGCCCATTAACTTTGCAGAGCCCGACCGCCATAAAATTTCCGTATGGGGTACCCATTGCAATAGGGACGATGCTTTCTTTTATTGTTATGAAGTAACTACTCAGGCAATGCGTCTCAGCCCCGTAGGGGCGGCCTGTTTGTAGTAGTGATTCCTATGGCAGGTCCTAAAGCTCCATAGGAGCGACCTGTCCGGACGCGTTCGTCGGCGAAATCAACCTTGCACAGGCCGCCCCTACGGGGCTTGTTCGAACGCACGCATGGATTCTTGCTATAAACAGGCCGCTCCTACGGAGCTAAAGGCACTGGCTGCGTAGTTACGTTATGAAATGAGTTGTTCATGTCCTTAGGGGCACCACGAGGCATGATAAACAAAACCGCCTGGGTAGCAGGCGGGTGGCCGAGGCCGGGGCGCACCCGGTCGCTACCGCTCCCGGTTCTGTTTCACCGGGTTTATTTTCAGGGGAGGCTTGATGAAATCACCGGCTATAATTTTCATTGTGATCGGCCTAATCGGGGCGGCCTTGTTGACTTTCTCCATGGTTACGTACATGAACAAGAAGCAGCCCATCGTTACGGTGGTCGAGAAGGAGCAGACGCAGCCGATTGTGGTTGCTAATAGCAACCTGGCTTTGGGGACTCGCCTCAGTGAGGAAAATCTGCGCCTGGTAGCCTGGTCAGAAAAGAATCGCCCGGCGGGATACTTTTCAAGTTTTGAGGCGGTGAAGGGCCGAGTCCTATTGCAGAACGTTGCGGAAAACGAAGCTATCCTCGAACCGAAGCTGACTCCCACAGGGTCCAAGCATGCCGGGCTGACACCGATTATCGAAGAAGGCCGGCGCGCATTTTCAATAAGAGTGACGGATGTAATCAGCGTTGCCGGGTATACAACGCCGGGCACCAAGGTTGATGTGTTGGTTACCGGAGTTCCGCAAGGCGGTCGTGGCGCGCAGACCAAGACCATCCTGCAAAACATCCCGGTGCTCACCGCCGGACAACAAATCGAATACAATCCCGATGGCAAGCCGATTGCCAACGTCACTGTGGTGACCTTGCAGGTAACGCCGGAAGAAGCCGAAAAACTGTCATTGGCCAGCTTAGAAGGCAAGATCCAATTGGCGCTCCGTAACCCCCTCGATAAGAAGACGGACGCTACGCCCGGCGCGGAGTTCGCGGCCCTTTTTTCCAATCGTGGCAAATCCCCAGCGCCCGCTACGGCGCCGGCCAAGCGAACTAAACCGGCCGCGGCCAAGAAGACGGAAGTGGCGCCGCCCATCCCGGCCCCGACACTTGAGGTGGTTACTGGCGGTAAGCGCCAAGTATACACTTTCTAGCTTTTCGTGGCGTTTCATAGGGGGATCCGCGGATAGCCAGTTCTATGGATAGCGCCAAGCCATTTGTTCTATCCAGGAAAGAACCGATCATGAATACGAAAAGGCAACGTTGGACAAAGCAAAGAAAAAGTGCCGGCGCTACTATGGTAGAGTTTGCTCTGACGGCCTTAGTCACCTTAATGCTGATGCTCGGCATTTTTGAATTCGGCTTGGTGCTGTACAGTCAGGTGACGCTTCAGCACGCGGTAGCGGAGGGCGCCCGTTTTGGTGTGACCGGCCGACAATTGCCGGATGGCGAGTCCTTTTATGGCCGTCGAGCTTCCATAGAGAAAACCATAAGGAGAGCCGCGTTGCTTCCCAACTCGCCGGAACCCATGATTATAGAGATTTCACAGAGTAGGGGGGATACACCAGTTCCATTCTTTTCCCCTGGGGGGTTGGCTACTTTGACGATCCAGGCTACATATAACTACTATCCGGTGGTTCCCCGGCTAATTGGCATCAGCGGCCCGATTACTCTGAAAGCAAAGTCCGTAATGAGAAATGAGGAGTTTCCAGACATTCCTCCAATTATTGGTCCTTGAAAGGGTTTTTGGCTTGTCATGAATAAGGGATTTTCAGTGCCGCAGCCAAGGTGTTCAAAGAAAGGGCAAAGCTTCGTAGAATTGGCGTTGCTGTTTCCGGCCTTTCTCCTTTTGGTCCTGGGTGTAGTTGACCTGGGCTATGTGCTCTACCTGTCCAGTTTTGCTAACCGCCTGAGCCGAGAGGGAGCTAACCTGGCCGCTCGAGTGTTAGGGAGAGATCAGCTCACACAAGTTATAGACGTCCTGGATGATATAGCCAAACCGACCTTGGCGCCTTCTGCGCGCCGAAAGATTATTGTTTCCAGGCTCAAGGCTAAGGTTATTGGGAATGAAGTTAAGGCGGAGATTGAGGATCGGAGAGAGTCCGGCGCCGCCACAGACTTACCAAGTCGATTTGGACAGGTAGGGGGCCTCCTGGATGATGCTACGATGCGCAGCAAGTTCAATGGGGAAATTCTGCGTAATGAGGAAGAGGTCATAGTCGTTGAAGTCTTATATAAGCAAAAAGCCATAACGCCGCTGCGGTTTTTGTGGTTTGGCGGCGCCTTTGGTGAGGACATTAGACTCTACAGCGTGGCTACCTTTTTCTTGGTGGCGAGGGCGAGCCCCTTTGCACCGTTGTAGCAAGGAACGGAAACGCCGCACTCCGGCGAGAACCAATAGCCGCTCGCCGTGGGCGCAAGAATGATTTTATGGTAGGGTCTGTTGTTGGAAAAAGGGGAAAGTTCTTCGAGAACTAATTTAACTCAAACAGTCCAGTCCAAGGAGACGGACGATGTTTAGTGCGTTGGGTTCGTACTTGAGTCGATTGCAAAAGCAGCGCGGGCAAACCCTGGTTCTTTTTGCCGGAGCGCTGGCTGCGTTGATCGGAGTCGTCGGCCTGGCCATTGATTCGGGAAGAGCTTATATTGTAAGCGCGCAGCTCTCCAAGGCCGTGGATGCCGCCGTGTTGGCCGGTGCCAAAACGGCCGGCACCCAGGAGCAAATCAAAGGTGTGGTTGATCGGACCTTTCGGATAAATTTCCCCAAAGATTATTTGGGGACTCAGGGGTGGCCAACTCGAGTGGATCTGACGATCAGAGATGACTTTGAAGAACCGGTTACCGGATATGCCGCCCGCAAAATCGATTACAGCATGAAGGCCATTATGCCGGTTACTTTCCTGAGGGTGCTTGGCTTCACCACGATACCCATCACCAAATCGGCGTCGGCTATCCGACGGATCCTGGACATCATAATCGTAGCCGATCGCTCCACGTCCATCGACGCGGGACCATTTGAAAAATTTCGAGATGCGATTAAAAGCTTTCTCAATATATTTGATCGAACGCAAGATCGCGTGGGCATCTTGACGTTCGCAGGAAACTTGAGTTGGCTAACCAATCCGCCGATTTCCGATGGGCCCGGGTTTGATCAGCCAACCTTGGTCAGGGGGATTGAAAATGCTAGGATGGCGGGTTGGACCGCCACAGGACCGGCCATGTACGAGGCCTATCGCGTATTACGGTACGCGCGCGAGCTGCCCGGCCCAAAGCGGTGGAAGGTTATTCTTCTCTTCACCGATGGCACACCCAACACTATTTTTATTGACCCTAGCTATTATAAGATGGGCCCATGCCTGGACCGCCGCGGTGTCAATTTTTGCGGTGCCGATGAAGAGTGTCGTGCCGCATTGGATCCCCGTGAATTAATTGTGAAGGGCGCCCACCTTGCCGCCGGTGAGGATGATCATCCTGATCCAGAGGCCCAGCATTACCTCTTTGGGCTGTTCCGGCCGTTCAGCCGACAATTGTATGATCAACAAAGTGATGTGTACGAAGAGTGGGGGTTTATTGATCCAGAAACTCAGATCGGATCTACGTGTCGTAGCGACGCGCCGCAGTATGGGTCTACCGCGTATGTTTTGCGGACTCCATCATGCGATTGTGAAGATCCCCGTCACATACTTGGACTTGGAACTGGGGCGCCAACGGATATAAGGCATACGGTGGGAAGGGTCTTACCGAATCAGGAAGTGCCTTTGGCGGATCCAAATCGACCTCCGTGGGCTCCCAACGGCGTGCCTTTTACGCCGGTCACGCGTGATGGACAGCTTGTTTCGGACCGCCCGCTGAGTCGATTTGACAACCTTCCGCTGGGGGATGTTCCAAAGCGGTGGGATGGATTTCGCCAAAAGGTCAATGCCGCGGCGCGAAATCATTTGGAGAATATCGCGGACATTATCCGCCGGCCGTATCCTGGCGTTGCCGAATTTGAAAGAGGGGTCACGATATTTACCATTGGTCTGGATGGGGTTGCCGGACAGATGTCACGGACGAATCCGTTTTGGGATGAGAAGGGCCGGGATATCTGTATGCGCGTAGCCAATGTCCGAAACGCCGGCGCCTATTTTAACTCGGCCCAGCCGGAAGGGCTTTTTGTTGAAGCAGAAAATGGCGACCAATTGGACGAGGCCTTCCGGAAAGTAGCCAGTGCTATATTGCGTTTGATAAACTAGTCGTCATGCTTGGTATGGCCGCCGCTTGGTTTGCTTTGTTTTTTAAGGAGAGCTTTATGGACTCGAATCGTGATTGGAAAACGCGCGCGTGGCGGTTGCTCGGGGTAATTTTTTCCGCTGGTCTTATTCTCCCTTTATTCATCGTCGTAACGGGAGCGGTTCCGGCCGACAGCACGCCGACCCTCCTTAAGGTGGAAGCGAGCGCGGCCCCCAACGAGATTGAGACACTCTCCCTCACCGTGGGACGTTCGCTACTCATTGATATGGCCGACCCGGCCGAACGCGTGTCGGTGACCAACGCCGAAGTAGCCGAGGCCGTGCCTATTTCACCGCAGCAATTAATGATCAATGGTAAGGGACCCGGCCGCACGACGTTGGTCATCTGGGACAAAACCGGTCGTCGCATGCTTTACGAGCTGCTGGTGCAGATTGATACCAATGCGCTGACCACCCGTCTCAAAGATGCTTTTCCGACCGAGCAGATCGCGGTGGCCGCGGCGAAAGATTCCCTGGTACTCTCCGGCATGGTTTCCACTGAATATGTGATGACTAAAGCGGTTGAGCTAGCTAATCTCTATGTGAAAAACGTCGCCAACCTCTTGCGTATTCCGCCCTCCGCCGTAAAGGATGAACCCCAGATCCTCTTACAGGTCAAGTTTGCTGAAGTGGACCGGACGGTGTCGGAGGAGTTGGGCGCCAATCTGACTCGCATGGCCGACGGGCACTTGGTCGGTACGGTCGGCACCGGACAGTTTGGCTCAACGCCGAGGATCCATGACATTGAAAGCAAGACGATCACGGGGGTCGGTCGCCAACCTTATGAGACCAGAACCACATTCTCATTTAGTGATTTGGTGGGGCTATTTATTTGGAAGCCCGATATCAATCTGGCGGCGACCATTCATGCCTTGCAAACCAAAGGTTTGTTGCAGATTCTGGCTGAGCCCAATTTGGTTACCCGCAACGGCAAGGAGGCCAGTTTTTTGGCCGGTGGTGAATTCCCGTTTACGGTCGTTCAAGGAACCGGGGGATCGACGGTCCCAGTCATTACGGTCCAATTTAAGGAATTTGGGATTAAGCTGAATTTCACGCCGACGTTACAGCCCAATGGCGTGATCCGTTTGAAAGTCAAGCCTGAAGTCAGCGACTTGGATTTTACCAACGCCGTTACATTGTCGAACGTGAGGATTCCGGCCATCAAGACGCGGCGGGCCGAAACGGAAGTAGATTTGCGCGATGGCCAGAGCTTTGCTATTGCCGGATTGATTGACAACCGAGTCCTGGAAGATTATCGTAAGGTACCCATACTGGCCAGTATTCCGGTCATCGGTAATTTTTTCAAGAGCCGAGAATTAAGAAAATCGAATTCCGAGCTGGTAGTCCTGGTGACGCCCAAAGTGGTTAAGCCGTTGGACAGCAGCGAGGTGCCCCCCATCCCCGAGATCGACAAACCTTTCCTGCGGGAAAAGAATTTCGAGGGGAAATTTGGACATCAGGAGCAAAAGAAACAATGAAAGGTTTTGTGAATCAACTTAACGCAGCCATATTTAGCCCGGACGAGGACTTCCGCGAAACCATCAAGGAAGAATTGACCGGTACGGGGTTGGTTGAGATCAGCGCCGAATGCGACGGCTACTACTCCAGCGTTGACTTCTGGTTTTTTGATGACCTTAAGCGCTTGAATCCTGACCTGGCCGTGGTCGACTTGACGCCGGACCCGGAAAGCGGCATCACCACAACCCAGAAGCTGCAGGAATTGGAGCAGCCGCCTGCGGTTTTTGTCATCTCGCATCAACCCGACCCCGAGTTGATCATTCGCGCGATGCGCGCCGGCGCTTCCGAGTTTCTCGTTAAACCGGTTCGCCGCGAGCAATTGGTGGAAGCGCTGAATCGGGCGGGCAAGCAACGCGAAGGGATGACCCGGAGTCGGAAACAATCCGGCAAAGTATATACGTTTTTCAGCACGAAAGGCGGCAACGGCGCCACGACTATCTCTACCAATTTCGCCGTTAATTTGGCCCGTCAGACCGGCAAGACGGTCTTGTTGGCGGACCTGGATATGCAACTCGGCGAGGTTTCTCTGTTCATGGGACTAAAGCCGCGCTTCAACATGGTAGACGTCCTGGAAAACAGCCACCGGCTCGATCGGACGTTGCTTGACGGGTTCATTATGAAGCACTCATCCGGCGTTCAAGTGCTGGCTTCGCCGGATCACCTTTCCAAGTCCGACGTGTTGAGCTCGTCCCATATCAGCGAAATAATCAGCTTCTTACGCGATCAGTATGACTACGTCGTGCTGGATACATCCAACTCTTTTGATAACTTTGCCAAGGCGGCCTTCGATTATTCCGACCGAATTTTTGTGGTTTCGAATACGGACCTGCCATCGTTGCGCAACACACAGCGATGCCTGCATATGTTTGACCAACTGGGGTTCAAGCGCGAGCAGGTGAAAATGATCATTAATCGTTATCAAAAAGGCAGAGAGATCTCGATAAAGGACATTGAAAAGATTCTGGACTGCGCCGTTTATTGGTCATTTCCGAATGATTACTCTACGGTGATTGCCTCGATCAATACCGGCGTTCCCTTGGCCACCGTCAACAACTCCGAGATTGCGCATTCGCTTGACAAATTTACTCAAGAGATCTCGGGAGTGGAGACCAAAGCCTCGGCGCCGGCCAAGAAGGCCGGTATTTTGTCGTTCCTGAGAAGGTAATTGCGCCGGTTTGAAAAAGGAGCCTTTTTTGAAAGAGAATTATGCCGATCCGTCGATTCGCGACGGCAAAGCAGCGGAATCCCCTCTGTTAATCAGTCGCTTGACCAAACAGAGCGCCGATGGATACCAGCTTCTGAAGCAGGATATTCACCGCAAGCTGCTCGACAAACTAAATCTGGATAATTTGCGAACCATGCCCCGGGAGCGCTTGCAGGGTGAGGTACGCGTGGTGGTCGAGACCTTGCTCATACAAGAGCAAGCTCCCTTGAGCTTCACCGAGCGCGACAAGCTCGTCGATGAGGTTCTTGATGAAGTGTTTGGACTGGGGCCTCTGGAGCCTCTGCTCAAAGATCCCAGTGTATCCGATATTCTCGTCAATAGCGCCAGCAATGTCTATGTGGAGCGCTATGGGAAGCTGTATAAGACTGATATTCGCTTCAAAGATGATAGCCATCTCTTGCAGATTATCGACAAGATCGTGTCGGCCATAGGCCGTCGAATTGATGAATCCTCGCCCATGGTGGACGCCCGTCTGCCGGATGGCTCTCGGGTTAATGCCGTGATACCGCCGCTGGCCATTGATGGTCCTTGTCTATCGATCCGTCGCTTCGGCAAGACGCCGTTGACCATCGAAGACCTTATCCGCAATGATACATTGATGCCGGCCATGCTGGAGATTCTGAAGGGTGCCGTCAAAGCGCGATTGAATATTTTAATATCCGGCGGCACCGGCGCCGGAAAGACCACGCTCTTGAACGTTTTGTCACAGTTCATTCCTAACGATGAGCGCATCGTCACCATTGAGGATGCCGCTGAGTTGCAGCTTCATCAGGAGCATGTGGTGCGGTTGGAAACTCGTCCGGCAAATCTTGAAGGCAAAGGATCAGTCCGGCAAAGACAACTGGTCATCAACAGCTTGCGTATGCGCCCGGATCGCATAATTGTCGGCGAGGTGCGCGGCGAAGAAGCGGTCGACATGCTGCAGGCGATGAATACGGGTCATGATGGTTCATTGACGACGATCCACGCCAATACTCCGCGGGACGCGTTGACTCGCCTCGAAACCATGGTGGCCATGGCGAATTTTAATCTTCCCGACCGCGCGGTCCGCCAGCAGATCACGTCCGCCATCAACATCGTGGTCCAAATGACTCGGCTGAGCGACGGCACGCGCAAGATTGTCAATCTGTCTGAAATCATCGGCATGGAAGGCTCCGTAGTAACCATGCAAGATATTTACGTGTTCGAAAAGACGGGAATCAGCGAAAAAGGCAAGGTACTGGGACGATTCAAGCCGACGGGAATTCGGCCTAAATTTTCGGATCGCCTGCGGGCTTCCGGAATTTTCCTAGCAAGCAGCGTTTTTGAAAGCACGGTTGAGATTCGGTAAGCCGGAGCGTAATCTAAGAAGGCGGGCCGGCGCCGATGCCCCCGGCGAGAGATATTAATGATTAGTCTAGTGGTGGTTCTGTCCTTCATTACGGGTTTTTGCTTTGTTTTGGGAGCGTTAAGTCTGGCCTGGAGCATCCCCGAACGCGGCCGGCTTAAACAGGTGCGGGAACGCCTGGAGTTCATAAACTCGGCCGAGGCGCGCGCCAAGGACCCTTACCTAACCATACTACGCGACGAACTGTTGAGCGAGATCCCGGCGCTACATCGTTTCCTCAGCCGATTTGTCGTCGTCGGCGGGCTGCAACGGGTGATCACACAAGCGAACCTGAAGATCAGGGCGGGTGTCGTGCTGCTGGTGTGTGTGAGCTTGGCTTTCGGGACGGGGTACTTTCTTTCGGCCACCTACACCAATGCGGTTTGGCCGGTGATCCTTCTCGGTTCTTTGTTGGTTGGATTCTTGCCGATTGCTTATGTTTTGCATTTGCGGCAGCGACGGTTCAGAAAATTTGAAGAGCAGTTGCCGGAGGCTCTGGAACTGCTGGGGCGCGCGCTGCGCGCCGGCCACGCGTTTACCACGGCCATCGAGATGATCGCCAGCGAGATGCGCGAGCCCATTTCCACGGAGTTCGGCAAGGCTTTTGTTCAGCAGAATTTTGGGTTGCCGCTTCGTCAATCCTTAATGAATTTGACGGATCGCGTGCCCTTGCTGGACGTCCAGTTTTTTGTTACGGCCGTGCTCATCCAAAAGGAAACCGGAGGAAATCTCGCTGAAATTTTGGATAATCTTAGCTACGTTATTCGCGAGCGATTTAAACTGCAAGGCCAAGTCCGAGCGGTGAGCGCGTATGGCCGCTTGACCGGAACGATTTTGGCGGTGCTTCCTATCGCGCTGGCGATACTCCTTTATTTGTCCAGTCCGGAGTATATGATGGTCTTGTTTCGCGATCGCACCGGACGCATGATTACGGGAGTCTATCTGGTGTTTCAAGTCCTGGGTTTTCTCACGATTCGGAAGATCGTCAAGATCCGAGTCTAAATTAGCAGGTTGAGCGCTACGGTTCTAAGCGCGCGGCTGCAGAGGGTTCAAGAAAGCGTATGCCGTTATTGATTGGCATTATCCTTTTCCTCGACCTGGCGGTGATTATTTTCTACGCCGCTTATCTTATTTTCCGCAAGCCGACGCCGGCTTTACAGCGCTTGGCTCACGAAAACCGACCCGCGGCAGAAATGGATGAAGCCCTGGAGGGAGCCAATCCGGTGGCAGGAAAAGTCGCGCGGCTGCTGAAGCCGCTGGGGGAGGCTTTTCCCAAATCGTCTCGCGAAGCCGGTCAGACGCGAAAGAAATTGTTTCGGGCAGGGTATCGCGGAAGGGCGGCCGTGGCGATTTACTACGGCCTCATGGTATTGATGGCCCTGTTGCTGCCGGTGCTTTTGTATATTGCCTTTTCGATAATTGGGGATTTGCCGCAGCGTCAGCAAATTCCTGTGCTGTTTATCAGCCTCTTCGTTGGCTATCTTTTGCCGGGCATAGTTCTGCAAGCCCGCATTAAGCGCCGGCAGGAAGCTATTCGCCGCGCCTTGCCTGATGCCTTGGATCTAATGGTTGTCTGCGTGGAAGCCGGACTCGGGTTGGATCAAACGATTATGCGCGTCAGCGAAGAACTGCACCGCATCAGTCCAGAAATCAGTGAGGAGTTCGGGTTGGTTAATCTTGAAATGCGGGCGGGAAAACCAAGAGTGGACGCCCTGCGTAACCTGGTTGCGCACACGGGCGTTGATGATGTCAGTACCTTAGTAGCCATGCTGATTCAGACCGACCGCTTTGGCACCAGTATTGCTCAGTCTCTGCGAATTCATTCCGATGCCATGCGTGTGAAGCGCCGTCAGCGCGCCGAAGAGATGGCGTCCAAGGTGCCGGTGAAGCTGGTCTTTCCAATTTTCTTTTTTATCTTCCCGGCCATTTTTGTGGTAACGCTGGGGCCGGCGGTATTGGAAATAATCACGAAGTTTCTGCCAAGTATGCGTTGATTCCTAATAATAATCAGTCAGTCAATGGTGTTTGAGGGAGAGGCTATGGATTGGGTGCAAGTAGTTGCGCTGGGTTTGGGCGTTGTTATTCTTGCTGTTATTATCATGCGCCGTCGCCGGAAACATGATGAGAATCCCTGAGCGGAGCGAGGGTCGTTTTTGCGGCGCAAGCCCACTGAATCGAGATTAGGTAGACGATGCAAGTAAAGAACATGACACGCGGGTATGTGCTAGCCGATCGCTTGCGCGTGGCAGATACCGTGTGGTCACGTATGCGCGGATTGCTGGGGTACCCGCCGTTGCGTCCCGGCGAGGGACTGTGGATTTGCCCGAGTCAAGGTGTGCATACGCTCGGTATGAGGTACCCGATTGACGTTTTGTTTCTCAATCGGTATGGCAGGGTCATATATCTATACGAGGACCTGGCGCCGTTGCGTTTTACCAAGATCCGCTTTGGCGCCAAGAGCATTATTGAGTTGCCGGTGAATAGCATATCGCAAAGCCGCACACATATCGGCGATCAGATCGCGATCGGAGAAAGTCCATGACATCCCGTCGAGCTCGAACTTTGGTGACCGTGCTGATGCTGTGGGGGTTAATCATTGGCCTGTCGGCTTGCGCTAAGTCAACACAATCAGCCGCTTCCCAAAGCCTGACTTCCAAGAAAAACCGAAATCCTTTACCGAAAAAATCCCACGCTGTTAAAGCGGATGACTTGGCCGATTTTATTCGTAAAGTCATGAAGTTGAGCGAAGAGGCGCGGGTGGCCCCTACGGCGCCTCTTTCCCAAGCGGAGGTATTGGAGAATGAGCCGTCTTTTTACCAGCTAAAGCAGGCGCTTTTGACGACTCCCAACAATGTTTCCCTGCGTATGGAATTGGCCGAGCTATATATGCGGTACAAGGTCTACGATGCGGCGCTGCGTGAGTATCGCAAGGTACAGGCCTTGTTGCCGGAGGACGCGACCGTTTATGCGGCCATGGGCCGCCTGTGGTATCAGTGGGGCTCGCCGGCCGCGGCGCTCCGAGATTTGCAAAGATCGCTCGAGCTGAAGCCGAATTCCGTGGAAGCTTATAACTCGCTAGGCATTGTGTATGATGCTTTAGGAGAGTACACGTCGGCGGAGGAGGCTTATAAGGCGGCTCTGCGGATTGATCCCCAGCGCGATCACGTGCATAATAATCTTTGCTACAATTTTATTTTGCAAAAGAAGGTCGAGAAGGCTCTGGCTCAATGCGACTTGGCCTTACAGTTGAATCCTTCCTCCCTGACCGCGCACAATAATCGTGGTTTCCTGCTGGCCATGGGCGGCGATTACGAGCGGGCGCTACAGGATTTTGAACAAGGGAGCGATGCCGCCGGCGCGCATATTAATCTCGGTCTTATCTATATGGAAAAGAGCATGTACGACGAGGCCATGACGGAGTTCCGCACGGCCGGCCAGCTACGCCCGGGATACCTTAAGGCCAGCGAGAATTACGACTTGGCGCTTCGACTACGTATGGGTAAAGGCGGCGACAGGCCCGTCGCCTTTGTGCCCGTTTCTTCAGGAACTCCAAAGAGTCCACCTGTGGCTTCGGCCCTACCATCTTCTGAGGTCCTTTTAAAATCCGCGAATGGCGATTTGTCGGAGTCCCCGGCCCTTGCGACGTCTGTTAATAATAGGACACGCTTAGATGCGGGCATGCCGGCTATTGTATCCCAGATCCTCGATTTTGCACAGGATGGGGAGGCTTCCTTATATTATGTGGAGGTTGCGCCTGCGATGAGCTTGCCCGTCGCATCGCAGGGGATGGGCGCGGCTTCGCTGAGACCATTGACTACTCTCTCCCCAACAGCAGCCGTGCGGCCTAACGCGCCGCAAACGGGCAGGTCGATCGCGCCAAACCGGAATGGCGCGCCAGCCACTCTGCCTCTTCCATCCTATCAGATGATTGTCTTTCCCACTGGCCCCACAGCGGGCTATCAGGTTCCACGCCAGGCAAGCGCCGCAAGTGCATTGGCGCGCCCGCGGCACGACTTTTCTGATGGCAAGCTCACCTTTACTAGAGCGAGAGCTCGATTTGCCTATTTAGATGTAAGTCCAAGCCCCATGAATCGGCCGGAACCGTTCTCCTCCGTGTTGTTAGCTAGTGCTCCCATCATGCCTTGGGCGCGTCTTAAAACTATTGCGGCTTTCGCGCCGCTTCTTGGGGACCTTACTTTTGCAGGCCATCCATCCGTTCCCCGCGTCCCACGGGTTGACAGCGGTTTCAGGAGTACCGCCGAGAGTTCCGCGCCGGAATCGCCAAGCGCTCCCGTGTTGGCGCCGCAGATGGTTTTATCTCTCGCCGGCGGAAGGCCACCACTGGTCGTACAGGACCGAGCCGAGCCGGAGGGCTATTTATCTACAGCGCCGCAAACCTCGCTAAGCTTTGAAAGAGTCTTTTCAATGAGCGTTGCTCGGGGAGCGGCGGCGACGATCCACGCGGCTGCCCCCGCTCGTGCGATAGCGGTCGCCGGCCGGTCCCACTTCGTTATGGACTCTGACGCAGCCGAGGCGGCTCCCAGGAAATCAAATCAGCCAGATCCGGCGGCTGTGGTGGCCATGCACATCCGTCCGAACCCTGTGGCGCTTAGGGTGGAGCTTTCCGCGCCTTTCCTACTCATTGGCTCAATCGTACTGGCTCTGATCATTGGTCTCGCCCTCCCTGCCCGGCGGTCGGCAAGCCCACCTTTGCCGCTTAAGCAGGGAACAAGGCCGTAGCTATCGCAAGGAAATCCATCATGAGTGAATTGACGGCCGGCGAGCGAAAGCCGGAAGCACCTGAGTCGGTTACTTCTTTCGCGCAAACCGTCCTGCGTATACCCGCCACCATTTCGGAGACCGGGCTGAACAGCGATTTTCTAGTGCAATTGATCATGAAGGCCCTCTATTTTGCCGGAGAAGTTAATGGCGCCTATTTGGCCGAGCGGTTGAAGCTCCCCTATTCCGTGATTGATGAGCTCATGAACTTCCTGCGGGGGCAGGCCTTTTGCGAAGTGAAAGGTGTCGATGGCTCAGGCCGGCTTTTTTATCGTTATGGAATTACCAGCCTCGGACGTGAACGGACACGTGAGTTTCTTGAAATCAATCAATATACAGGACCGGCGCCGATCACGCTGACACAGTACATAAGTGTGATGCAGAAGCAGTCTATTCTAAAGGCGCCGGTAAGTCGCTCAGATGTTATGCAGGGCTTCTCGCATCTCGTTCTCAGCCAAGAGGCCCTCGATTTATTGGGCCAGGCGATTAGTTCCGGACGCGCTATGTTTCTTTATGGTCCCTCAGGCAATGGCAAGACGATCATTTCAGAAGCCATTGGCAAGATCATTAGCCACGCCAGCGGTAATCAGATTTTCATTCCCTACGCCGTGGAGATTGATGGCCACATTGTAAAAGTTTTTGATCAAGTTAATCACACGGCCGTCCTTGAGAATTCCAGCCCCACTTTGCTGGAACAGGAGGGCCGCTTTGATGGTCGTTGGGTGCTGTGTAAGCGGCCCGTGGTTTTTGTCGGTGGCGAGCTGAGTTTAAATATGCTTGACCTATCGCTTAATCCTATTTCGAAATACTACGAAGCGCCCCTACAGATGAAAGCCAACGGCGGGGTTTTTATCATAGATGATTTCGGTCGCCAACTTGTCAGCCCATGGGACTTGCTTAACCGTTGGATAGTTCCGCTGGAAAAGCGTATGGACTATCTCACGTTACATACCGGTAAGAAGTTTCCAGTGCCCTTCGACTCATTGGTGGTTTTCGCAACTAATCTCGAGCCGCAAAGCTTGGTCGACGAGGCCTTCTTCCGTCGAATTCGTTTTAAGATGCCGGTGGAAGACCCCACTCTGGACACTTTCTCGGAGATCTTTCGACGATATTGCGAGGCCAATGGAATTGAATACCGGCCGCAAAGCATCGAGTATTTACACCAAGAGTATTATCAGAAATTTCGTATTAAAATGCGTTCCTGCCATCCGCGCGACCTTATCGACCAAATAATTAGCGCGGCGAAGTACCTCGATAGGCCTCCGGCCCTCTCTACCGAACTGTTGGACAAAGCTTGCCGTACCTATTTTATTCTTAAGTAAAGACCATACACCAACGGCTGGCGCCCTGAGCGGCGCTGCCATAGAGGCCTTTTCCCTTCATCGGCACGTCCCGTTGGATGCGGCTGAAGTCTACAGATCGGCACGGGACCGCCGTGTATTGGGTTCTACGCTGGTGAAGAAGGCGGATTAGTCGGATCCCAAGAGAAACTCTTGAACCAGGCCGCACAGTATAAGCATGGCGCTGGTCACAAACGCCAAGAACTCGGCTCCACCCATGAGAAGATTGCCGACGGGAATAATCTGTAACTTCTCATCGTTATGGAAATATCCCGTAACTAAACAAATGGCGCCGATAATTATGAATGGGATGCCATTGCGCCGCCCTATATATAAGTTATAAGCAGACATTAGGACTCCGCCCGCGCCCAGGCCGAGCAGCACCAACCTATAGTGGCCCTCAATGACTGGACCGGTACTAAAACCCAGAAGTTGGTTTAGAAAAGCCCAATGAGCAACATACGGGCTGGCGGCGAGCAAGCCGGCGATGAAGAATACCAGACCGTTGATCACCATAGCCACCTCATCAAGTCATTAATGCTGAATAGTATTAAATTCAATTCAGCTACGACTGGGTCGGTTATGCGAAAACCTCTTCCTTAAATTTGCAGCCGTCATGCCGCACCTTGATCTCTTCCCATTCGTCCTTGCGTACCCATAGGAAGACGTCTACCAGCTCAGGATCGAACTGCGTGTGGGCGAAGTGCTTAATCTCAGCTACCGCCTTCTCAAAGGGAATGGCGGGACGGTAGGGTCGATCACTGGTCATAGCGTCAAACGAGTCCACGATGGAGAAAATCCGCGCTCCTATACAGATTTCCCTACCTTTAAGCTGGCGCGGGTAGCCGCTGCCATCATAGTATTCCTGATGGCATAAGACAATCTCAGCCGCGACCCTAAGGCAATCAATATCTTTAATAATATCGTGACCGGTTTGCGGATGCTTTCGCATGATTACCCACTCTTCTTGCGTAAGCGGTCCTTTCTTGAGAAGTATATGTTGAGGAGTGCCGATTTTTCCTATGTCATGCAGTAGGGCTCCGCGCGCTATGTCTTGTATCACTTCTTGGCTCAGCTCGAGCTTGCCGGCCATGAGCGTCGCGTACCCCATTACTCTCTTTGAGTGATTGCGGGTTTCATGCTCATAGGCATCCAGCATGGCCACCACTATGTCTAAAATCATTTCCGAGTCCAAGCGGATGCGGTCGTAAGCGTCTCTAAGCTTCTGCGTTTGCTCAGCGACCTTTTTCTCGAGGTTTTTCTTATAGTCTAAATTATCGAGAATGAGTCGCCGCTTTTCCAGCGCTCTTTTCACACTGATTATCAAGTGTCCCGTGTTAAATGGTTTCGTTATATAATCGTAAGCGCCCAGTTGCAGCGCCTTGATGGCAATGTCCAATTCCATCAAGCTGGTCATCATGATGACCTGAGTGTCCTTGCTGAGTTGTTGAATGTCTTCCAGCAGTTGAATGCCGTCTCTGCCGGGCAAGCGTATATCGAGGATGACCAAGTCATAAGTGTCTTCCTTAATCCGCTCATAAGCCTCTACTCCGTCAGACGCCGTATCGCAACAATATCCGTGAATCTCCAATTTTGCGCACAGGACCTGACGTATGATTTGCTCATCATCTACAATCATGATCTTGTCATGCATGTTGACCCCTTAAAAAATATCTTGATTCATCTGGCTAATTTGCGCCATTGGCCAGCTTTCAAATTCCTCGCGAGAGTAATGATACTTCTCCGGTTGTAGTACCACGCCGACCCTGACACGATTCTGCGCCAAAGGACCGCCATTCCAAAGTGGCGCCATCCAGCGCTGACATCTCGCAACCGAGAGCGTCACATAGCTTCACGAGATTCACAAGAGCCAAAGCGCTACTGCGCCCTTTCAACCATTGAATTAAATAGAGGGGACACCCGAGTAAAACTACTTGGCAAGGCGCGTGAGTGACCATTTATCACTACTGGCGCCCAAATTCGCACTGTGGTCATCTACTACTATAGAAACCGAAAGCGCACTGATGGGCCATAAAATGCCACTTCGCTAATTAGGTCACTGGCTAGGCTCACCATCTTCCCATACCTCTGGATTAGTGACCGACCTTCGATCACTAATGCCTGGCTAAGATTATTATGTGTGCAACTATCTTAGAAAAACTGGATACCCTAAGCCAAGTTCCTCTTGGTGAAAAACACCTCTCTGCTGCAGTCCTTCTTATGCCCCAACAGTTCCCTCAGACCAAATTTACGGCAAATTGACAACTCTCACTCTGCTGGGCAGCATACTACAACATCATCCGACAGTCAATGCATATTTGATGTTTTTTAATAATTTTCGTAAGTGTTTAGCCGATGTCGTTCCGTAGGGACGGTTGACTTATAGGGGTAGGGAGAACCGATTGGTTTCGGCTCCCCCTCCCTCCGAACCGGACTGGCGGATCTCCCGCATCCGGCTCTCCAGTTGATGGTTCACCTCGTCGAGGATTGACGCGCCGTTGCATAGGCTGTGACCAA
>JACOSC010000221.1 GCA_016179055.1 Acidobacteriota bacterium
AAGACCCACGGGCGTTTCACGGCTGTTAGGTCCATACAGGCGACGTCCACACAGCCACCAGACCCGCCGGGGTCGTTCGTCAGAGCGAGCGGTGCGCGGGCCGGCTATACTATCCAGAGAAGCAGAATACTCAGACTCCAAAACGCCGGTGTTACGTTCATCGTAAGGACCCTCCTCGTATTAAACGCTAACACCACCACTCCAATCCAGGGATTTCCGAATACTTACGGGGCGGGCCGATTATGACATAATAGCATCGATAATAGGGCAAGGATTTTCCGCCGCCCTCCCATGTACCTTCTCTGATAATCGCTGCAATAATATAGCCGCTATTGGGCAGAAACGACAATCACTAAAGCACGTCTACTCTATCACTCAGTCAGTCGCTGCAGCGCGGCTTTGGCCTGCGCCAGTACCCGCGTCGAAATCCATAGGGACGATTGGGCGAGCCGGTCCAGCGCGGACTCCGCTTCAGGGCTTTGGAGATGCCCCTGAGCGGTAGCTCAGAGCACGATCCCAAGCGAGCCATGCACTTCGAGATCTAAGGACTGGGCAAACAACCGGGCGGCCGCATCGTCCGTCAGCAGCCAATCCGCGGCGATCTGTCGAGCCAGGGCTACGGCTTCCGCTTCTCCCCGGTGAAGCAACTCGGCTTGCTGCCATTGTACGGCTTCTCCATCATAAGACGCTACGAGTTCCAGCACTTGGATCCATGGGCGTCTTTCGCTTAGCCACGCCGCTTGGTAGCGGCTCAACTCCAAATCCACGGCCTTCGGAATAAGCACGTCCCCGGTCGGTTGCAATAGCGGTAAGACTTGGGCTTCCCCGAGATGAAGAATGGGACCAGTATCGGAGACGACTCGTCTCATTCGGTATGTTCCTTCTTTTGCTGCAAGGCCCAGGCGATATCTTCTTGTTGGAACTGTTCGGTTAACTCAAAACGATAACGCCGCACAAACTCTAATAGCGCCAAGCGAACGAGCTCACCCTCACTGTGAAACCATCCGTCTCGCACCAGAGCGTCCAACTCCGCGGCTAATTTGTCCGGCAGCTCTACTAGCACAGACTTCATTGTCATTGGCCTCCTCCGCTCATCATATCCCAAGCGACTGAAACTTACCACTGAAGCCAGGCCAGGATATGTTGTAAGGTTAAATGAAACGGCGCATGATTATCTGGACGATAGCAGGTGTGCCGGTCATTGCCAAGCGTGATGTTCACTGCACGCCATGAGGACTTCTAAAAGTTATGTCTATCCACTAGAGTTGGCGGCTCGGCATTCGAGCATGCATCCCGGAATTTCAGAGCGATCTTATTTCACCGTGGAGATGCCGTCGGAAAAGAAGGCCAAGTCCGTCAGCAGCAGCGCGCCCTGCGGTCTTTGATCGAAGGCAAATTCCACCGCGCGAATGTCGGCAAGATCCAACCCGTCGAAGGCGCTTAGTGGGATACGGACGGTGTTTAATATGATCTTTTGCCCTCCCTCAATACCCGGACTGGGAAAATAAAATTCCTGGCTCGGCGGGTAATAGAGCGCGGTGGAATAATCGCTGACTCTAGCCGAGGCCGAGGCGCCGCGGCCATCGGATAAGATGACCGAGAAGTCTTGCGGCTCGCCGACCGGGTTGCGCGAATCGCAATTGCCGCCGTCGCGGGTTTCACAATAATTAACGCCGGCCCGGAAAGAGATCCCAGCGAAAGCGCTGAGGTCGCGCGCGCCATCCGGTATTTCGCTGCGATAGCGCGCCGTGGCATCGCTCCAGGCGAAGCGCAGTTGACGGGCATAAATATTGGCCTCGAAGGGACCGCAATTGGTGTGCGGGCGAACGACTCTTTGGGGAATGCAAGTGTTAAATGGGTCGAGTCCACTCTGCGTCACGGCGCCGCCCAGCGTGTTCGTCGTCAGGCTGGCGTCGCTGACGACGCGGTCGACGTCGCGCCGGGTCGTCGCCGCATCCGGCGCATGATAAGTCATATGAATATCGACATCACCAACTGAAGGCGGCTGCGGCGCCTGCCCGGTGAAAATCGGCGACAGCGCCCCTTCATCTCCCACATAAGCCCGGAAAAATCCGCCGATATAGGCCAGCCCGATTCGGCGCACTTCTTCAGGCGTGTAGCGTCCGCCGTCGTCGCGGCGCAGGTTGCTGCAGTAAGGATCCACCAACCGGCGCGTGTCATAACGCCAATCGTCGGCCACTCGGGCGACAGTCCAAATGGTGTTGTAATAGTTGTGATTGCCGCCCATTTCCAAGAGGTAATGCTTGGAAGCCAAGTCGCCGGCCACCTCATAGCGCGCGTCGTCATAATACCAAGCCGCTTGCAGATCGGAGACATCCCCATCGCAGTAAGGCAATATGACCAATAGCGTGGAGTTGGTGATGCGCGGTCGCTGAAAGTTAACCGCGGCGAGGGGAAGCATGGCCTTGATACCGTAAGGATCCTCGCGTTCAAGGTTCTGTTTGTAGGCGCTGGCAATACCGCCGCCGCCCCGCGAGTGGCCCATCAGCCCAACTCGGTTGAAATCCAACTTGCCGACGAAGCGGGTCCCAAAGGGATCGCCGCCTACCGTATTGAACTCCCGCCAACGATCCAGGTGATAATGAATCAACTCTCCGCGCCGATCCAATCCATAGTCCGTACAATTGTTGTCAATGGCATTGATCCCGTTGGCGCTGATGGAGAGCACTATGTAGCCCCAACTGGCGAGGACATCGGAGATATAATCGTAGCCTTGATAACTCCAAATCGGCGTACGCCCGTCAGGGCACGGCCATTGGTAATACTCGGCTACGCCCATCTGACAGGTGGCGTGGCGGCCGTGCAAGAACAAAACCACTGGAAAAGGTCCACCGGATAAATCCTCCGGCGCATGCACCGAGCCCACGACTTCCACAGGAAAGGTGCGCGGGTTGCCGGTGACGCGGTCTCGGCAGGTAAGCTGATAATCGTCGTTGTCCAGCCGGTACTCGGTCCGTGTGACGGTCAGCGGCCCGGCCGTTCCTGGATCAGGAACTTCGCCGTCCGCCGCTCGCCCCTCTGTAGTACCCGCCAAAGCCCACGCGACGCGGGAACCCGATACCAGCACCAAGGCAAGAAATAAAATAGATAGCAGAACTGCTTTAGATTTCCATGTTCTCATAATTCGCCTCCACCCCTAGCGATTGCCGTTCAGTTTTAGTTTCTCTTTTAGAACCGAGTACGAGTCGCCGCCTTCACCAAACGAGACAGCCAGCGTTTCCCCGTCTTTGAGGACGGAGTCGTCGAAAATAAATGCGATGAACTGATCCAGATTTTCGTTTTCGAGCACCTTGTCAATCTTGGTCTGGCCTACCCAGACGACGGGAGGTATGGCCCGCACTGGGAAGGTTTCTGTGTTGATAGTCAGGCGAAAAAGTTTTTTGACCGGACGAATCGTTCCCTTGACCTCGGCGTTAATCGCTTTCGCCAGAGCGATCTCTTCCAGCCGGTAGGACTTTACTCCCAGCGGGCCGCGGGGTTCGGTGTTGCTGCCCTTGCCCAGCAAGCGCCCTTCGGCTTTGAGCAGGTCAGCCGATGTTATCGTGCGATCAATGTCCGTCTCTTGCAGTGGGCGTGCCGGGGCTGTGCCGCCTAGCGTAAAGCCCACCAGCAGAAAGAAAATCGCCAGGGCTTTTTTCACCCCTGAAAATACCTGGGAGCGCCGGCATCCCTGCCGGCGAGTCACGTCGCGGACCGCGTACACCCTTGCCGGCAAGGATGCCGGCGCTCCCAGGGGTATCGTTGTTATTTTCATGCGTCGTGGCGCGCCCACGGGGCGCATGAACGACTCCCGAAAAGAGGACACATTGATTTTCCAATTTGTTCGCATAATTTCTCCTCGTCCTTAGATTGGGCCTACGTATGCAGGAGGGGCTGGTTCCGAACCAGCCCCTCGAACACTTTACTGTGCAAACATGAGGTCATTGATGAAAAGCGATCCCTGCGAGGTTTGATCGTAATTAAACCGGATCGTTTGAATATTGCCGAGGCTGACGCCGGTAAAGGCGCCGAGTGGGATGCGTACTGAATTTAGTACTTCCTTGCGCGCCAGCGGTCCGCCCGGAGGAAAATAAAGATTCGCCGAGTAATCGCTGACCCGCACCGCGGCAGATTGGCCACTGCCGTCGATCAACACCACCGAAAGATCTTGCGGCTGACCGGCCGGATTGCGCGGATCGTTGCCCTTGACCGCGGGCCGGAACGAGAGAAAGCTGTACTGGCTCACATCGCGGAACGCCGACGGTATTTGGCTTTGGTATTGCGCCGAAGTATCGTCCCAACCGATCCGCAACACGCGGCTCGTATTGACGAAGATCGGCGCGTTGCAGCCCAGTGTGCCGACGCAGGTTACAAACGGATTCAGACCGGTTTGGCTCACTGCGCCGCCCAAGAAATTGGTAGTCAGGCTGGTGTCGGAGGTGACCCGGTCCACGTCCAGCCGTTGATCGCTCAAATCCGCCGGATGATAGGCAAAATGCACTTCCGCGCCATTAATGGAACCCGGCGGCGGCGCATCGCCCGTCCACAACGGCAACATAGTGAACTCATTGCCCACGTAAATCCGCATAAACGAAGAAATGTAGGCGATCGCCGTGGCCCGCTGATCGGCCAAAGAGAGTCGCCCCGTCGTTGGAATATTGGGAACGCAATAGGGGTCCGTACGCGAACGATCGCGGAAGGCGGTCCAATCATCGTTGAATTCCCATATGCGATTGTAGCCGTCATGATTGGCGCCCATGACCAGCACATGCTGTTTCGCCGTGGGATCGTCGGCCAAGGCATAACGCGCGTCGTCGTAATTGCGCTCGCCATTAAGCGTAAATACGTCGCCATCGCAATAGGGCAGGATCGTGCCGTACGGCACGTTGGTTACGATGGTACGATAAAAATTAGTCGTCGGCGCCAGCGTGAGCACCGCGCTGAAAGTAAACGTGTTGTCTCGCTGGAGATTGCAGGCGTCAGGATTTTGGTTGCAGAACCAAACGCGTGTGACACCCTCGCCCCCGCGCGAGTGTCCCATCAATCCGATATTGTCCAAGTTCAGCTTGCCGATGAAGCGATCGCCGAAGGGCTCGCCGCCCGTGGTATTGAACTCTTTCCATTGGTCCAGGTGATGCAAGACCAGTTGCGCGCGTTCATTGCCGCCGAGATCGCGCCAGGTATCATCGGTCGAGTTAATGGCATTGGCGCTCACGGAAATGACGATATAGCCCCAACTGGCCAATATCTCCGATACATAATCGTAACCTTTGTAGCTCCAGTACTCGTTTTCCGGACAAGGCCAGCGCGTGCAACTGATAACTCGGCACGTGCAGAAACGTCCGTGCAGGAAAACTACAACAGGGAGAGGACCGGCGGATAAATCGGTGGGCGCATGCACAGAGCCAATCACCTCGCTGGTCAACACGAAATCACCGGTTCCGACCCGCCGGGGACCGCTAAGCTGGACGTTGGACAACGTGTACTCTTCGCGGGTCACTTCGAAAGGACCCAGCAGAGCGGGATCAGGAATAGGTCCGAAAAGTCCTGTGGGATCGGCGTCCGAAGCCAGAAGACGGTCCGGTTCGACCGCGCCGGCGCCAACCAAAAAACAACACGAAACCGTCAGCATAAAAAAGATGTACGCTTTAACATTCAATTTTCGCATAGTCACCTCTCGCCTTACCGGCTCTCGCCGAGCTTTATTTTTTCAGGAAGGATCGAATACATATCCAGGGACGCGTCGCAGGAGGCGTCCGCACTGCCATATCCGACCGCCATCGTTGCGCCGTTTTTTAGCCGCGATTCATCGAAGGTAACGCCTACCAGAGAGTTCAGGTCGCTGCTGATTACGGCCGGAATGGAAACACCGTCCACGCACATAATGCTCACCAAGGCTCGATAGGGAAATGGGCCTCCGTTGACCGTCACGCGATAGGCCTTATCGACCCGTTTGATCTGCCCGTTGATTTCAGTGTCCATGGGCTGCGTTAGATCTATTTTCTCCACCCGATAACTCTTGACGGCGAGCGGTCCGCTTGAATCCTTATTAGTTCCCTCGGCAATCACTCGGCCCTTGGCTTTGATCAAATCCAAATCATTTTCCGGGCCGGCCGGCCTGGCCATTGCTCCCGTGAAAAAAGCGAAGCCTAGGAGAACACTGGCTACCCCGGCGACTCGCTCTCTGAACCGTGTACCGGTTTTATTCTTGTTGATCATCATTAATTCCTCCAGAATGCTGGTTGCGACCTTGAACGATCTTCTTAACTGCTTAAACAGACATTAAGTGCTAGCTAAAAAACATTTGAATTTCTTTGCACGTCGCTGTGTGAGACTAACGGTCGAGACGGCGAAAAAGCAGAGACTCCGTGCCCAGCGACCCGCAACTTCGCAACGTCAATGCCCCGGGTTCGACGCGTCGGCCCGGCAAACCGTTATTCTTCCGCCAGCCGCATTTTCACCACGTGCTTTAATGTTTAGCGGTTACTATGGGGATTGAAAATTTACGTACCTATTACCAGGCTTATTAATTACCAATAGCTTATCAAGCCCGGCTTCGGCCCCTTCCAAAGACCGGCTCGACTTCCCCATTTTACTATCAGTGAATTCTAGAAAGCAATGAATAAATAGCGAATCCTGAAGTTCGATCATAAGAAACGCGTGGATGCCAAACTCCAGACCCGCGGTGTCATGGAGTTAGGACATATGGTAGGTAGTGGGGTGCCGCTTACAATCCAAAGCTCCGAAGGAGCGAGATGTAATAGCCAGGGGCAAGCGAAGCGCAGCCCCTGGAAAGCAAGCGTCCCCAGCACGCTAGCCCTGAAAGGGCGCACTAATGGAGATCAATTCCCAGGCCGCCATCGTTGTCTTCCATACGTATTTATCGAGTCGAAGGGTATCCCGCCCTTTCAGGGCTTATAACTTATATAATCATACATACCAGGGGCGCCGCTGCGCTTGCCCCTGGCTATTATAGCCCGCTCCTTCAGAGCTACGCGAACCAGATTCGGGCTATGGCGGAGTGCCGGCACGAGCCGTCTGGCCCTTGCCCGTGCCCGGTTGTGAAAAACTTTTCCTTTTTTACGAAAAAGTTTTCCTAATCCAGTTGCTGCCCAAATCTTGACTCTATGGGTCGGAAAAGCCTAGCCTCCGTTTGGCAAGCAGTTAGTGAGACGCCCTGCTCTCTTCACCATCTGGCCCTCAAATTGCAAATTGCTACAGCCATGAGTTAGACAATGCAGAATTAAATTTTATTGTTAACGACAATAAACCATATACCTCCTCATGTACACGGCGCGGCCGGCCCTGCGGGATAACCCGCTCGGCCGCCGCCGCAATCTGTAAGGTAAGAGTTGACTATCCGCGAGATGATGTTGTTGATCGCCAACAGCCAGGGTAAGGTGTGATGCAATGTTGTCTCGCGGTAATTCTTTCAAGTGCCCCTCCCGCCCATTGATTTACGGCCCGCCATAAAGCCTTGCCAGGATCTGCATACACTCCCATTTCGGCGCGGTCTCGGCCACCTACACAATCATCCCAATTCACAGGACCAACGATGCCAACGCCTACTATTCCGTAGACGATTTCATGTGGCTCCACCCTACCGGAACCCGCCACCGACGCATCCTATGGTCTGAATTGCCGCTGAAGAATTTTGGCTTGCATCACCGTAACAGAACCCTTATGATTTAAACTTATCAGTAGCCCCGGCGCAGCCCATGAGCGGGCTGCGTGCGTCTATAGCGATCAAGATCGATCGCGCGGTTGATGGTTATCATTTAGCTACTCAACTATAATGTTGTAGTCTCTTAGAGTACGAAGATTTATTATTATACAGGTTGGAATAATCGTAACTGTTCACGGAGATCCGCTGATGAGCCTATCGACAAAAGGTGGCCTTACGGCGCTTGGTCCCCGTAGGGGACACTGGTAATAGCCGGGGGTGGCGTTTCGCCACCCCCGGACCGGAACCCCCGCGCGGGCCGACCCTGAAAGGGTCGCGGTCGCCCACCCACACAGGACCCTACGTGGACCCTTTCAGGGTCCGGCCGGGTGTGATTGCATTCCGTGGGTGGCGCGGGGCGCCACCCACGGCTATTAACAAAGTCCCCTTCGGGGACCGGACGGCGACCTCCGTGAACAGTTACGAATAATCTAAGGTTTGCGTCCGGGTCCAGTACCTGAATGGCACTTAATGAAGAGTGTTCACTCTTAGGCTGGCCTATTCGGAGGAATCGTGAAGCGCTTGAGACCGGTTTTTGTAAGCGGATTGGCATTTATCATCGCAACACTGCTTTGGGCGGGCGATGGCGAAAGGCTACTGGCCCAAAGCGGGGCCATCCGCCGCGTAAAGATTATCGCGTTTATCGATCTCAGCGACAGTTATACCAAACGGTTTTTCCAGTCCACGTATCGCGCGATCAAGCAGACTTACGCCGACCGCGTGGAGTTTGTGCTTCGACACGCGCCGCGTCCCCGCTCGGCTGGGGAGACGTTGGCCGAGGCGGTTTATTGCGCCGGCGACCAGTTTCGGCAATGGGATTATGTGGAAGCTCTGGCATCCGGCAACTTTTCCGGCGACCAGCAGGTGCTAATTGGCCTGGCTTCGCAGTTGCGTATGAACACAGCCTCTTTTTCAGAGTGTCTCGCCAAGGGAAAGAAACGTCCCTTCGTGGAAGCGGATCTCAAGGAGGCCGGTAACGTTGGACTACGCGGCACACCCGTCTTCTATGTTCACGGCGAGTACATCGAAGGCGTCGCCGGATTTAGCGCCTTCCGACCCATCATTGATCGCGTCTTGCAAGCCAGCACACGATCGCCGATCAAGATCCAGATCGTATACAATAGCCAGTTTCCACTGGATGACCCGCATAAGTTTTACGCGTACCTGAATACGTATTTCTTTCCGGAAAGCGAGTTCTCGTTGATCTCTCACAGCTCATCAGAAGGGCAAAAGCTCATGAAGGCCTCAGGCGCCCGATGGCTGCCTGCCGTGCTTTTTGGCCGAGAAATTGAGATAAGCAACAAGTTCTCGCAGTTCCAAGACGAGTTGGAAAGACGCAACGGCGCCTTCGTCTTGAAGCCCTCCGGCTATACCGGCATCGTAGAATTCCTGGACGCTCCGCCGGCCGGGAATTATCCGGTTAAAGGAAATGCGAAGGCGCCGATCACCATCACGGAATTTTCGGATTTTGAGTGCCCGGCGTGCGGCGAGTTCGTGCGAAATACGCTGCCCAAGATCACAGAAAGGTATATAAAACCCGGCCAGGCTCGCTTGGTCTTTCGCAATTATCCGTTGACCGGCTTGCACCCTAATGCGGAAGGAGCAGCCATGGCCGCCGAGTGCGCGGCGAAGGCCGGAATCTTCTGGTCCTATCACGACCAGCTCTTCGCCAATGCCAAGAATCTGGAAACGGCGAGTTTGATCAAGTATGCCGAAAGTCTTGGGCAGGACGGGAAAATTTTTGGCCAATGCCTGCGCGCCTCCGAGACGCGCAAACAAGTCCATCAGGATATTCAGGACGGGACTAAATTCGGAGTTCGCTCGACGCCCACGCTGCTGATCAACAAATATCGCGTGAGTGGCAGCGACTCGAATTCCGTGCATGCGGTTATCAATTATCTATTGAAAAAAAACTCGGACAAGCCGGCGGTTGAATCCAGCCGGAAATGAACGCGGACTTTACCTATGCAGCGAAGGTTGGCGGTGATTCTTGGTCTCGCCTTTTGTATGGGGACGGCGGCGACAAGATTTGGTGGCGATGAGCCGACGCAAGCCGGTCGGAAAGTCAAGAACCAGTTCCTGCAGATCTTATACACACGCGACATTTTAGGGAATGCCGAATTGTGCGGATGCTCACCGGAGCAGAAGGGCGGCCTCCCTCGTATGGCCACGGTCTTCCACGAACGGCAGAAGCCTAACCTCGCCACCCTTAAGGTAGACTGCGGCAACTTTTTGCCCAAGTCCGATGATCCGTGGGCCGACATTCATGGCCCGCAAACCATTCGGGGCTATCAAGCGCTGGGTTACGACGCCATCAACGTGGGCTCGGTTGAAGCCGGCTATTCCGTCGCCGAGCTGCGCAAACTCCGCGATTCCGGCTTGCCGTTGGTCTCCGCCAATATAGGCGATGCCGCGGGTCGGCTTCTGTTTAGTCCATGGCGAGTGATCACCAAGGGGGATTTTAAAATAGCCTGTATCGGCTTGTCGGCGAAAGGACCGGCCGGCGAAGGCGTCCAGCTTCTTCCCACCGAAGAAGCGCTCAAGAGACTGCAGCCCTTGTTGGCCAAGGAGAAACCGGACCTCGTCTGCATTCTCGGCGACTTCACGGTTAATGAAGCAGTGGCGGTGGCGCGGAACTCCCGTGAGGCGCATGTGATTCTTTCCGCCAAGGACCTCAAATTTGCTCCAAGCACCAACGCCTTCATTGCGCCGGCGTCGGGACAGTACGGCAGCCTGATCGGCAGGGCCGATCTTAGGCGCAACGGCCCGACGTTTGAATTTGAGGCGGAGTTACTTCCGCTCACCCATGCGATTGCTGCCGATGCTGCGGTATTGAAATTGGTAAAAGAAGTTGGAGAAACCGCGCGACGGACCATCACCCTATCGCCGCACCGGCTGGGCGCGCTGGATGACTTCGCCAATTCGCTCGCTTGCAAGACGTGCCATGCCAGGGAGTACGAAATATGGGAAGCCAGCCGGCACAGTCACGCGTTTGATATCCTCAAAGAGCGAGAGGCCACGACTAGGATCGACTGCGTGGCGTGTCACGTCACCGGCTATCGCAAGCGCGACGCCGGCTATTTTGCCGAGCATGTGGGTTGCGAGAGCTGTCACGGTCCCGGCCGTAAGCACATCGAGCTCATGACGACGGGCAAAGGCGCCGGCGCTCCCCTGCGGGCGGGAAAAGAAAGCTGTCAGAAATGTCACTCCGAGCTCAACAGTCCCATCTTCACCTTCGAGTATTATTGGTCAAAAATCCAACACTAAGTCGGCGATTCCGACCACGAATGTGGCATTTGATTTGAAAATCTGCTAAATTGCCTCACGGGTGTACGTGTTTTGAATCATCATCGTAAATTGGGATCAATCTTATGAAAAAAACATATATCACTTTTATACTGGTTATACTCGTCACGACCTTACTGACGGCCGCCGAACTGCCGGTGCGAAAAATCGTGCTCTACAAACATGGCGTGGGATATTTTGAGCGGTCCGGCCGGCTGGGACCGGGTGAGTCGGCTCGCCTCGATTTTAAATCCGCCGAAATGAACGACATCTTGAAGTCGCTGACCATTACGGATAAGGGGGGCGGGAAAATCTCCGGCGTCCGCTACGATTCCAGCGAGCCGCTGGAGCGCAAGTTGGAGGAGTTCCCCTTCCGTATCGGCGACAAGCAGCCGCTCAGCGCCGTGCTGGATCAGCTCAAAGGGGCGCGTCTGGAAATGAAATTCGGCCTGGAAACCATCGCCGGGGCCATCGTCGGCGGCCGCACTCTGCGCGGCGAGGAGAAGCAACCCGAGCGCGAGCAGATCACGCTTTTGCTCGACTCCGGGGAAATTCGTAATTTTGACCTGGCCGCGGCGGCCGGCTTGCGATTCGTCGATCCTACACTGCAAGGACAATTTAAAGATTATCTGGCGGCGCTGGCACAGTCACGTTCTCGGGAAAAACGCAGCGTTTATATTGATTCGAACGCCGGCCAGAGTCGCCAAGTGTTTGCCGGCTACATGATTCCGATGCCGGTTTGGAAATCGAGCTACCGGCTGATCTTCGAACAAGACCCGCAGCCGCTGCTGGAGGGCTGGGCCATCATTGATAATACGACCGGCGAAGATTGGAAAGACGTGCAGCTTTCCCTGGTCTCCGGACGGCCCATATCATTTATCAGCCGGCTCTATGATCCTCGTTACATTACGCGGCCAGTGGCGGAACTTGCGGAGGAGAGGGCGATGGCACCCGTTCTCCACGAAGGCGCCGTCGATGAGCAAAAAAAGGATGCCAGGTACGCCGCCCAGAGGGCGGTCGACTTCGCGGCTCGGTCGAAAGCCCGAAGTGACCTGCCCGCAACACCCTCAGGTATGGTGGCGGGCGGGCTATTCGCGGCCGAGGACGCACGCGCGGAACGGGAAGGATTTGCCAGCTCGATTGGGGCAGCCGCTACGGCTCGCACGCTGGGCGAGCTGTTTGAATACCAAATGCCAGGACCGATCAGCATACGAAAGAACGAGTCGGCGATGCTGCCGTTTCTGCAACAGAAAACCAGTGCGCGCAAGCTGTTGATTTACTCTGACCCCGCCTCCGCACATCCGATGAATGCCGTCGAGATTACCAATGGGTCCGGCAAGACGCTGGACGGCGGTCCACTCACTATCTATGACAGCGGCGCCTACGGCGGCGAAGCCCTGATGGAAACCGTAAAAAGTGGAGACAAAAGATTGGTCAGCTATGCCGTCGATCTAGGAACCCGCATCACCACTCAGTTTGAGTCGCGCAGCGACATGATCCGCGAGCTTAAAATGCGACGAGGCGTACTTACCACGCGCGCCGCCATCGTGGAGACTAAGACCTACACCATTAAGAATGTTGATGAGAAAGCCAAAACCCTCGTCATTGAGCATACGGCTCGTCCGCAGTTCACGCTGCTGAATCGTAAGCCGACCGAAACCACCAGCCACGGCTATCGCTTCGAAGTAAAACTCGCCCCGGGCGCTACCCAGAAATTTCCGGTGACCGAAGAGCGATTGGAGGATAGCTCCTTCATGGTGGCTAATCTAACGCCGGACATGCTGTTCACATATGTTCGTAACCAAGCTTTGAGCGAGTCGGCACGCAAGTCATTGGAGCAACTCCTGGACCTCAAGCGCCAAGTGGCCAATACGGATAACGACATTAAGCGCAGCGAAGCGGAGAGCAACCGATTGATTCAAGACCAAGACCGTCTTCGTCAGAATATCAGCAGCCTCAACGCCGTAAGCGGCCAGCAGCAACAAGTGCAAGACTATGCCAAGAAACTGGCCGGCCAGGAAGGTCAACTGGCGACCTTGCGCGACCGAGTCGCGGATTTGCACAAGAAAAAGGCCGCGCTGGAACTTGCGATAAACGCGCAGATCGAGCGCATAGAATTCTAACGCAGCGTCCGTTTCATACGTACTTGGCACGGCTCTATCGACATTGAAAAGATGAAGAACGCTGGCGGCCCGCTGGACGACGCCTCGCGGTCAGCAGTGGCGTTAAACGACCAAAACGCACTCACACAAAAAATTTACTCATTGACATCAACTTTTTAAGAAACTATTCAGGCATGCCTCTCAGCCCCGTAGGGGCAGCATGTTTATACCTGAATTTTGCACGACAAGGAGGTTTCTCTAACAAATGATCCATTTTTGTCCGGCTCTGCTTGTTCGCGCGGATCCGTGCAAAAAAATTTTTGCACGGACGATCATCACCACGGAGGGTAACTTAGCGATGACTGT
>JACOSC010000055.1 GCA_016179055.1 Acidobacteriota bacterium
TGGCGCGCATGCTGACGGTGATTATGACGCTGCGGTTACAAAAGCGCAATGTGCTGGAGTATCTGACGCAAGCATGCCAAGCGGCGCGTAAGGGTCAAGCCGCCCCCTCTTTGCTGCCCAATACCCCGTGAACGGTTACGACAAATTTTTTGGGAGCGGCGTTTCTTCCAGGTACTTCAGGTTAAATGTGTACTGGTCATATAAAGCGATGGTGTCAATGCTTTGAAGAACAGCCTCGTGTGAAATTCTCCACGTCGTATTGCTATCGCTCTTTTCTCTAATAGGCGAACGCATGCGCGGCGTAGCTACCCTAAAACGTGAACTTGGTTAAGCGCTAGGAGAAAATAGGAATCCACACGCTTGCCGTTCCGCCGGGCGGGGCGGAATTTTGCCGAGGCTATGAGCGTGTTTAACTTATTCAAAATCGAGTGGTCATTGGGGTATTCAATCACTTGCTCGATACTGCCCGTGCCATACTGATTCACATAGACCATCACCAGAAGATCGTCGCCCTTCGCCTCGGTTTTTGCCGCCGATTCGACGAAGCGGATCAACGCTGGACTACTGATTCCTACTGGTGTGACTGCATCATTCCCCTCTTCCGATCTGGCCTCTCCCGAAGGAATCGCCACCAATGGCTTGTCCGAAACGAAGGTTAGCAAGCCGACTTGCTGAGAATTAAATATGGAAAGCTGTATGTGGCAAAAAATGGCGAGAAACAAGCCGAGCGCAATCGGTAAAGACACGAGACCGATGAGTAGGTCTCGCCGGTCCAGCATGCGCAGCGGATGGACCATATCTTCGTAAAAAGATTGCAACGTCTCGCGCCAGGAGCGGCGATACCGGCGTTCGATCCCCCGCATAACGAGTCTTTCAAAATAGGGTGGCGGCGACATCGACGGAACGCTGCCCAGAAGATCGGAAAGCCTACGATTTTCTTGAATACGATACCGGCACGCCGCGCAAGTCGCCAAATGATCATTGACCATCCGTGCATCTCGCTCAGCCAGCGAGCCATCCAGAATATCGCAGATCCATGCCTCAATTGATTTGCAATCCATAATAGCCATCTCCCCTTTAGAGCGGACATGCCGTTCTCAGCACATCATGCAGGTGTCGACGCAGCTCCTCTCGCCCGCGGGCGATGCGGGACTTAACCGTGCCTAAATTTATTTCCAGGGCCTCAGCGATCTCCTCATAGGAAAATCCTTCCATATCCCGCATGATGATAGCCGCCCGCTGATCCATCGGTAGCAAGGCCAGTGCCTGATGGATGCGCCGTGCCACGTCTTGCCCATAAAGTGTTTCATAAGGACTACGATCCGCGGCCGGCAGCGAAGCCCCTATCGACTCTCCTTTATGATATTTGGGCAAGGCATCCAAAGAAATCGTCTGGTGGCGCCGTTGCCGCTTCCATAAGCGCAGCCGATTGAGGGCTCGGTTTACCACAATTCGGTAAATCCAGGTCTTGAATCGGGAAGAGCGACGAAATCGCCGGAGTTCTTTATAGAGTGTTAGGAATACGTCCTGCGACAGATCCAGAGCTTCTTCGCGGTCGCCGAGCAGTCGAAAGGCTAATCGAAAAACCGTGTCCTTATACAGTGTGAAGATATCTTCGAAGGCCGTTGTATCCCCAGCCTGGAAGCGGGCAACTAACGAGATATCGACGTCGTCGTGTTTTGCGTTGCCGCTGTTTTCGGCCAGTGTAATCTCATGTCCGTACATGGCCCTTTCCCTTTGGGAAAAATCTACCGGCTATTGCGCCCCTTCGAAGGGGGCCTCATGATGTATACGTTTAGGCTCCTTAGAAACTTCCCCAGTTTCATCGTTATTCTGCGTGTCGTTTTACGACAAGCTGGGGGACTCCTTAGAAACTTCCCTGTTTCTTCTTTATTCTGCGTGTCGTTAAAGTTCTCCTACAATCGTGATTGGCTGGTAATACTTGCTCTTTGAAATGTCCAATCTCCAGAGCGCCCCAGCGGGGCGCCGGGACATTAGCCTGGGGCAAGCGGAGCGCCGCCCCAGGTCGGCGAGTCCCCTAGAACACCGGCACCCCGGCAGGGGTGCCGAGAGGTCATCTACTCATTTGATGCTGCATTATCATCTCATCTTCAGCGTTAGGGCCTCTGGTAGGCCAAGCACCTCTCAGCGCCCCTGCCGGGGCGCTCGTGGTGGATGAGGCCATGAGTCCTGGGGCAGCGCTGCGCTTGCCCCAGGCTAACCTCCTTGCGCCCCTGCGGGGCGCGTGCGACTTTATGGTTCGCCTGCTTCGCAGCATTGGCGCCGGCCCGCGCCAAAATGTCCAAACTCCAGGCTCCTTAGAAACTTCCCCAATTTCTTCCTTATTCTGCGTGTCGTTACGACACGCTGGGGGGTCCTTAGAAACTTCCCCAGTTTCATCGTTGTTCTGCGTGTCGTTTACGACACGCTGGGGGACTCCTTCAGAACCTACCGAGCTTACCGCGTGACAAGGTTATTATAGGGTATCGGCGTACCCGCGACAATTCCAGCCATATCCAATATCCACGAGAGATTAGACACTAAGGGCCAAGGAAAGGTTCCCGCCTATTGCCGGTAGCCACACTGTGCCCGTTATGGTAGGATAGGAGACTTAAAAAAGGAGACCTGCTTATGGCCAAAATGTGGATCAATAACGAATACGTGGATAGCGTCTCACGTCAGGTTTTTCCAGTGGAAAATCCGGCCACGGAAGAGATCATTGACACGGTTCCCCGCGGCGGCCGCGAGGACGTAGACCAGGCGGTCAGCGCCGCGTGGCAAGCTCGGCGTGAGTGGCGCTTCATGCCCGGGATTGAGCGCGCCGAACTACTGCACCAAATTGCCCAAATCATTCGACAGCGGCGGGCCGAGTTGTCCGTGACCCTGACCTGTGAGGGAGGAAAACCGCTTATTGAAAACCGCGATGAAGTTGAATGGGTAGCGGCGGCTTTTGATTATTATGCCGAGTTGGGACGTGACGCTTCCGGCCGTGTCATATCACCGGTGCAGCGGCGCCAAATCAACTTCGTGACGAAGGAGCCCTATGGCGTAGTGGCCTGCATCGTTCCCTGGAATTATCCGCTATTGCTCATGGCCTGGAAAGTGGCTCCCGCGCTGGCTGCCGGCAACACGGTGGTTATCAAGCCTTCCGAGATGACCCCGCTTTCGACCCTGCAATTAGTGGAAGCCTTTCGGGTGTTGCCGCCGGGCGTGCTTAACATTGTCACCGGCTTTGGACCGGATTGCGGCGAGCTGCTGGTAACGCATGCGCGAACGGACATGGTGGCGTTTACCGGCAGCTTGGCTACGGGCCGTCTCGTTGCGCGCGCCGCGGGAGAGCGCATTAAGCGGGTTCATTTGGAGCTGGGCGGCAACGATCCCTTCATTGTTTGTGACGACGTCGACGTTGACGTCGCGGCGCGCGCCGCGGTTTGGGCGGCCTTTCTTAACATGGGGCAAGTTTGTACCTCGGGAGAGCGTTTTTACGTTTTCCGTAATATCGCGGATCGCTTTATTGCCCGCTTCATCGAGTTGACGCGCCGCCTGCGGCTGGGTAATCCCATGGGTCCAGACGTGGATCTGGGCCCCTTGATTCGCAACAGTCATCGCGAAAAAATTGAGCGGTTGCTGGAAGAAGTAACTGCGGCCGGCGCTAAAGTGGCGACCGGCGGACACCGCCCCAATTATCTCCCCAAAGGCTATTTCTTTGAGCCGACGGTGGTGACCAACGTGGATCATTCGATGCGCTTGATGCGCGAAGAGACCTTCGGTCCGATCGCGCCCATCATGGTTGTCGACGGAATTGAACAAGCGATTGCCTTGGCCGATGCCTCTGAATATGGCTTAGGCGCCAGCATACTTACCAACAATTTGGAATATGCCATGCTGGCCATGGAAAATATTAAGGCCGGGACTTTTTGGATCAACGATCCGCTTACCGATAACGATGCCGGTCCCTTTGGCGGCATGCGCCGTAGCGGCATCGGACGCGAGCTGGGGTCCGAGGGGCTTGAAGAATTTCGCGACACCAAGCATGTGCACTTGGATTATCGGCTGGAAGCGAAACCGTATTGGTTTCCGTATCAATGGGACCGCGGCCGAAAAACCGAGTAATTCAATTTCAGACGGCGCCGCTGGCGGGTCGCTCTCACTCTTCACGATCAATTCCCGGCGGGCGGCGGTCCGAAAAATCAGACCCTACTTAAAACTGGCAAGGGCGGACGCTTCGTCTTCATAGGTCTCAAAGACGGTCAACAACTTAGTAATGGCCATCAACTCTCGCAATTTCTTGGTGAGGTTAAGCAGCTTTAGCTTGGCGCCCTGGCTATCTGCCGTAACGTGGCAACTTACCAACTCGCCCAGACCGGAGCTGTCGATGTAATTCACATCTGCCAAATTGAGGACGATTTTCTTTTGGCCGTTCTTCAAAAGAGTCTTAACCTCGTTGCGCAACTCGGCGGTGTCTTCCCCCAAGGTAATCTTGCCGGAAACATCCAAAATTTTCACGTCGCCCACATTTCTCGTCGAAATTTTCATATAAGTCTCCTCTATTCGGAAGCTAACCGCTTCAGCAGACGGATTTCCATGCCGTCGGGCTGCCGGTTGAAGCTGACATCATCCATGAAGGACTTTATGCAAAACAACCCGCGCCCGCAGGGCTTCAGCAGATTTTCCGGAGCCACCGGGTTTGGTACGCAAGCCGGATCAAATCCACGCCCCTGGTCATGTATACTCACAGCCAAACTCGATGGGGCCATTTCAAAGCGAACGACAACTCGCTTGCCGATGTCCATCTGATTGCCGTGAAGCATCGCATTAATGACGCCCTCGCGCACAGACATACCTATCCAATAAATCCGATCTTCATCAAATCCCATGACCTTCGTAACGGAATGGCTTACCTGGTCAACCAAATCCAAGTAGCGCAGATCTGTCAGGAGGTCCATATGGATGGCATTGGTGGCTGCCATTTTCATTATCTAATGATAAGGTTCGTTACGTTCTATCTATCTTAATCACAGCGTCATCATCATACGCAGAGATGCCGCATCATGTCAAGTATCCGCGGGAGCCGGCGCGTCTGCATGAGACTACCGCTATCGAAACCATGTATTCACATGTTAGCCCCAGCGGGGCGATATGTTTATAGTCATGGCTGCCTCTCAGCTTTGAGCTCCGTTAGGAGCGGCATGTCTAAACCATGCCGCTCCTAACGGAGCTTGAATCTGCGGGGACGTGGTTGGCTATAAACATTCCGCCCCTACGGGGCTATGGCGAGTTTCAGTCGTCACCATTGAGCACGCTCTTCAGCGTGTTACTTTCCGCCGACTTCAGTCGGAACCGCGACTTTCAGTCGGTAGTGGTTCATTCGCTGTTTACCATGACTCACAGAGTGGCCGTATCGACGCGAGATCAATTACCCGATCTCTATCAGATAGCGTCTCAATACGTTTCCAGAGGTGGTGTCCGTTTAGCTGGTCTTGACAACTTTAATGCCTCGCCGCTGCAAATCGGCGAAGAATTGATCCGGTTCAAAGCAGGCTTCCGGCGCCACGACCCCTTTGACCGATATGTCGCCGCGTGCCAAGGTTTGCGCGCTAATCGAGGCGGAAATGCCGGTCATACGCGCGGTGGCGCTGCGGCCCCATACCTTCATTGGCGGATGTGAACTCTTCAGGACGATCTCCCGGCGTTTGCCCGATTTCTTCCCGAGAACCTCGACGTTGAGATAAAAGGCCCATTCGCCTTTTTCATCGATGCCGTTCGACCTTAGGAAATGCGTGCGGAGAAACTCGCGGGGACCTACCTCGACGCCCCGTATCGGTATAGGCTCGTTACGCAACAAATTGAAACGAGCGAAGACCTTCAGCGCCTCCATGATATCCGGGCGCCACGTTCCTCGCACATCAACGACTTTAACGCCTTTGATGAAACGTGGTATGGTATGGACCTCGGAGTGGGGAACGTAGTAGGTGGTTTGCCGGCCCACCGGCTTGGCAAACGATATATCCTTGGCGCCGGAAAAGGCGGGCACCTCGACAAATTTTCCTTGGCGGAAAAACATGCGAATGGTGTCCGGGCTGAACTCGTCCAAAATGGTATCCAGAAGACCAGGCGATGGCGCGAGATCGCGAAACGAGGCAAACGCAATATGGACCTCATCGACGCGATCAAGCTCATTAGCCGCCTGCCGAGCCATCAGATTGGTGACGCCCGGGGTTGCCCCGCAGCCTAACACAATAGTGACGCCCGCGCGCTTGGCCTTTTCATCCAAAGTCAGTTGTTTGGGGGTGTTGTACAGGCCACCTAAGTCCAAATAGTTCACTTTCGCCGCAATGGCCGCTTCGGTAGCTATGACGCCAAAATGATACGGTGTGCAATTGGCGACCACCGCGGCCCCTTTCATTTGCTGGATTAGGTCGGAGGCATGTCTGATGTCCAGAGCGACGGGCTTTAGGCGTCGGTCCCGCAAGTGCTGGATCATGGCCTGCAACCGCTCCAGATTCAGATCGACGATGGCGATTTCTTCAAACGAGCTTGTTTGAACCAGATCGCGGACGGTTTCCATGCCCATGGCCCCACAACCGCCCAAAACCACTATGCGCATATTCCCTCGAAATTCCTACATTTATGGAAAGCAGACATGCTACCGAAGGTTCGACAGTACTTACACCTCGTGCCGGCCTTTTTGTAAACCTGAATGCTACCACAAATCTGCGGGAAGTCAAGCAACAAAGTAACTACTCAGCATAGTTTACCGCGGCAAGGGAGAATAGTGGCAGGAGCAGCGGCGGTTGCCTTCAATTAAAAAATAGTGCCTATTCACGGGGATCGGGGGTTAGGCAGCGGGGGTTAGCAGCTAGGGGTCAGGTTCCAAATCCCAGATCCCCGGCCCCCGTGAACGGTTACAAAAAATATTAGGTGTCTGTCGAAGATGACGATTCAGAATGTGTGGGGTTAAGAAAGTAGCGAGGTGTTGAACAGGCTTTGTTGGCCCTGCCACCGAGCCTGATAGGCCTTAATGGGTTGCAGGACCCCTTACCCGGCGACCGCGCGACGGGCCTACCCCCAAATTTTCATGCTGTATTGAGGCCATGCTTCGTCTCACGGAGATACCGCAGCGGTTGCGATGGAGACGATCAAGGCCAGCACCCATCAACAAATATCCCGGCGACCTTTTTCCTTGAGTATCTCCGTCAGCTTCTTAACATCCTGCGAACGGTTTAGGTCGGCGACCAGGAGCGCGTCCGGTGTGTCGACGATGACGAGGCGCTGCACACCCAGCAAAGCCACCAGCCGCCGGGTGTCCGAAAAAACCAGATTACCCTCGGCGTGCAGCGTTACGGCGCCTTCCGGCAAAAGGTTACCCCGCGTATCGGCTTGGTCACGGCGCAGATCATAAAGCGCTTGCCAACTGCCGATATCGCTCCAACCAAAATTTCCCGGCAACACATAAATCGGCGCGCAGGTCTTCTCCATGATTCCGTAATCGATCGAGATGGATTCCAATCCGCTGTATATTTCGGCAACCGCGGCGGCGTAGCTCTCTTGACCAATGGACTTGGCCAGTTCGCGTAAACCGTCATGAAGCGCCGGCATGCAACGCTCAATTTCAATAAGGAGGGTTCTTGCATTAGAAATAAATATGCCGGCGTTCCAAAGGTGCCGGCCGGTGGACAAATAGCTCAAGGCCGTTTCTGGGTCGGGCTTTTCAACAAACTGTTTCATTCGTCGACTGGTATCAACACCGGCATAGCCGGGTCCGGTTTCCACTTCAATATAGCCATAGCCGGTTTCGGGTCGTGTGGGTGGAATTCCCAGCAGTACAATGGCGCCTGTGCGGGACAGATCCGCGGCGACGCTCAGTGAGCGGACAAACTGGTCCGTATCGGCGATAAAATGATCCGAGGGGAGAACCACCATCGGTTCGTCTCTTTGATTTTCCGGTACATGCAGGGCGGCCAGACCAATGCAAGCGGCGGTGTTGCGCCCGACCGGCTCAACCAATATGCGAGCCTGACGCCGGCCCACCAACCGGTGAGTGATTTCTTCATGTGCGCGGTTGACGACCACATAAATATTCTGGTCGGGCATCAGCGGTCGCATTCGGTCGAGCGTTTCTTCGAAAAGCGTGCGCCCGCTGGTAATCCTTAAGAATTGCTTGGGAAGATGCTCGCGGCTAGCCGGCCAGAAACGTGTACCGGATCCTCCCGCCATGATGATAGCGAACATGCTATTCCTCCAGATGTCTGGGTGTGAACTATTCGATTCGGTCGATCCGGTAAGCGACTCGATAGGAACCTGTGACTACCGCGTCAGTAGAACAAGTCTATCTTTGTCTCTGAAGCGCTGGTCGCAACGCTGCGATCACCGGCCAATTAACTATATCGTTGGACCTTGGCTTTTGCAACCAATTCGGCAACGACTCAATCTAAGTCTTGTGCCTCTTTGCGACGAGAAATATGGGCCGCGAAAAAGCTCACAAGGCGCAATCGGGAAGCCGGCGCTGACCGTCAGCCGCCGGCGCTTCATCGATGGACCATAGATGGGCATGTTACGACATGGCTGTTGATTTATTCAAGAATTCCATTTAAAATACGGCGTGGAGAGAAACGGGTGGCCCCCTCGAGTGCGTGTGGAGTTTCGCCTCGCGAGTTCATTGGCTTTGATTTGACCAGTTGGAGAGTCGACTTTATGAAAGGCGTCATCTTGGCGGGGGGACTCGGCAGTCGTATGCGTCCCCTCACAAAAATTACTAATAAACATTTACTTCCCGTTTACGATAAGCCCATGGTCTATTATCCCCTGGAGACCTTGGTCGAGGCAGGTATAACCGACATATTAATTGTAACCGGGGGGAACAATGCCGGTGATTTTCTGCGGCTGTTGGGCAATGGCAAAGAGTTCGGCCTTCAGCACCTCAATTATACGTATCAAGAGGGTGAGGGCGGCATTGCGGAAGCCCTTTCCTTAGCCGAGTTCTTCTCCGATAAGGAACCCATTTGTGTCATCCTGGGCGATAATATCTTGGAAAACTCTATCAAGGAGTACATACATGAGTTCAAGCGGCAAGGCGGCGGAGCCCGTATTCTGCTAAAGGAAGTGCCCGATCCGCAACGATTCGGAGTTCCCGTTATCGCGGGTGAACGAATCATTCGAATCGAAGAGAAACCGACTCAGCCCCAATCCAACTATGCCGTTATTGGGGTCTACATGTACGACCCCACGGTGTTTGATATCACTCGCACCCTAAAACCTTCTGCGCGCGGAGAGTTGGAAATCACGGATGTTAATAACCATTACATTGAGCAAGGAACCATGCGCTATAATATAATTCATGGCTGGTGGACCGATGCCGGAACTTTCGAATCATTGCTTCGGGCCACTAACCTAGTGGCGCAACAACACGGTATATGCTAAAGGCGCCGGCCGGCTTTTGCCGCCCTTAGCCCTCCTGTGCGATTAATGAGCCGAGAAGTCGGGAACAGTACTTCAGAGTGCGATTCTTGCCTTCTCGGCTCTTTGACTTGATGGGTGTTTATTGCAACTGTAATGGCGGCCGGCAGGAATTCGCGCAAGCTCTTTCCAAATTTTTTTGACCACTTTTAAGGAGAATTCTCAGAATGCGCATTTTGGTTACCGGAGGCGCCGGCTTCATTGGCTCGAATTTTGTCCGGTACATGCTGGATAGCTACGCCAACTATTCACTGATTAACCTTGATTTGCTCACCTACGCGGGAAATCTGGAAAATCTCAAAGGACTGGCGAACAATTCCCATCACCGGTTTGTTCAGGGTGACATATGCGATCAGGAGACCGTAGAGACCTTGATGGGGAGCGGCCTCGATGCCGTGATTAACTTTGCCGCCGAATCTCACGTGGACCGTAGCATCTTGGACGCCTCGGCCTTTCTGCGAACCAACATAGCCGGAACATACACGCTGCTCGAAGCCGCGCGTAAACATAAGGTCGCGCGTTTTGTTCAGATAAGCACCGACGAAGTATACGGCAGCTTGGGGCCGCAAGGCGCCTTTACCGAGCAAACTCCGTTAGCGCCGAATAGCCCTTATGCCGCCAGTAAGACCAGCGCCGATCTGTTGGTAAGAGCTTTCTATCATACGTATCAATTCCCGGCCGTGATTACTCGTTGTTCAAATAACTATGGGCCTTATCAATTTCCGGAGAAGCTGATTCCACTCCTTATTTCAAACGCCTTGCGCGAAAAACCGCTGCCGATATACGGTGATGGGCTCTATGTGCGGGACTGGTTGTTTGTCGAAGATCACTGCGCCGCGATCGACAAAGTTCTGCACCATGGCAAGGCCGGCGAGATCTATAATATTGGCGGAAACAACGAGAAAACCAATTTGGAAATCGTTAACTTGGTCTTGGATCAGCTCAAGAAATCGGCGGCTTTAATCCGCCATGTGCAAGATCGACCCGGCCACGATCGGCGATACGCCATCGATGCCGCCAAGATCGGCTCCGAATTGAACTGGCAACCCCGTGTACAGTTCTCCGATGGTATGCGTCGGACGATCGATTGGTACGTTAAGAACCAAGATTGGGTTGAGCATATTCGCAGCGGTGAGTATATGCGCTATTACGAAAAAATGTACGACCACCGCAGCCAGACGCTTCAGGAGTTATAGAGTTGCTATGAGAATTGCCGTGACCGGCGCTACCGGGATGCTGGGCCATGACCTCGTGGAATCCCTGAGTCCGCGCCATACTGTGATTGGGTTTTCATCGGCGGACTTCGACATTACGGATATAGATAAGACGTTAGCGATGGTCGCCGATGCGCGGCCCGATCTACTTATTCACAGCGCCGCCAACGCCAACGTTGATGGCTGCGAGCTTAATCCCGAGCCCGCCTACCAAGTGAATAGCTTGGGAACTCGTAATGTTGCGTTGGCCTGTGCCAAAATTCAGGCGGCGATGGTTTATATCAGCACGGATTATGTTTTTAACGGGCAAAAATCCGGGCCCTATGTAGAATGGGACACGCCTAACCCGCTCAACATTTACGGGCGGTCAAAGTGGTGGGGCGAGCAGTTGGTGACCGGGTTGCTTACTCGCTTCTACATTGTTCGCAGCTCATGGCTTTACGGCAAGAATGGCGGAAATTTTGTCGATGCCATCAGGCGAGCCGCGCAGAGTGGGCGCAATCCACTTCGAGTTGTACAGGACCAGGTAGGCTCCCCAACCTTGACCTCCGACTTGGCCGAAAAGCTTGCCGAGGTCATTGAGAAGGAACGCTACGGGACGTACCACATTACAAATTCAGGACATTGTTCTTGGTTTGAGTTTGCGCAGCGAATTGTTGAGCTGGCCGGCATGACGGTTGATATTCAACCGATCAAGAGCTACGAATACCCAACGCCCACCGCGCGACCGTCCAACTCCGTGCTGCGCAACTACGTTCTGGAATTGGAACGCATCGCTTTATTGCGCCCATGGCATGAGGCCCTCGCACAGTTTATTCGGTCATGAGCCCGGGGCGCCGAGTCCCGTGGAGCCTTGTGTGGTATGGACGCGGTAGGCATAACGCAGGACGACGGCCATGGAAGGCGAGAAAGTAATAACGGTCAATAAGAAGGCTTTTCACAATTACACTATTTCGGACAAATTTGAAGCCGGAATCGTATTGCAAGGGACGGAAGTCAAGTCGATCCGTATCGGACGCATCAATCTCAAAGACAGTTATGCCACCGTCAAAGGCGAGGAGATATGGTTGCTGAACTGTCATATCAGCCCATACACGCACGGCAATCGCGAAAACCATGAACCCACTCGGACGCGCAAACTATTACTGCATAAACGGGAAATTAGCCGGTTGATCGGAAAAGTGGCCGAGCGAGGGTTTACCCTAGTGCCCTTGAGAGTTTATCTGAAGAAAGGCCTGGTGAAGGTCGAGCTTGGTCTGGCCAAAGGAAAGAAGTTGTACGATAAGCGCGAGGCGGAACAGCGTAAAGATATCGAGCGCGAGACCCGAGCCGCGATACGTAGGTCCCGCTGAGCGATCAGCTTTGGATGGCCCACCAAGAATCTTCGCCACCGAAATCCGAGAAGCACCGCGTCCAGAATGAGTCAACGACCAAACCGGCGCAATCGTTCGACGGGCGAGCCCACTACTATCAATCTCGGACATTCACGGTAAGCTGGTAAAGTTTTTTACTCGATGGCCGCGGGGTAAAGAGCTTTCCCTTAGCCCAGACCAATCGAGCCTATAAATATTTCTGGAATCACTTAACCTTTTGGCAACTGGACCCGGGGCCGACCATGTGGCCCAGCCACTCTCCTGCCGTCCATACAACGCCGGCCAATCCGATCAGCGGAAGCGACCGGATCAAGCGGAGGCGATACCGGGCTTTCGGCCAGACTTTCCTAAAAGTGCGCCACAAGAGCAATGGCGGCAGCAATGGCGGCAGCAACGGCGCCAGGAGCGTATAACGCCGGCGCTGCGTCGAGCTAAGCCTAGCGCGTCGCATAGCCCCGAAACAACGCGCATGATGAAACCGGCGCGCCAGAAACTCAAACGACGATCTGAATTCCCTCCGATAACCAACCGCCATGGCCGGAACAGCCAGCAAACGGACGCCTTCCCGTTCTTGCACCTGCCAGAGAAAAAAAGTTTTCCAAAAGCCGGGTTGCGTATACTCCGGATATTTTTCCAGTAGAACGCGTGGGAACGCGCAATTGTTCCCCGGCAGTTCTCTAACGGTGCCGGTCGGCCATGGCCTCATGAACTGCCCGTAGTCGCAGAAGTACGCCGCCCAATCGACCAGCTTGGCGCGGCCTTCGAATTCCACGACGCCCCCCACGACCGTGTTGCTTTGCCGAAGCGCGTGCCGCAGCGCCCCGGCCCATCCGATCTGTGGAACGCAACGCGCCTCCAAGATCGCCACGAAATCGCCCCGCGCCCGCTGAAGACCAGCGGCGAGGAGCGTTGGCCACGGGACCCGTTGTGAAAACCTCACGACTTCCACGGCCCCGGTCGGGTTGCCGATCTCTCCAACCAAGCCATCGCCGGAGCAATCCGCAACAATGATTTGCATAGGGTCTGGCCCACCTTGGGCAAGCAAGGCCGCTACGCACTCGAGCAGCCGGCCACCCGCCCGATCGGAAGCGACCACTACGGAGAGAGTTGGTTTATTCATAGTGCCATGCCCAAGGTAGCCTTTTTGCGCTCAAGAACAGAACCGGGAGCGGTAGCGACCGGGTCTATGGGGAGTGTGATTTCCATATGATGTACTCGACTAGATGGAAATGCTCATCAGATCAGGACTAAGTATCTGCCCCGTAGGGGCGGAATGTTAATACCTGAATTTTGCACGAGAATCACCAGGATCGTCTGGAAACAAGGCTTCAGCGTTGTTTTACGCTGATTAGCTGAGAACGCACAGTCATCGCTAAGTTACCCTCCGTGGTGATGATCGTCCGTGCAAAAATTTTAAAGCTCGCCACCAATCGTGATTGGCCGGAAATACTTGCTCTTTGAAATGTCCAATCTTCAGAGCGCCCCAGCGGGGCGCCGGGACATTAGCCTGGGGCAAGCGGAGCGCCGCCCCAGGTCGGTGAGTCCCCTAGAACACCGGCGCCCCGGCAGGGGCGCCGAGAGGCCATAGACCTATTTGATGCTGCATTATCCTCTCATCTTCAGCGCTAGGGCCTTTGGTAGGCCAAGCACCTCTCAGCGCCCCTGCCGGGGCGCTCGAGGTGGATGAGGCCATGAGTCCTGGGGCAGCGCTGCGCTTGCCCCAGGCTAATCTCCTTGCGCCCCTGTCGGGCGCGTGCGATTTAATGGTTCGCCTGCTTCGCAGGATCGGCACCGGCCCACTCCAAAATGTCCAAACTCCAGGCTCCTTAGAAACTTCCAAGGTTCCTCGTTATTCTGCGTGTCGTTGCGACTCGCTGGGGGACTCCTACGGAGCTTACATCGTACCGAATTCACACTCTCGATGAGCCATGCTGTGTTCACCCGGTTGCTACCGCTCCCGGTTCTGTTTCGGCTGGGTGCCCTAAGGCGTGGCTGGTTGACCAGTGCAGTGACCGATCAGCTCGCCCAGTGACCAGCTTAAGAAGAATAAGAGTAATATCGGCAATGACACCACCAATCTAATTCGATGGCGTCTCTTGCTCATTACCCGCCGCGCGCAACGATACAGCAATAGAAATGGAATCGCGGGAAACAATAAAATCAAACGTGCGCGTTTTCCCGTGGTGAGAGTGGCGACGCGCAGCGATCCGTACTTGTGACCGTGATCAAAGCGCTGGCGCATAAACCCGAGAAACCCGAACGAATGACCTTGGAAAACCACAATCGCCGGATCGAGAAATAATTGAAAACCATGATCTCTCAGCTCGGCGTGGATGAACGGTTCCCAAAAGCCGTTCCGCAGAATGTGTTCGCAGCTCGCCAGGGCGATGCGCTTGTACGAAACATTATCGCCGGCCAGATCCGACACCGTACGCGCCGTGAACGGCGTCATGTAACTACTGTAGCGGCAAAAATAGATGGCCCAATCGATGATTGAGGCCAAGGGCTGAATCTCAATGGCGCCGCCGATGGCGGCATATTCGGCTTGATGCGCCCGCAAGATTTCAGCTACCCAGCCGTCGCCGGGAGTGCAGTGCGCGGCGGTAAGCGCCACGATCTCACCCCGCGCCTGCTCAATGCCCATGCTCCACATCTCAGGAACTCGAGCCGACGCGTCACAAGGCCATCGCACCACAAAGGGGTAGTCTTCGGTCATCGCTGTCGAGCTTGGCGGGACTCGTGAAGAAAGCGGCGGGGACGCCGCTTCTACTCTGGGGAAGTCTTCGGCCATGGCTGCCGAGCCTAGCGGGACCGTTTGGTCAATGATCACGATCTCCATGGTTTCAGGGTCGATCTGCCGGCCGAGTCGAGAAAGCCATTCGCTCGAAAGCGGAGCGGCTCGACTGACGGCCACCACGATGGATAACTTGAGTCTTACTGTCATGAGGGTCGCCGCCTTACCGCAACTTGAAGACCATAAAAAGCGGGTTACTGTAAACCATCGCAAAGGGTAAATCGTCACGTCGCTCGCACACGAAATAATCGGCCTCATACCTGCCCGCCAAGCGTCGTATACCCTCCTCGCGCAGATTAAAGTATCCGGCGCGCATAGTCTCCCCGCAGGCCGCCAGGCCGCGGCAGTGCAAAGGAGTGCCGCCGCAAATGTCTTCCAGCCGGTGCTTCCATTCGGGAAAATCCTTATCCCAGAGTGGAGCAACGGCAAAATCTGAAACGATGGCGCGGCCGGCATATACGCGGAAGCCCCCGATGTAGGGTGGCGTGATGAATAGGGCATCCTGAGGAGTGTTGCCGCTCACCCATTCACTCATGCGATCCCACCAGGTGACGGCCTTAAGATCGTAACGGAAATAATGGGAAAGGCCATGGCGATGCCAGGACCAGGCCGTGTCCATGGTTAATACCAGTAGCATGAGCAGGGCGAGAGCCGTGGCGCGCCGCGGCTTTGATGAGAGCCAACTGGCGCGAGCCCAGTGGTATGAAATGGCGAGGATCGAGCCTCCGACCAGGACCATCATCATCGGCTCCCATCCAACGGCCAGGCCCTGCCAAGCGGGCTGCTGCGCCTGTAGCGCCAAAGCCGCCATCAGCACGATGAAGAGCAATCCGGATGTAGCCCAAAGGACGCCGCGGTAGTACGGATTGTGGCGCAAGTGATAGCCGGCCAATAGACACGCCAGCAGGGCAATCAACAGGTAATGATCCGCCAAGAAAAGACACAGCGTTGCCCAGCACACCGGCCACTCGCCGTCGTCTAGCGTTATTACCAAGTAGTTGGCCGCATACATGAATGCGAATAGTTTGACAAATATTAACATGCGGAAAAACTGCAGTTTCGTAATCAAGTCGACCGGCCAAACCTCGACAAAAACGGTCCCGATCAGGCAGAGAAATATTATAGACCCACACAGGAAGGTCACGCGCCGATGCATGCCCTGGGCCGGTTTATGGCGAACCCCGGCGAGCGCGATCAGGAGGAACGTCAGGAACCGCGCATACGAAGACCAGGGCCACGTCGTCGGCAAGTAATGATGCGGCGCCCGCATCTGCGCCATGATTTCGGTAAAGGGAAGACGTGACTGCAACGGCACGGCCATGGTTATCTGTTTGTAAAAAACCGGAATAATAGTGAAGGCGGCCGCCAGTCCGTAGGCCAGAAAAGGCAGCCACATACGCCGCTTCCCGGCGCTCTGCGCGCTAAATATCAAGTAGCCGGCGATGATCATCATCGTAATGCTGCCCAGCAAGAAATGTATGTTGGTGGCCAATCCGGCGAAAAGGGCGGCATTCACGTAACGTTCATCTACGAAAAAGTAAAAAGCCAAGATGCAAAAAGGGACGGCCACTACGTGCGGCGCAAATTGATAGCTAAAGAGCGTATTGCCGCCGACGGCCTGCGCGCCGGCCGTATCCAGTCCCCAGTGCAAGAGTAAAAACAGGGTCGCGTAAAATACCATTCGATCCTTGAATAGCTTTTGACTGATGAGAAAAATTGTACCGACAAACAGCAAGGCAGTCAGACTATGTATGATTAAGAAAGCCTGAGGGAGAATGATAAGCTTGGATAGGTATGCCATGAAGCGCAGCATATTTTCGTGGTAAGCCGGCGAAGTGATGATCCAGTCACGGGCGAACGCGCCGGGGTCGGCCAGATGCCGAATCCATGGAATGTATTCCGTGTGGGCGCCGCTGCCGTAATTATAACCAACATAAATCATGGTGGCGGCAGCGCCCAGCACGATGCCGACGCCATCTTGCCACGGCCGTGCCGGAGTTGCGTCAATCTCTTGAAGCATAGTATGGAATCTCTTTCAAACGCTGGCCTGGTGTTCACCGCGTAGCTCTGCCGTCATCAAGGTTGATGCCCAGGCAGAAGTTTTCGCGCGCATAGCACAAGAAACCGCTGGTTGGACAGCATACCCCTACGCATCACTTGCCGCCATAGCGGTTCCAGGCGGAAGATTTCCGTTTTGAGCACGTCAAAGCCGGCGTCCTCAAATTCTCTGCGATACTGCGCCGTGGAGGCCCGGCGGAATCCCACGCCCTTATACTCGATCGCAACCTTGCCGCCCGCCACGTCCACCTGTTTGGCTTCATCCACGGCGAGGAAAGATTGTAAATATCGGTCGGGATCTTTGATATGAACGGCGCGCCGGGCCAACTCGTTGATCGACAGAAGCAAACCGCCCGGCTTCATCACGCGCCACATTTCTTTAAGATGCCGTCGCCTGTCTTCATCGCGGACGATCATGTGAAGGCACCCTATATTGAGCCCCCAATCGAAACGCGCACCGGGCAGCTCCTGCAAGTCCAGAGCATCCGTAACTCGGAAATGAACTACTGCCTGCGCCCGGCGGGCCACGGTTTGCGCACGGGATATGGCGGCCGCTGAGATATCCACACCGGTGACGGAAAAACCGCGCTGCGCCAGATATACGGCTACCGCGCCTTCGCCGCAACCAAAATCAATGACTTGGGTATCAACGGGCAATAATGGATACTGCTCGAGGAAGCGATCAATGGTACGTCGAACCGCGCGCGGCGCCGGCCCGCCAAATAGCTCTTGCGCGCCCGCTTGGTAAGCCGCTTGGTAGATTTCCTCAAACATGGTGTAATAGGCCCGTCCCTGCAAGCGCCGGCCGATTTGCTCTTGGGCGTGGCGCGACAAGCCCACGTGTCGTATCCACACGCGCTTTAGCCCGTTGAGATAGTTTCTAAATAACGCGGCCATATGATTTAACTTTGAAATTCGTACATTTCAGAATTACATCAAGCGACATCCGGATTTTGCGCTTTACCCAGACGCTTTCCGCCCTTGTGTCGCACGCTATATCTAGGGTTTTCTTGCCAGGCATATGAGCGTGTGGCCCTTATTAAAGCGGCGGCCGGGCTTGGCAAGATACGCGGCTTCGGCCGCCATCACATAAGAGAGCAGGGCGTTCCATAATTTCGATTTGGGAAGCTGAATGGCTAACCCATGATCGGCGCCATTCCGTGGTGGATTTGGCTTGAGAAAGCGCTTGACCTCATCCGCCATCGACATGAGACGATTCGCGTGTGTGGCCCTTTCGACAACAAACCCCGCTTGGGTTACTTTCTGAATTATCTCAGACAGCGTGTATCTGTGGTAATGATCTTCCGCGTGTTCGTTCCCTGACCGGCGAAGCCACCTCTGCGCATTGGTGCGCAGCAATAGGCGCCCGCCGGGCCTTAGCACGCGGTGGAGCTCGTCAAGCGCCGCCTTTTCCGAGCCATCTTGCGGCAGGTGTTGCAATACATCGATACAGGTTGCTAAATCAAAAATGTCCGACACAAACGGCAAGCCGGTAATCGAAGCCTGCGCCAAACCGGCAAGGCTCCGGCGCCGGCAAAACTCCAGTGCGAGCCATGCCAGGTCAATTCCGATGATCCTTTCCGGTCGGGCGTACGCCTCCAGCCAAGCCCGCGTCAAACCGGTTCCGCAGCCGGCGTCGAGGATCCAAAAGTCCGCTCGGCGGCCCGGCAGCGATTGATCCAGCATGCGCGCCGCGATGGCCCGCATGCCAATGCTCCACCAATGGCGCTCCTCGACGTCAAATAGCCGCTGATAATACTCCGGCGTGAAGATTTTAGGATGCTCGCTCATCGCGTTCTCCTCATCGGCGCGGCGGCGGTTTCCTGAAGCACGCGCAAGGTCTCGCGCGCCGCGCGCTCCCAGGAAAATTGTTGGGCGCGGGCGGAGCCTCTGTGTATCATACTATGACGCAAGCTCGCGTCGGTCAAGACGCGGTGCATGGCATGGGCCAGCGATTCGACATTGGGCTCGTCAATCAATAAAGCGGCCTCCGCAACAATTTCTTTCAAGGCGGAACTGTTAACCGTAATGACCGGGACACCGCAGGACATGGCTTCAAGGATGGGCAGCGAAAATCCTTCATACGTGGAAGGAAACACAAACAAATCGGCGGCGCCGTAAAGTAAAACCAAGTCCTCGTCGGTGACATATTCCCGGTGCACCAGGTCTTGGCTGATCTCAAAGCGGAGTGCCAATTCCGCTAGATTAAGTTGCGCCGTATTAAGACCTACCAAAATAAGTTTATGAGGGAGCTTGGCCAATTTCTTCAGTGCAGCAAACGCCGCCATCAACAGTGGAATATTTCGCCGTAACGACATTTTGCCGACAAACAGAATGAAAGGGTCCGTCGAGTTAAGAAAGCGCCGGCGAATTTCTAGTTGGCATGACCCTTCCGCCGGCGGTTGAAACTGGGTGTCGGGCGCTAAATGAATTACCGTTATCTTGTCCTGGCTGATCCCTGAATAAGTGGCGAGAAGGTCCCGCTTTGAAACATGAGAGTCCGTTATGATTTTCGTGGCTGTTCGGGCACTGTAGCGATAGAGCGGAGCAAAGCGAATACGTGACCACCAGGAAAACGATTTGGCGAGCATCTCCTGTGTCGCATCGTGAATGGTGACAACGGACTTGCCCTGGTAACCCATGGGAATAGTATAAGCCGGGCAGAAAAGCACATCGGCCTGGAGAGCGTGATGTCGCAGCGCCAGATTTTCCCAGAGGAAGCCCGGCCACCCTTGCGCGATCACGGCGACACGAAAATTCTTAGGCAGGGCAACGAAGGCCTTGTCCAAAGGCGAATTAGTGAAAAGAATCGTTTCAGCAAAAGCGTCGTTCTCGCACGCCCAACGTTGCAGGAGATTCAGCAAGTAGCGGCGCACGCCGGTCCGCTGCCCGGCTATTCGGAAGGCATTGATCGCCAATCGCATGCAGCAAAAAACTCCTTGAATTTACCTATGACGTAATCCAGCTCGTCAGTCCCCAAGCTGGGATGACAGCCGATATAGAAGCCGCTTTGATACAAGCGTTGTGCCACCGGAAAGTGCTCCTGCAAATCACCGAACAGGCGCCGATATATGGGCTGGCTCAGCAACGGAAACAGGTAGCGCGTCTCGATGAGATTCGTTTCCAAGAACCGGATCAGAGCGGACCGGGAGAGGCGCGGATGGGTGATTACGATAGGATACATCATAAAAGCATGTTCGGCGTCGGGTCTAACGTCGGGGAGCTGCAAACAGTCTCGGAAGGCCTCCAGGCCTGAGGTCAGATAGCGCGCGTTTTCTTGGCGGCGACACAACAGGGCCTCTTTGTGGGAGAGCTGTCCCATGCCGAGCGCTCCCTCCAGCTCGGTGGCGCGAAAGCTGAAGCCCAAACGTTCAAAAGCGAAGCGATGTTCGACGATCCGAAATAGCTTTTCCGGATCGATTTCCCGATCATCATCCATAGTAGTGTAGTCGGTATGGCGGCCATGCGAGACTAAACTTCTCAATATCTCGGCGTAGCGAGGGTCGTCGGCGACCACCATGCCGCCGGCGCCGGTGACTATGATGTGAGCGACATAGGTTGAGAAGCACGCCATATCGCCAAAGGATCCTACCGGCCTGCCGTGATCATTCACAAACATGGCTTGGGCCGAGTCCTCGATTATCTTAAGACCCTGCTTTTCGGCCAGCGCGAGGATTGGGGTCATGTCGCAAGGCTGGCCGAAAAGGTGCACAGGAATAATCGCTCGTGTGCGGGGCGTAATGCAGAGCTCAATCTGTCGGGGATCGATGGTATAGTGGCAAGCGTCGACGTCGACAAAGACCGGCTTCATTTTATTGTACAGGACGCTGTTTGAAGTTGCGATAAAAGTTAGCGCCGGCACAAGTACTTCGTCACCGTCGTCCCAGCGCTCGGTCTCCTTAAGCGTGGCCAAAGCTACGTGCAACGCGCTGGTTCCGCTATTGCACATGATTCCATAGCGCCGCTGGTGCAGGCGTGCCAGCTCGCGCTCGAAGGAGGCAACCAGGGGACCGGCGGAAAGCCGGCCACTCTCCAGCGCCTCCATCACCAGCCGTTTTTCTTCAGGTCCGATCTCGACGCCACCGACGCCGATTTTTCTACTGGGTTTGAACGTAGCCATACAAATCTCTTATATCTTTAAGCGAAATTCCATTGAGCATAAACAGCACGGCAAAATATATGCCGGCGCCGGCAAGAATTCGTAAAAAAAGATGAGCGCCTGCCGGAATGAAGGCTAGGCTCAAAGCCATCACCGAAGCGGCCAGCGCCGGTTTGCCCAAAGCCGCAAGGAAAGGAATGGCCGTCACTTGCCGTTTGACATCAGCCGCCGCTTTCCACAAGATGATGGCCTCAGCGCACGTCGTGGCAATGGCCGCGCCGATCAAACTGAGCTTCGGTATGAGCATAAAGTTTAACGCGGTATTTATCAAGGCGCCGAAGATTACCAGTTTTAAATGGGTCTTTTGTTCGTCGAAGGCCAGCAGAGTATTGCGATAATGCAGCCGAATCACGGTGAAAGTCACGCCGCAGATCAGAATTTGCAGAGCGGGCACGCCGCGGGCGTATGACTCGCCATAAGCCCACTCCATCAATGGCCGCGCCATGAACACGCCCCCGACGCCGAGGGGAACCGCGAGCATGGCGGTGACGCGCAGCGAAAGACCTATTAGCGTTTTGACTTGGTCGTGTTGTCCGCGCGCATATTGAGCAATCAAGGGCAGGAGCGTCATATGGTACAGTGTATTGAATCCGAGGAGCAATAAAACAAGCCGATAGGCCGCGCTGTACCAGCCGACCACCTGCGGCCCCTTCATAAAACCCAGAATCACGGCGTCTAGATTAAGCATAATGACGCTCATCATCAGCGACAGTCCGATAGGAAGTCCTTGGAGCCAGATAAACTTCCATAGCGCCGGGTCGCAGCGGCAGCGCAGCGCGCCAAATGCGTGGCGATACTTGGCGGCAATGATGGCCATCGCGCAGAGTTCCGCCGTGAACTGTGCAACGGGCACGCGCCAGAGATCAAGCGGGCCGTTCACCAGCCATAGTACGGCGCCGGCAAAGATTAATTGCGTCCCGATATTTCCAATGGCCACGACCCCTACGCGCGCCGTGGCCTGAAAAGCCCAGCCCACGCTCAAGGCATAGCTAAAAAGGGTTAACCCATAAAGGCGGAGGATCGGCTGGGCGGCCGGGGTCTTAAACAACGCCAGGCTGCAAAGCATCAGAAGGCACAGCGCCAGCGCGGCCAGCACCAATCGCATGGCCAAAATGTTTTCGACGTATTGTCTTAGCGATGCTCGGTGGCGTGTGATCTCGCGCATGCCTAAGAGATCAAAGCCACCGTTGACCGAGAGCATGAAATAAAAAAGCAGCGCGTTGCAGAAGCTGACAATACCGAAGCCTTCGGCGCCCAATACCCTCGCCAAATGTACGGTTGCAACGAAGCTCAGCCCCTTACTGAGGACTTCGGCTGCGGAAAGCAATAGGAAGTTATTCATGAACCGCCTACCGCGCAGGCTTGTTCCAGTCATCGGCGCTGTTCTCCGGCAAGAGCAAAAAAGCTACGCTAGGCTAGCGCTCCGCGATCCCGGCGGCTGATGCTTTGTCCTTGTCTCTAAAATAGGTGACGATCCCCCAAACAAAAGCAATGCCGCTGTAAATAAAATAAAGCAGGTGGAAGGGCAATACTCTAACCGCAAAAAGCCAGCTTTTTTTCTCGGCAAAGAAACGATAGAAGGGAAAATTTATTATGACAAGAGCGACCAACGTAATAATGGGAAACAGCCAAAGGCGCGGAAAACGCCAGAGCGTAACCAATAATGGCGTTAAGCCACAAAGACCGACCATCAATAGGAAGGCGGGTCGGCGACCAATACGAAAGGCGGTAAATTGGTAGCTGACCGTAAGCACAACTAAAGAGATTACAAAAGGCAAGATGAGAAACATGTGCTGGAAAGAGGCCACCAGCGCAATGCAAATCAGCGGCAGCAGTATGGCGCCGCCCAGAAAGGCGATACGCTTCCAACGTACCGTGTCATAGTACCAATAGCTCATGAGCGTTATGGCCAGCAGTATGGTTAGCGGCAACAATGTGAGACCTTGAAAGTAGAGGGCAATCATCCCGACCAAGGTAAGCAGCAGATAGGAAAGCACAACGCTGATGCGCTGTGAGATTTTCAGATTGAGGTCGTTGGGAAGGCTGCGGTCTTGCAGCAGCAGCAAGGTCCACGGCAGTCCTCGGTCAAAAATATCCGATCGCACTATCTGGCGCAGAGTCCAGCGCTTCATATGTTTCACCTGGATCGCCTTGTTCAGCATGATAGCGTGTTGCGCTGCTTTTAACCGGTAGCCTAGCTCGATATCCTCAATACAAGATCGTCCATAGGCCTCGTCAAATCCGCCCAGCTCCAGGAAGACCGCTTTCCTTATAGCGCCGCAACCGCCCCAGAACGTGGAAGCCCATATGCTGGACGTCTGGTGTACGAAGTGGTGAAAAAGATTTTTGTACTGGGACATGAAGTTCGGCGCGCCCGGGCAATCATCGTAGGATCCGATCAGCGCGTCAATTTCCGGGTGATCTTGGAAAGTTTGCACGACCAAATCAACCGTATCGGGATAAACGCATACGTCGGCATCGACAAAGAACAAGAGATCTCCCGTGGCTTTTTCGACCCCGCGATTACGCGCATAGGCCGGTCCACGTCGAATCTTTAAGAAGATAGCATTCGCTCCACTGGCGGCCGCGGTAGCGGCCGTATTATCCGTAGAGCCGTCGTCCACCACTATGCACTCATAGTTGGTGTAGGTAGTGGCCGCAATCGCCTGCAGACATTGCACAAACTCCGCACCGCCATTATGGACCGGAATAATAAAAGAAACTTTTAAAGGGGAAGCGGCGGGAGCTGTCGGGTATTGCATAATTGCGACTAATCCGCCATATCGACAAAGGATTCGATCTTGACCGGGAGCTTCTTAACAGGCCCTCTTTTCTCTTCGAGATATTCCGGCGAGGCGTTGACCTGGTCTAAGTCGTAGGAGAATCCCAGCAGATTCTTGGCAACCAAAATACCGGCCTCAATGGAATGATCCGAATTATTATAGCGGAAGGTTCCGCCGCGGCCGATAATTTTCAGGTTAGAGAATTCTTTTACATAGGACTTTAGAATGTTGAGGGGCTTTTCGTAGCCGAGTGTATACACCGGATACGCGGCTTTTTCGCGGAGGGCAAAAGCGCCGATTACCTCTTCTCGCTTAATGAAGTGCAGCCGGTCTACCAGATCATCAACCGTCTGGCGGCAGAGCGCCTCATCCGAGCTCTGCCAAATCTCGTCGCCAGGCGTGCAGAAATATTCGGCGACGAGGGACGTCTTGCCGGGAGGCGCCATAGACGGGCTCCAATTCTTGGGCTCGTGCATACGGGCGAACTTGATCTGAGGATCGTGTATATACAGCCAATTGTCTTGCGTGACTTGCTCTCGGTTCAACATAAGGTTAACCGTGATCAAAGCGCGAAATTGCAACTTATCCGCGGCGTCCAAGACGGCGCGGGGCGCCGCCGGTCGCATAATTCTTACCAGCACATTGAGGGGGATCGTGGATATGAACTGATCCGCGGCCACCGGCTGATCGGCGCCATCGCTACGCTTAACCACGATGTGCCTGATCGCTTTTTCCTCGTGCACGACGGTCGTTACGGTCTGGTCAAGCTGCAGCTCACCGCCATTCTCCAGCAGTACATCTCGCAACCGCTCCGAAATTCGAATATACCCCAGTTTCGGGTACTTGAAATGTTCGATCAGGCTTTCAACGCTTTGCCGAGATTTAAAAAGCGCCTGGCGTAAAGCGACGAAAACCGACAACCCCTTGGTCCGTTGCGCTACCCAGTCGGCGGAGAGTTCTCGGCAATCGCGGCCCCAAACCTTCTCAGAATAGCGCTTGAAAAAAGTCTCATAGAGCACCCACCCAAACTGTTTGGTGTAGGCGTCCTCCATGCTGAGCCCATCATCAGTGGGATTGATTAGCTCGGCGATCTGCGCCCGCGCATAACCAAGCATCGCTCGCAAGCTATAAATGAGCCCGGCGTTTTTCAGCACATTTTTAATTTTGATAGGATAGTCAAAGAATTTGTCGTCAAAGAAAATACGACTGACCCGATCGACGTCGATAAATTCGTCGCCCATGAGCTTGGAAACGAAGCGGTCGACCTCGTTGTTCTTGGTGAACCAGCGATGGCCTCCGAGGTCAAACCGAAACCCATCTTTTACGACCGTGTGGCAGAGGCCTCCAATGAAGGAGCGCTTTTCAAAAACCGTGACAGGGATTTTATTTTTCGCAAGATTAGCGGCGGCCGCTAATCCCCCCGGGCCCGCTCCCAGTATAATAACACGCTTTGGCGGCATCAAACCCTTTCCTCCGACCACCCATAAGACGCTGCAACTGGAGTCACGTTATACGGCTATCGGCCTCTTCTACATGGTAGAGTGTAATGACGTAGCTTCACAAGGGGATTCGGTGACGAGAAATACTCTAACCGATTATAAAATTGTAATAAAAAAGGCCCTCGAATACAAGTAGCTGCTTTCAAATGCTCCCATGAAAATAACCGGCGAAACAGAGCCATGAGCGTCAGCGAGTGGTCCTGACCACCCTTACGGTCGTGGCTCTGTTGCCGATTTTCATCCTTGGTGGTGCGCCCAAAGGGCGCATGGGCAACTCCTCTGAAAATAGCTGGTGGCGCCCCGACTACCGTCGGGGCGAGTTCCGTAGCGGACCGTTTCCACCCTTGCCCCGACGGTAGTCGGGGCGCTCCCAGGGGTGTCGTTGCTATTTTTATTCGTCGGGGTGCACCCATGGCGCAAGAGGGTCGCAGGGGATGTTCGATTCCGGTGGACATGCTCTTTATGGCCAGGCGATGCTTTACCGTACCGTATATCGCAGACCCCTTGAAGAATCTCCAAAATCTGAGCGCGCTTCAAGTCACATCATTGGCGATTTCATGGTAAATGTCAGGGCGGCGATCCCGATAGAACTGCCAATGGGAGCGGACTTCTGCAATCATGTCCAGATCAAGGTCTCCCACAATCAGCTCGTCTTTATCCCGTGACCCTTCTGCGAGAATTTTACCATATGGATCGCAAAAATAGCTCGATCCGTAAAATTCGCCGATATTCCACGGCGCCTCGCGGCCGACCCGATTGATCGTGCCCACAAAGTAACCATTGGCGATCGCCATCGCCGGCTGTTCAATGTGCCATAGGTTGTCAGAGTGGCCGGCCGTAGTCGCTGACGGGACGAAAACGATTTCGGCGCCGTGCAGCCCAAGAATTCGACCGCCCTCGGGAAAGTGTCGGTCATAACAAATGTAAACGCCAATCCTCGCGTACGCCGTCTTAAAAACCGGATACCCAAGGTTACCCGGCTTAAAGTAGAACTTCTCCCAGAAGCCGGGAAGGCAATGCGGAATATGCGTCTTGCGATACTTTCCCAGATACTTTCCGTCGGCATCGATGACGGCGGCTGTGTTGTAATAAACTCCGGTCATCTCTTCTTCGTAGATGGGCACAATCAGCACCATGCGATATTTCTTGGCCAAAGTCTGCATCATTTTCGTCGTCGGCCCGTCAGGGATTCGCTCTACGAAGCTGTACCAGCGTGTGTCCTGCTCCGCGGCAAAGTACGGTCCGTTAAACAGCTCCTGGAGGCACAGGATCTTCACGCCCTTTTTTGCGGCATCTCCGATCATTTTGACATGCTTTTCGTTCATAGCCTTCTTAATTTGTTCCAAGGAAGCCTCTGCAGCCGACTTCACATTTGCAGCTTGAATGAGCCCGCATCGAATTAAGCGCGTCATCAAATGATCTCCTTAACTAGTATGTTGTAACTTGTGGTCGGCTCTGGAACGGGCAAGTCCCTCGGAACGGCCAACGCCACGAAACAGACTACAGGCTGGTAATGTACCCCACCGGCCTCACTTTTTCAAGACGGCCGCGTCGTGTTGCCGGTTAATATATACTTCGAACGGTCATAAACTGATAATTTCGAACGTCTGAAATTTCAGCGTCAGCAGGGACGCCAATTCTGTTTTGTATTTAACATGTGCGTACGTTACACAGTCACTAATGGCCGCCTTGAAACTGGAAAACTCCG
>JACOSC010000251.1 GCA_016179055.1 Acidobacteriota bacterium
CACTCGCCAAAGCGAAAGCGGCGGAGCTGGAAACTCTCTTCCTACGGTGCTGTGCGCTCAGTTTCTATCCCGATCGACCGGGTGGCCGAGCCGGGTAGGCCGGGGTGAGACATACCCGGTCGCTACCGCTCCCGGTTCTGTACGAGCAGGATCTCCCTAAATCTCGGCGAGCGATCCGCCGGGCCAGCCACTCAGGAGCCTATCCGGGACGGGTTGGGGTGATTCGCTCCGACACCGTCTCGCACAGCCTCCTCGCCATTGATGGTTATCGTCCTCTTGCATAGAATCGGGAACGACCGGGCCACTAGATTGGGTCACACAAGGTGATCCACCCCCCCTGCGCCTGTGGCGGCTTAATACCGTCTTGGCAGGTAATCACGAATCGACCGAGCCTGTTTGCGGGACACCTACCTGCATCAACATCCTCCTGATAACAAACGGCGCATATCTTTGAAGTGGGTGGGTCACAACTCATGCCATCCGGGTGGCCACATTTGTCGTCGGTTATCCCACCAACGACACCACCAAAAAATATCTGGGTGCCGGGGCCGGCGTGGGCGCCATTATCACATGCGACGGAACCACACATAAACTTAATCGGCACCGTGCAGTTGGTTATCGCAATTTTAGCGCCGGTGAGCGAATTGGCGGGCTCAGGCTCGGTATCAAAATCGGCTGTCTCCGCCAGCGTCATATCCGCGCCCGTCACCGTCAACTGACTGCTGCAGCTCGCCGCCAGCGTCTGCACCTGGGCGCTGCCGGGCGGGGGCAGCCCAAGGCCACGGCCGAGCACCCTGGCGCTTGAAGTGCCGCTGATGACCGTCTCCACCAAGCGCGTCCCCGGGTCCGCGATCGTGAGCCTGCTGTTATTGGGCGGGTCGGGCGGAACCGTAGGGTAAAGGGAAAAGGCGTACTCTTTCACATGGACCTGCGCCAGGTTGGCCGTATACTGCAAGGGAACACCTCCCGGGGGGTTACAGGCGAGAGTCGCAATGATTTTCGTAATACAGCAGGAAGCCTGGTTGGGCTGGTTGGGGTCATCCCCGCAAGTGGTGAGGTCCGTCGAGCAGGGGCGGAGCCGCTTTACATAGGGCAACGCCCCGGCACCGAAGGTCCAATCGCAACCCAAACCCTCCTCAAAGTCCACCACGGTAGCGCCGATATCGCTCAAGATCGCCGTGCCACCGTTTTTGATATTAAATCGAAATTCCTGAATGAAGGTCGTGTTGACCGAGACCCGATAGGGCGTCCCCGAACACCAGGCGTTGGTGGACCCGCGCGTCCCGGGCGTTCGACAGGTAAACGACACCAAGGGTTTGGGCGATTGCACCGGTTCGTTGAAAATGGTTTATGAAACGTAAAGGCAATACCGTCTAAAAATATCTTGGACGCTCGCCGCCTCCCGGCGGCTGGAAAAGATTACAGTCAGGATTCGATACGATTCCGAGTATATCATGAGTCCTCTCGCCGTACCATCAAATTCAACATAAATTTTTCCCACCAAATTCGACAGGGTACTGATCATTCAATCCCAAGAAATTCGCCTTGTCCGTATCTTCTCAATAAATGGGGCAACCTATATGAGCAACGAGCAAAAAGCGCGTGGAGCGTTAGGGGTTCAATCGCCGAGGACACCACACACGTGGCGGCCACTGGCTAATAACGTTGCAACGCCGATCCCGTTCGTCTTACATCATCGTTGCTACAGGACCGCGCCCATGGCGCGGAATGGAGTGGGGAACTGATTCCGTATTCCAGAGCCTATTTCCAGATCTTGTCTTCCTGGTTATGCGGTTTCAGCCGGCATGCGCGGTTTTATGCCGTTAGAGGGCTCCTGAGCCAATTGTGAAGGCTGTTCGACTGATTCGCCGTGTTGACTAATGTCCAGGCCCAACTCCTCTTGTTCCTCGGAGACGCGCAGCGGAATAATCTTATCGGTTATCTTATAGAGAAGGTAAGAACCAAAGAAAGTATAGGCGCCCACAATAACGATGGCCAGCAGATGGTTCAAGAATACCTTGTGGGTTCCATAGATCAATCCAACTTCGTGGGCAAATATTCCGGTAGCAATGGTCCCCACCATACCGCCGACGCCGTGGCAGGGGAAAACATCAAGAGTATCGTCGAGGGTGGATTTGGATTTCCAGCGGGCCACGCAATTGCAAACGACGCTGGCCGCCACGCCAATGAGAATGCTATGTCCAACCGTAATATAGCCGGCGGCGGGTGTCACGGCCACCAAGCCAACTACGGCCCCGATACAGGCGCCCAGGGCTGAAGGTTTGAGCCCTCGCATGGCATCGAAGAAGATCCAGCTTAACATGGCGGCGGCCGAAGCCGTGTTGGTAGTGGCGAAAGCCATGACGGCCGTTTCTGAGGCGGCCAGCGCAGAGCCGGCGTTAAACCCGAACCAGCCAAACCATAACATGCCCGTGCCCAGAACCACAAACGGAATATTGGCCGGAACGTGCGGTTCGCTGGCGATATGTACCTTGCGGCGCCCAAGCACAAGCGCCCCGGCCAGCGCGGCAAATCCGGCGGACATGTGTACTACAGTCCCGCCGGCAAAATCCAACACATTCATTTTGTGCAGGAAACCGTTCGGGTGCCAGGTCCAATGCGCTAACGGCGAGTATATAAATAGGCTAAACAGACAAATAAACAATAGATAACCGGAGAAGCGCACGCGCTCGGCAAATGAACCGGTGATGAGGGCCGGCGTTATGATGGCAAACTTAAGCTGGAAGAGCGCAAACAGAACGAGCGGAATGGTGGGAGATAAATCGGGGTGCGTGGCGCCGCCGACTCGGCTGAACATAAAGAACGTCAAAGGGTGGCCGAAAAGACCGCCGACGCTGTCTCCGAAGGCAAGACTGAAGCCGACGACAATCCACAAAATGCTGATCACGCCCATGGCAATGAAGCTTTGCAGCATAGTGGAGATGACATTTCTCACGCGCACCATACCGCCGTAAAAAAAGGACAATCCTGGAGTCATCAATAGAACCAATCCAGTGGCGGTCAGCATCCACGCTACGTCGCCTGTATTAATCGGCCCGCCTTTGATCGCCGGCTTGGCCGCAGGCAATAAAACCGCAGCAACGGCCACCGCCGCCAACAAGCCAAAGGGAATAAACCAATTTTGCTTCATATTCGCACCTCATCGATTTTTTAAAATAGCTTCAACCCGTCATGGTAAATCTTTCCTAATGTACACTAATCCTGCAAGATAAGTAAAATAGAATTATTTCATGGGTTGGATAACAAAAACTCATTCAGAGCCCTCAACCACAAACTCACGAAATCTCAAGCTTGATTTTATCATAACTGAAGTTCGATTCTAAGCAACGAGCCGATGCCAAAATCCCGCCCCGCGCGGTCCTGGAGTTTGGACATTTAGTAGAGAATGGTGTGGCGGATCAGCGAAATCCTGGATAACCGCCGTGATTAAAATACACGCGCCACCGCTTGCTGCTTGCTCGGGAAACTTAATACCTCAGACTATGCCGCCGAAATGCTTCTCACTGATCTGATAAGGATAGCCTTGAAATTAATGATCTTACTTTACAGGGCAACGTTTAGTTCGTACACTAGACACTTGGAATTGTGCGAGGAACATCAGAACTTCATGAAACAGCTTTTACCATCCCCCTTCCGAGTACGGTTGCCGGTTGTCGGAACATTGACAAGCCAATTTATGCCCTTTAGACTTTATAAGGATGAAAATGAAATCAGTGATTCTGTGGTTACTCGTTGGTAGTCTACTGATCTCCCCTCTCGCCCAGGAAGGCACGCCGCCGGCGCTCGAATGGAAAGCCTTTTTACCGACCCTTACTCTGTTGGCCGACCATGAGTATGATCGCGCGCTGGTGGATCTGGAACGCTTCAAAACCAGCCCCGTACTGGCCATTGCCGCGCGGGCGCAGCTTGAGCTGGCAACGGTTTACGCGGAGCTTCGGCAGGATACCAACCGGGCGCTCACCTACTTGACGGAAATCGTCAATAATCCCAAGTACCAGCCGCTGGCCAGCCTTTGGGCCAATGCGGCCTTACGCGTTGGAAAGATTAAGTTGGCCAGAGCCGTCTCACGCGACCAGCTTGTCGACGTCAAGAGCGATTTTGATCGCGTCTATCAGACCCATCCCGACACCAACGTCAGCGCCGAGGCCCTATACATGTCGGCCGTCCTATCCGAGCGCTTGCAGGATTACGAGGGCGCCACCCAAAAGTATCAGCGCATACGAACAGAATACAGCAACAGCCGCGATACGCCGCAAGCCTTGTTAAACCTGGCGCAACATTATACATTTCAAGGCAATATTAAAGCGGCGCTGGTCCAGTTCCAAGAAGTTCGAAATTTGTTTCCCGATACAACTCACGCTAAACAGGCTTTGGCATCTCTAACCAACCTCTATCGCTTTTACCGGGCTGCGCTCCTCTCCGGCGTCAATCCCGCCATGTCATCCGCGGCGGCCATTTACGGATCGCCGCGGTCGATCTCCCTATCGGACGTAAAAGAACTGGTCGATCCCCATAGCTTTTTGGTCAGCGATGATGATGATTTGTTTCTAGTAGACCGCGCCAAGAAATATGCTTTCAAGTTTCGCACGAATGGCCGTGTGACGCAGACGCTTTCCATCATGGAACCCTCCGCCATGGCGATCGGCGCGGATGGCGGGCTCTTCGCCGCCGAGCGAGACACCGTCCGGCGACTGTTGATCAAGAACGCGCCGGTTTGGAAAGTGGCCATGCCGGGTTCCAAAGGAGAGTTGCGCCCGTTGCGCCGAATTAATTCGCTGGCGGTGGACAGCAACGGGGACCTGTACGTCGTCGATACGGAAGTGCACGCCGTTGTAAAATATTTGGTCAGTCAAAGGCGGAATCAGATGTTTCCCCCGAGCCAGAATCTGCGCAACATAAAAGAAGTGGCGGTAGACGCCCTGGATAATGTTTACCTTTTAGATGAGAAAGAGAACACGATACGGATCTACGGCTCTTTTGGCAATCCCATCGGCCAAGTTCGCCTTGCCGGCGCGGCTCTGGCCGGGCGGGGCATTAGCGGTCCGGTCGGTCTTGCGCTCGATTCGCTAAACCATCTTTACGTTCTTGATCGCGGCGGAGCGATTCAGATGTACGAGCTAATCTACCGGTCGAATGGAGCCATGGAGGCCAAGCTGCTGAATCGTGTATCTTTCGGCGGCAAATTTAAGGAGGGACCGCAAACCTTGGCTGTTTCACGATCCGGCCAACTGTACGTTGCCGCCAAAAAAAGTGGAACAGTTTTAGCCTACCGCTGAACCGGCCATGCGCCATCTTGAGGTGTGCTTGTATGAATTTTTTTCGTTTGATTCTTGGTACTGCTTTGCCAACCGGTTTCCACTTCTCAAGAGAGGTGCGCATGTCCCAGTGGGGGTGCGCTACAACTGATGCTGATCCCAATGTCGGCGCCGAGTTTTTAACTCCACAGTCCGCAATCCGTAGTCCGCAATTTTCAAGGGAGTCCCTCATGCGCCCTGTGGGCGCACCCCGACGAATGAAAAACAGAACCGCCCGTGGTTGCGGGCGGGTAGGCCGAGGTGGGCAGGCTGCTGCACACCCGGTCGCTACCGCAACCGGTGCTGTTGCGCTGGAAGTATTTTCAGAGGAGTTGTACATGCCCCTTTGGGGCACCACGAAGGATGAAAATCGGGGGTCAGGGATCAGGGGTCGGGGAATGGAGAGGTCTTCATCCGGCCTCCGACCCCCGGCCCCCGACCCCCGATTTTCAGAGGAGAATACTACCAATCATCTACTTCGAGGTTGGCTACGTTTCGGTTGGCAGCTAGCCATGGTGGCGCTGCTTTGCTGGCTGATGACCGCGACGGAGATGCACGCCCAAAAAATTAAACGCACGGACCGGACCAAGAAAGCGCCGACCGCCGCTAAAGCCGGCCAAGCCGCGGTAACCGATCTCTCGGCTTTAAGCAATCTCATTCGCCAAGCGGAGCAAGTCTTGGAAGCGGATCCTGTCCAAACCTTACGATTGGTCGATAACGTATTACAACAACTTGGAGGCCAAGATCCTCTGCAAAAGACTCCGGAGGCAAGCCGGCTCTACGAAGATGCCCTCGTACTGAAGGCCCGCGCCTTATTCCTTAAGGGGGATATGGCCGGCGCGCAAACGGCCCTTCGCCAATTGCTTAAGTTCAATCCCACCTTTGCCCGCCCGATCCCATTTCCAGTAGGCGCCGAATGGGTTGAAAATATACGCGCCGCGGAAATGGGGACGGTGGAATTATCCACTGTGCAATCCGGTGTTAATGTGCTAATCGGCGGTCGCGTCGTCGCCACCATATACAGCGAACCGGTCGTTCTGCGCTTGTTGCCGGGAAACTATGAAATTACTCTGTCCAAAGAGGACTATATTCCAAAATCCATAATTTTTCCGTTGCAAGCCGGTGAGCAGCGAGAACACCCGACGATTCAACTTAAGCGCGAGTTCTTCAAGATCCCCTTCTTTGTTAACCATGCTGATGTTGAAGTGCAATTGGACGACGTCGTCAAAGGAAAAACCAAACCTTTTACCGAAATCATGGGGAGCCTAGACCGGGCGCTTAGAGATGACTTGCTGACCTTCTTGGAGAAAGAAAATATTAACCCGGCCAACGTCTCTTTCATATTGGTCGACAAGGTCCCGCTTACCGACAGTCTTTCTTTCACGTTTTCAAAACCCTGCGTCATTGATGAAACGCGCCGGTTGGAGCTGGATGATGAACTGCGGCGTCAGCTTAATGAAAATCCGATCTTTCCCTTAAGGCGACGCGTGTCTATGGTTGAACTCACTTCAACCGAGGTCACCATAACCGTTAGCGCTTCACTGCCGGATGCCGAAGTGTTTCTTGATGGTGAAAGCCTGGGCGCCACTCCGCTCGAGGCCACCATATGTCCCGGCCGCTATGATCTACTGGTGCGTCATGATGGCGGCCGGTTCCGCAGCCGCATAGATGTTCGGGAAGATGAAGATCTAGACATCGAAGTCACGCTGCGCCCCTCGCTGACCTTTCTCGGCATATTTCCCTCTGAGTTTGTCGCGCCGGAAGTTCATACCGAGGCTACGCTGGCGCTGACCAACGCCCTGAGCGGACGCGTTAGTTACTTCAACATCGAGGTCATGACCTTGCCTCAAATGTTCGAATTCTTCAGAGACCACACGATGGACCTGACGGGATTCATCGCCAATCTCGGGAGTTCCCCTTTACCGATCGACGAGATAAGAAAAGTTACGACAACACTCGCTGACAATCTTGGCGCCAATTTATTTCTAATCGGCTTCTTTGATGTGCAGGAACCTTCATCGACAACGATCCGTTTGGCGTTGTTCAGCAAGGATCATCCCTATCCGGACTTGACCCGCATGGACATTCGCTCCCCACAGGACCTCTCCATATTCGTCAATAAGCTTCAGTCGCCGGAGCGTGTGGCTGATGTGTTTTACGAACCCTGGTTCGGCGCCAAGATGGTAGATGTGGAGCTGAACGGCGAGGTAGTGCCTGTGGTCCTGGATGTGCAATCGGGCAGCCCGGCCAGAACAGTGGGCCTCAAACCAGGAGATATCGTACTGCAAGTGGACTCCCGCTCATGGAAGACCGCCGAACTCTTGAAATATTTAGGCCAGAAAAAGCCCTTTGAAGTATCGCGGGTCGCGGTTCGCTCATTGGATGGCTCAGAACATAGTTATCAGATCTCCGTAATTAACATTCCCGTGGAAATTCCGCTCAATAGCCGTGATATCTTATTAAACGCTTACCTGGTCAAGCTGGACCAGCTTCTTTACACGGACCCGCCGCCGGAGCTATCCGCATTGGCTAGTTTTAATAAGGCCCTCATCTTCATTCACGTTGATGATTACCCGGCGGCCTTGGATATTTTAAAAACCGTGACACTGAGTGGAACGCGTGGCATTTCCCAAGGAACGATTCTTTATTATCGTGGCCTATGTTATGAAAAGATGGGCGAGTCGGCCAGCGCTCTGGCGGCCTATCGAGAAGCACTGGCCTTCGGCGCCAGTACCATAGGAACCAGCGAAGGAACTTTGGTCTCAATATTGGCCAAAGAACGACTGTCCGCCATCAAGTAGAAATGGAAGTAACTGTTCACGGGGATCGGGGGCCAGGGATCAGGGACCGAAGGTCCAGTGGTGCGATGACTATTAGGGATTCTCGTGATTTAGAGATTGCGTAGTAGGGCGGATGCGTTACGGATTGCGGAAGTCTTTGGAAATGAAATCCAAGTAATAGCGTCCGATCCCCGACCCCCGTGAACAGCAACAAATGGACTAACGACTCAATTCCGACTCCCGACCGATGGATGCGCGAGTAGTCGCGGAATGCTTCTAGGGGTTATGCATGGCAGAGATATCTGAGAAACGCGGCCTCCTTATAGTTAGCCTTCCCAAGAACGAAATCAAATTAGCCAAAGCGGCCAAAGATGCCGGAGCGGAAATATTGGAAGTGCATGTCAATATGTTACACCCCGCGGCCGGCACCCGTTTTCGATCGTTGAACCAAGAGCGAGGAGCTCTTGAGGCCATATTGGCCACCGGTCTCCCTGTGGGCATCGTGATCGGGGAAGAGGAGACGATTAGCCGTCGCGAGTTGCAGGAGATCAAGCAATTGGGGTTCTGTTATATCAGCGCCTCCATCAATATGCTTCGTCCTTATCATTTTGAGGTGGGACTTCCGGTGATACCCGCCCTATATCCGGCCTTTCCGTCTGAAATGCTTCCTTATTTAAGAACCCTGCCCGGAGAATGGTTGGTGGCGGATATCCTGCCCCTAGAAGCGCACGGAAAAGAAATGCGGGCGGAGGACCTCGTGCGGTTAAGTATGGTTGGACAGATGACGGACCGGCGATTAGTCATACCAACCCAACGCAAGCTGCAACCAGACGACCTGACCTACTTATTCCAATTGCCGTATGCCAACGCCATAAGGCTGAGCACCGTCGTCACCGGAAATGGCTCTGAGGGTATTTTTAGGGCGACCTCCGATTTTCGAGAGAAACTGGATGCGATCTTATAAGGCTGTGGTTTAACTATTAGCGAAGTTTCGGGCTTTGACCCGACGAGGATGACGAAGGCCTTGGAGCTAGTTACTTGGCCTTATCAACGAATTGCCCAAAAATAAAAAGGGGGATCGGTCTTTTTAGGAATGACCTCCCCTCGACTTGGGTGATCCAACCCTCATCTTCCAAATCTTCGATCAGAAAGGCCGGCTCGAATTTCTTGCCGAGCACGCGTAACGCGGTAATCGCATCTTCCAAATCGGTCGTAGTGGTTAAGGAACCTCCGCTTTCGGCGATTTCAGACAGTCGGGCGACAGCTTTGCGTTCCCCTTCTGTGCGCAATTGCCTCAACATTTTCTCTTCACGATCTCTACGTCCCATGGTCCACTCCTATCGGGCATCATTATACATAAAACCAAAACGAGCGCCATTGGCGAGGAATTCCCGCGCCGGGGCAGGGCCTTTGCGCGGAAATTGCCGGCCTCTATCTGCCGTTCTTGACAAGAGCAATTTCTTTGGTAACATATAGGTCACCCCAGACCGAAGGAGTTATTTATTATGGCTGAGAAAAAAATAAGTAAGACAGCAAGGGCCAGTATGGGCGACAAAGGCGTTTCCGGGGCCCGCGTCTGCCCGCAGTGCGGCCAAGTTATGGCTGTGACGAAAGTCATCAAGTCTGAAGTCGGACCCGGTGGAATGTACTGGATTTGCCCCAAGGGCGATTTTCGCGGAAAAGTCGGCTCTTTTTAATTAGCGGGGCCGGTGGGATGATGGACGATGGGTTACCCGGCTTATTCATCGTTCATCGTCAAATCTCTCAAACCACTTCCATAGTTCCTTCCTAATTCGGCTAGCCAAATCTGCGATCGCAAACCTGTCGTTGGCGGCGAACACTTTAAACCCAGCAACCACGCCCCGAAAATACTTGGGAGCGCCCCGACTACCGTCGGGGCGAGTCCGGTCGCGGACCGAGTCCACTTTTGCCCCGACGGTAGTCGGGGCGCTCCCAGGCGTGTCATTGCTATTTTCATACATTGGTCGTGGTCACCAAATGGGGATGGAGTACTCCGCCTGAAAAAGCCGAGGAGCACTGCTCAAGGCAGTGCGCGTTACAGTGAACCGCACGCACGGGGATTCGAGTCCGCCCCTACAAAATTTTAAATGTCTTTATGGAATCACTCGTCTTACCGGTTAAACCGATCCGCTCTCCAGGCAAGCTCTTAACATCCATGCCATTTTCTCATGCTTTTCCATTAACCCCGTAAGAAAGTCGCTAGTGCCGGCATCACGGTGCTTATCGGCGCAGATCTCAAGGTCGGCGCGTACATTGCGAATAATGGCTTCATGGTCCGTCAGTAAGTTGGCCATCATGTTCGGGGCATTGGAATACTGGCCCGGAAATTCTTTGAGCCGTGTGTACTGCAAAAACTCGGCGAGCGTCCCCAGAGATTTTCCTCCCAGACTGCGAGTGCGTTCAGCGACGTCGTCCACGATGTCGTTGAGCAGGCTGTACTGTGACTCAAAAAACTTATGCAGATCATTGAAATGCAATCCGACCACGTTCCAATGGTAATTTCTGGTCTTGGTGTATAGCACATATTCATCGGAAAGCAGCGTGTTGAGGATTTGCGCAACGCTTTCACGATGTTCGTCTTTAATTCCAATGTTGGGTTTCATAGTTCTTCTCCTTTAATGTTTCTAGTGGCGACGTTGAGACTTGGCGACGGCACGAGGTCCGCTTGACGCAGAAGCACAAGCTTGCGGCTCCGCCAGGGAATCGCCACTCGGAAATAATCCCATGCCCTAAGTTTTTCGCCTTCACGGAGACGCGCCGGCGCAGACGCGACAATAACCAAAAAATTCCACGCGATAACCCATGATTTTAAATTCTCCGCCGATTTCGGATGGCGTGGGTATCCGTAGCAACTTTTTCTCAAAAAGGTCCGTCACTTTCTTGCACTTCATACATACGATGTGGTTATGCGGATCCACGGTCGGGTCATAACGGGCGCTTTCATCGTGCAACACTTTCACGCTGCCGATCAAACCGGCCCGCTTAAAGGCTTCCAACGTGTTGTATACCGTATTCAGCGAAATAGTCACATGCTTTTTTCTGACCTTCCGGTAAATCTTCTGCGCGTGCGGGTGGTCCCGGCTCGTCATCAGCGCTTGGTAGATGGCCAATCGTTGTTGAGTTGGTTTTAATCCCTTTTTCCGCAGCAGAGTTATAGCGGCGTTGATCACGATAACAACTCCTAAATAGTAATAATTACTAATTGTAAATAACTCTTCTTTACTTGTCAAGCGCCAAACCCGGGATTTATGAAAAGTGCGGCGGGTCGGGAACAGGGCGATCCCAGAACCATTGACGGAGAACTGCCGGTATGATAACATCTTCACACATACTTAGGGGTATATACGTAGCCAGAAAAATCGTTATGCGGTGGAAAAGAAACGGGGCGCCGAGCGTTCACGCGTCACCGCCGGTTTTCGAATCTGCCTAGGAGTGGGTCGGAGAATGCAAGAGTCGGCCTACGAGAACGTGCGTTTGCCGTTCCTCATCGCTAAGCTTGTAGTAACCGAGGGGTGGTGAACGTTCAAATAGGTTGTCGCCGACAAGCTACGAGATCGTCCCATCAAATTATAGATAATGTCCTCTCCGCCTATTGGACCAACCATCTAGGGCAAGGGGAGAATCCACACGCATGCTGGTGGGGTCGACGGAGAAAATCAGTTTCCAGCAAAGGGTAGCGCATCGGCAAAGGTGCGCTTAGCGGTCTATATAGGCTGACTCTGAAGCAGGGCAATTGCATCCCTGGCGGGTGTGAGTAACAGCTTGGCCTTCCTGCCAGCTCTTTTTAAATGTGTAAATGACGCTCCGCCGTTGCCTTTCCTTAAGTCAATTTCGATGTTTGGCGCGCCGAATTGATTTTTCACGGCTAGTACACTGAGAATTTCTATTATGATGAAAACCAAGCCAAAGCCCAAATCCATTCCTTTCATCCTTCAAATTTGGGTAGTTTTATTTATAGGCGTAATGGCGTCTGTTGGCCGCATCACCGCCACGACGGCCGATCCTACGACTCCGCGCTCAACGCGTCCGCGTGCTTACGAAACTGCCCAGGAATCTCCAGAGAGGTGGGACAGCATGTGGGCTTTAGGATTTGGAGAGGTCAACGCGCTGAGCTACTCTCCGAATGGGGAAAAGATTGCCATCGGCTCGTCGTCCGTGTTGCGCATACTGAATGTCAACACGTGGACCGTGGACGGGGAAATGTTTTGGCAGGATTCGTGGGTAAACGCTTTGGCATGGTCGCCGGATGGACAGCGGCTGGTTTCAGGCGCCAGCACCGGCGAGGCCCTGGTGTGGGATATGGTTAATTTTAGTCTGTTGGGCCGGCTCGGTGGAAGCCTCAACGCGGTAATGTCGGTGGCCTGGTCTGCGAGCGGAGACCAGATAGCCACCGGCACTTCTGATGGGGTAATTGCTATCTGGGACGACAGTACCTTCGAGCTTAGGGCTACTTTCACCTTACATCGTGATCGAGTAATGGCACTCGCCTGGTCTCCGAACAGCCCAAGGCTCGCGTCCGCATCCACCGATGGCGATACTTACATCTGGGACACGGAAAATTACGTTAGCCTGCGACGGCTTTCTCGCGAGACCAGCGGCGTATGGTCGTTGGTTTGGTCGCCGGACGGATCACAGATAGCGACCGGCTATTTAGGAGAGGTGAAAGTATGGGATGCGACCACATATGCCCGTATCGCCACACTACCTAACGAAAGCTGGTACATCTACGCCCTGGCTTGGTCTCCGGACAACCAGCGGATCGCGGCAGGCTCGGTGGGAGAAATCGGGATTTGGGACGCTGCGACATTTCGTCTGGTTAAGACCATTCGTCATCCGGAAAGAGTGATGGCGTTAACATGGGGACCCTATGGCCGGCGGCTGGTTTCAGGTACTGCAGATCGATCCATAATTATGTGGGACGATGAAACCTCGCAGCCCTTAATGACGCTGGCGGGGCACAAAGCGCCGTTGCTTTCAGTGGCTTGGTCACCGGATGGCCAACGCGTGGCTTCGACTTCCGGCGGACCTGAATCGCTTGTTAAGATTTGGGACGTAACCAATGGGCAGGTTGTAAAGACGTTGCAAGAGCATAGGGGATCGGTGAACGCTTTGGCCTGGTCGCCCGATGGGCGGCGGATCGCCTTGGGCGCTGTAGATTCTAGTGTGAATGTCTGGAGAGTGGATACCTTCGAATTATCCGGCTGGCTGGATGGGCATGCTGGCGCCATTAAGGCTGTACAGTGGTCACCCAATGGGCGTTGGCTGGCTTCGGCTTCGGTCGATGGCACAGCGGCTATATGGGATGCCGATAATTACGCGCGATTGGGCGTGCTTACCGTGCAAGCGTCAGGAGTTTATTCTCTGGCGTGGTCTCCCGATAGCCGCCGACTGGCGACCGGATCGTTCAAACAAATCAAGATTTGGGATACGCAAAACTACCAACTGATTACCGCGCTGGAGGATCATACTTCCAATGTTACCTCTCTGGCCTGGTCACCGGATGGGCGGCGGCTGGCCTCGGCCAGCATGGACGAAACGGTTATTATATGGGACGTTGAGAAATACCGGCGTTTAGGCACCCTTCCCCACCCGGGCGATGTGTTATCGGTGGCTTGGTCTCCCGATGGAGACTATTTGGCGGCCGCGCTTTATCAGAAATTCAACATATGGAATGCTGGAAACTATTCACTCTTGACGACAGTGAGTGGACATGCCACGTGGGTGACCTCAGTAAACTGGGCGCCGGACAGTACCCAAATTGCTTCCGGGGATCGCGATGGAATCGTTCGCCTTTGGAAGCCCGTGCCCAGAGTGAGAATCAGGACGAGCCCCAGCAGTCTTCTTTTCAGCGGTCTGACCAATTGTCAGAATCCCCCTTCTCAAACTCTAGAGGTCTCGCATGTAGGCGCCGACGCACTTAACTGGCGCGCCAGCGTAGATGTGCCATGGCTTTCTATAGAGCCTAAGGGCGGCTCCACGCCCACTACCGTTACGGTGTCGGCTTCGATTAACGGCTTAGCGGGTGGGATCCACCTCGGAAAGATTACCATTACCGATGTGGACTCCAGTAACCAATCTCAAACGTTCCTGGTCACGTTGGCCATCAGCGATCACCTTCCAAGAATAAGCGCATTGCCAACGGCTTTTGAATTTTTCGGATTGGTGGGAGGCGACCGACGGGCTTGCCAAGAACTGGAAATAGAAAACTCCGGTGGAGGAATCCTGTTCTATGAAGCAACCAGGGGCTCATCGTGGTTGTCGGCAACGCCGGCCAGCCACACGGCGCCCATCAAAATGACGGTGTGCGTGGAGACGGCGGAACTGCCCGTGGGAAGGTACGACGGGAACGTAACCATCACCTCGGCCTGCGCGCTCAATAGTCCACAGACGTTACCGGTGACCTTGTACATAGATCCCCTCGGCGGTGATGAAAATGTTGGGAACTAGAAATAGTTTACCATCTGAAATCACACCCCTTGTGCATGGCGGGCGCTCCCCGGAAACAGGACATTTCTAAAGTGTCATGACGCCGAATCCCAGACAGCCCACGGCCGATGGACCCGGTCAATAAAATCCTGATATAATGAATCCGTGGCCTATGGCGGCGCGGGCGGACGTTATTTCGGGTCGGATGGCCGTTGTGCAGAATTACGATCCATTTAATAGCTCTTCTATGAGAATTAGGAAAACCTTATTCTTTGGTTTGCTCGCCGGGTGTGCGCTACTGGCCTATGCTCAGGAGCAACTGATGGCGGCCCAGCAACCAACCTTGAACCCGCTTATGCCGATACCGGCGGAGATTGAATTTCGCGCCGGCCGCCTTCCCCTTAACGCGAAGTTCCGCATTGCGGTGATTGGCCCTAAGGATAATCGCTTGCAAGCCGCCGTCGCGCGGGCGCGTAAGCGTGTGGAGATTCGCACAGGGCTGAAGTTGAAGTCTCGCGCGGCCGGCGAGATTGTAGAAGCCACTTTGCTGATAAATTGCAAGGCCCCGGCCCAGACCTATCCAATCTTGGGTGAAGATGAAACCTACTCGCTCATCGTGTCCCCTCGACAGGCGGTTCTGAGCGCCGAAACGGCGCTGGGGGCGCTGCGCGGCCTGGAAACCTTTTTGCAGCTTATCGAGAAAGACCAACGGAGCTATTTTCTCCCGGCGGTCGCCATCAAGGACAAACCGCGCTTCCCTTGGCGGGGCCTGCTGATCGATGTCTGCCGTCATTGGCAGCCGCTGGCGGTGATCAAGCGCAATTTGGACGGCATGGCCGCGGTGAAGCTCAACGTGTTGCACTGGCATCTAACCGAAGACCAGGGCTTCCGCATCGAAAGCCGGAAATATCCTAAGCTTCATGAAATGGGCGCCGACGGCTTGTACTATACTCAAGAACAGGTACGCGAGGTTATCACCTATGCCGCCGATCGCGGCATACGCGTAGTCCCGGAATTTGATATGCCGGGACATGTGACTAGTTGGCTCGTTGGACATCCAGAGTTGGCTAGCGCGCCGGGCCCTTACCAAATCGAGCGCCGGTTCGGAATTATTGATGCGGCCCTAGATCCGACACGAGAAGAAGTATACACCTTTCTGGATGGCTTTTTCGGCGAGATGGCCGCGTTATTTCCGGACGCCTATATGCACATTGGCGGCGATGAGACTAATGGCAAACAGTGGAGTCGTAATCCCAGAATACAACTATACATGAGGGAGAAGGCACTCCGAGATAGCCATGCCCTGCAGGGGTATTTCAATCGACGGCTGTCTGACATTCTCCGGAAATTCGGTAAACGGATGATCGGCTGGGATGAGATCTTGCACCCGGACCTGCCCCAGACGACCGTGGTGCAATCCTGGCGCGGGCAGAAATCGTTAGTCACCGCGGCAAAGCGGGGATATGCCGGCTTATTATCTTTTGGTTATTATCTCGATCACTTACGTCCCGCCTCATACCATTACGGGATCGATCCCATCGCCAAGCCGACGGACCTCGACGACCGTCTGGCCGCGCAGGTACTCGGCGGTGAAGCGTGCATGTGGAGCGAATATGCCAACCACGAAACTATCGATTCCCGCATATGGCCGCGTTTGGCGGCCATTGCCGAGCGACTCTGGTCGCCCAGTCATGTGACCGATACCGACGACATGTATCGGCGGCTGGCGGGTATCAGCCCTCAGCTTGCGGAATTAGGTTTGACTCACCAGAAGCATAAAGAAAGGATGCTTGAGCGCCTGGCGGGACACGCCGCGGTTGGTCCCATGAAAACTCTGATCGACGTGGTGGAGCCGGTGAAAGTGTACCAGCGCGGACGTCTGCAACCCACCACACAGAGTAGTCCACTCACGCGCTTGGTGGATGTGGCTTGTCCGGATAGCGACGTGGCGAGGGATTTCGCGCAGATGGTTGACGGTCTGCTCAAGGACGCGCCGAAGTACAGAGTCAATCGACCGCGCATAGAGGATCGGCTGGCGGCCTGGCGCGACCTACGGTCGGCCCTTGAGCGAGCGCCGGCAAAAACGCCGCTTCTCGAAGAAGCAGAACCATGGGCCCAGGAGTTGTCGGCGCTGGGCTGCGCCGGGCTGGAGGCGCTGGCTTATTTGACCGACGGCACTTCGCCCACCGATGCCTGGCGCAAGAAGAACCTGGCCTTGTTGACGCAGGCCGCGACGCCGAAGGCCGCTGTCGAATTGGCCATACTGTCCCCGCTTAGACAATTAATCACGGCCGCTCTGAAATAAGGTCAATCCCCATTCTCTGCGCCCTCAGTTTCCATCTTATCACGGAGTGACATTCTTTCGCGCTTTTCAAGCGGCGACATCCCAGGCAAATCAGGGAAAGTTAATGGCAACTGGGAAGCCGGTCAGTCTAAACGGGGTGAAGTCATGGAATGTTGAAAGTCGGCGCGGCAACTTTTTCCGCTTATTTTTTTGTGGCCCCGTCACATATGTCCCAATATCGAATGGAGACGCCGGCCGCGACCGCATAGCATGAGTTGGGATAGGTCGCGCCGTTGCACCCACAGACGGGATCGTATACATCGGGACAGCGACCTCCGGTCGGACGACATACTCCGCCTTGCTCATCCTCGCCACACGAACCCAAGGGAAAGATGCAAGCCTCAGCGCCACCGCAATCTTCCCCGGAAAAGCATTCGTTGTCCGCCGCGCCGACCTCGTCGCCAATCCCCAGCACGACGCCAAACGACGTTCCCAACATTAGAACAAATACTAAAATGGCCCATTGAAGTTTCTTATTCATGGGTGACCTCCTTATAGATGTAAGTCGGTAAACTATTACCGGCCGCAAGCCGCAGACTCGTCAAATTTGCCAACGGAAAAGCTTTCCTAAAAAATATGCGCCACGCATTCTCAGATCACTTACGGCGCTTCCAGCAAAATTTCGCCGGCGCGAGCCATGCGACGATGGCCGCGTTGCCCGATATTATAACGCAACGTCGAGAACGGGTAAAATGGGGCATGAACCTTCGGCTCGGCTTCCCGCCGACCGAGTTCCCGCGGGTTATCATAAATATATCCGTTAGCTCTAAATGACTTTGTTCTCTCACTAGGCTGACCTAGTACCACAAAAGGGGATGCATAACCGGCGAGCACGGCTCCAGGATTTGTCGTTCATGGGCACCTCTGGGCGGGAATTCTTGGTTCAGGTACTGAAGTTCGATCATAACAGACGCAAGGATGCCACTCATCCAGCCCCATCCGGGGCGGGATATCGGACCTTGTTCAATTCTTATAATCGAATTTCAGGTTCAGGTACAAATAACTTGACGAATTAAGAATGCCTTTGTATACTTATACATTCTTTTTCATATTTATACATAGTGAGTCGGGGAAGGCAACGTGCCAAGAGTTGAAGTGACCAAGAAGGTTCGACAGGCGAGAATTGCACAATTAATCGCGCGCAGCCAGGTATTTAGTCAACAGGGACTGGCGGAGGGCCTAGTGCGATTTGGCATTCAGGTAACTCAGGCCACACTATCGCGCGACCTTACGGAACTCGGGGTCATTAAAGGGCCGCACGGCTACGAGGTTTTCTCGCGCACCGAGCCCGAGCCGCGCGCCAACGGCGATCTTAAGCGTGTCGTACGGGAGTTTGTGCGTTCGATGGATTCAGCCGACCATTTGATTGTCGTGCAGACCGACCCGGGCAATGCCCATACGGTGGCGGCCCATATCGATCGCGCCCAATGGCCGGAGATTGTCGGCACGATCGCCGGCGATGACACAATATTCATCGCCTTAAAGCGGCCGCGCGTGGCCAACAAGATTTTGGCGAGGCTGCGGGAGGTTCTGCGCCCAGGGAATGGACACTGAAATGGGGGCCGGCGCGCGGTAACCGGTTTTGCCGTTATGGTCCGGCCTCAGCGCCCGAAATGTCCGGGCGTCCACAAAGGACCCGGGAAGTGGATCATGCTATGGTGAGATGCAAGAGCGATGAAGATTAGAGTTGCCATTGTTGGTGCTACGGGATACACCGGCTACGAGCTCATTCGTTTGCTGGTCGGCCATCCCCACGTCGAGATTGTTGCCGTCATGGCTTCGGAAGGAAGCGCTGATCAACGTCTTGAAGAGATTCACCCTCAGTTACGTTCGCTTTTTGCGGCTACGGTGGAGGCGTATCATCCCGAAAAAATCGACCGGGCGCGGTTGAATTTGGTGTTTACGGCTACGCCGGACGAGGTTTCCGTGAAAATTGTCCCAGAGCTGATGCGCGCTGGGCTCAAGGTCATCGATTTGAGTGGCGCCTATCGCCTCAAGGATCCCGAGCAATACCGGCGCTGGTACGGCGGCGAACATGGCTCGCCCGAGCTGCTTCGCCAGGCCGTATACGGACTGCCTGAAACCAACGGCCCAGCCATCCTGAAAGCCACACTCGTGGCGAATCCCGGCTGCTACCCTACGTCCACGCTGCTGCCACTCATACCCATTCTGGCTTCCCAATGGCTCGACCCGGGCCAGGCGATTATCTGCGATGCGAAGTCGGGAGTGAGCGGCGCCGGCAAAGCGGTGAACGCCGCCAATATCTTCATGGAGATCAACGAGAGTTTCAAGCCCTATCAAGTCTTGTCGCACCGGCATACGCCGGAGATTCGTCAGGAGCTGAAACTTGACCGGCGTCAAGGGCTCTTGTTCGTGCCGCATTTGTTGCCGATCAACCGCGGCATCCTCTCGACCATTTATGTCGGCCTGAAGTGCCCAGTCACGCATGACGAGGTTTACAGTAACTACGCGCGTTATTATGGCGACAAGCCATTCATACGACTCTATCCCCGCGGCGAAATGCCCGAGTTAAAGTTCGTGAACGGCAGCAACTTTTGCGATATGGGATGGGTGATTAGCGAAGATGGCCGGCACTTGGTCGTGGTGGCCGCCATTGACAATCTAATGAAGGGCGCGGCCGGCCAAGCGATTCAAAATTTTAATCTCATGTATGGCCTGCCGGAATCAACCGGTTTGCCGTTGGCCGGCGGCTCCCGTGGAATGTTGTTGGCCGACCCTCGGTGAGTCGTAGCACCTATGGCCAAAGGTGATCTCACTATGAATATGCGTATGGCAGAGTTAGGCGTCCTCCTTCGTTATGTACATTCTTTAGTGGCCCCGGCGAGAGGCGTAAGGAACTTGGTGGGCCATACGGCGGTAAGGAGTGACGGTCAGTGAGACTTGTGATAAAGTTGGGCGGCAGTTTGATACAATCGGCAGAGGTTCCGCCGGCGTGGTTGCGGCCCATCGTGGAAATTGCACAGCGGGGCCACCACGTATTACTGGTTCATGGCGGTGGAAAATTAGTTAGCCGGTATCTGCAGAAGTTGGGCATCGTCTCGCAATTTGTGCAAGGGCTGCGCGTCACCGACCAACCGGCGCTCGAAGTCGCCATCATGGTGCTGGCCGGTTTGATCAACAAGCAAGTGGTAATGGGCATTCAGCGCCATGGCGGCCGTGCATTGGGTTTATGCGGGGGCGATGCCCAAGCAGTCATCGCAAAAAAAATGATCTTGCCCGATGGGAGTGGCGCATCGGCTGATTTGGGGTTCGTCGGAACTATCGCCGAAGTCAATCCCCATATATTCAATTTGTTGTTCAATGAGGGATTCATTCCGGTCGTAGCCAGCGTGGCCGGAACCGCCGACCATACTTATTTGAATGTAAATGCCGATCATTTCGCTTCCGCCATTGCCGGTGAAATTGGGGCCGATCGCTTAATTTACTTGACGGACGTCCCCGGGGTCTTGGATCATGACGGCCGCGTCATTAGGCAGGTGACATCCGCTGAGATCGATCGTCTGATCGCCGACAACGTTATATCGGGAGGGATGCTGCCCAAGCTACAGGCTTGCCGGGAGGCGGTAGCCAAAGGGGTCTCCCATGTGCGCATTGTGCCGCCGGATGCCTTTGATATAAACGCCGAACTTAGTCGATCGGATATGACGCAAGGAACGTGGATAAATAATTAGGTTAGCAGGCTAACGCCGCCACATTGGCGGCCCATAGGCCGGCTGGAAGCCGGCGCGACGAGGAAATATGAAGGGTGAAATTAAGAAAGTCATGGTGGCTTATTCCGGTGGATTGGATACCTCGATCATTATCCCCTGGCTGAGAGAGAACTACCGCTGTGAGGTGATCGCCATCTGCGGCAATATCGGCCAGGAAGACGAGATCGACGGACTGGAAGAGAAGGCACTTCAAACCGGAGCCGCCAAGCTATACATTGAGGATCTCCGCGCAGAGTTCATCACTAACTACATTTATCCGACGTTGCGTTCCGGAGCCATTTACGAACATAAATATTTGTTGGGCACGGCCATGGCGCGGCCTCTGCTCGCCAAGCGACAAGTGGAAATCGCCTTGCAAGAAGGCGCCGACGCTTTGGTCCATGGCTGCACGGGAAAAGGAAATGACCAAGTGCGTTTTGAACTAGCCTATAAGGCGCTGGCGCCGCAGTTGAAAGTCATTGCGCCATGGAGAGAATGGAACATCGTATCGCGTGAAGATGCCATCGAGTATGCGGAGCGCCACAAAGTTCCCTTGAAGGTCACCAAGGAAAAGATATACAGCCGCGATCGCAACATATGGCATGTTAGCCATGAAGGCGGGCCGCTCGAAGATCCGGCCTTCGAACCCAGGGAGGACATGTTTCAGTTGAGCCTTTCTCCTGAGCTTGCTACGGACACGCCCACTTATGTCGAGTTAGGACTTGAGGAGGGCCGCCCAGTCTCCATCAATGGAGAGAAGTTGGATCCTATCACTTTGTTGACCAAATTGAACGTGCTGGGGGGGGCTAATGGCATTGGTCGAGCCGACCTGGTTGAGAACCGGCTGGTGGGCATGAAATCGCGCGGAGTATATGAGACACCCGGCGGCACCATCCTCACGACCGCTCATCGCGAGCTGGAAGCTTTGACGCTCGATCGGGAGACTGCCCACTATAAGCAACTGCTGGGCTTAAAATACGCCGAGCTGGTTTACAATGGCCAATGGTTTACGCCGTTGCGAGAAGCGCTGGACGCCTTTGTTGACATCACGCAAAAGACCGTCACCGGCACGATTACCTTGAAGTTATACAAAGGCAACCTATCGGTGGCGGCGCGCAAATCTCAGTATTCGCTATATCGTCACGATCTGGCCATGTTTAATATGCAGAGCGACTATGATCAGCGCGACGCGGCAGGATTCATTAATTTGCTCGCGCTTCCCATAAAAGTGCGGGCCATGATGGAAAGGACTCTCATGGGGGAACTGGAGCGAGACTCCATCGCCGCCAAGCGGTAGCGGTACGCGTTTCCTAACTAGGATTCCCCATTCAAACACCGGGCATCAGACAGCCTCTATTAGCGGCCTGAGGTCTGTTTCCTAACGTTGGAACGACGTGCTAGGCTATGAAATCTTTATAACCTCTGAAGGTGGTGGGTATTGAAAAACGCCAAAGCTAGATTAGATCAGCCACCCAGATCAAGATCGAAATCTCCAAAGGCGCAGACCGAAATGGTGACCTCCTTAAAGCTCTGGGGAGGTCGCTTTAAAAAAGAAATCGACCCAGAGTTCGCCCGGTTCAACGCCTCCTTCAGGGTCGACCAACGACTGCTGAGGGAGGATATTGAAGGGAGCCTGGCTTACGCGGAAGCGCTGGCGGCCGCCAAAGTACTGACACCGGCGGAGGCGGAACGAATTAGAGCGGGGCTTTTGAGAATCCGTGAGAGAAGCCTAAAGGACCCGGCCTTTCTTGAGTCCAATGCCGAAGACGTTCATAGTTTTGTCGAGGAACGGCTTTTCCAAAGCATTGGCCGCGCCGCTTTCAAACTGCACACTGGTCGTAGCCGCAATGAGCAGGTGTCTCTTGATATGCGTCTCTTTTGCCGCCGGGCCATTCTGACGGCTCAAGAGGCCCTGATTAATCTTGCGGAAGTTCTCATCGAGTTAGCGCGCAAGCATGAATCGGTGGTGATTCCCGGCTACACGCACCTCCAGAAAGCCCAGCCGATTCTATTTCCGCATTACCTACTGGCTTACTACGAAATGTTTAAGCGGGATTTCGACCGGCTCACGGATTGTGCTCGGAGAGTGAATGTGTCGCCGCTCGGCTGCGGGGCCATTGCCGGGACCAGCTATCCGATTGATCGCCGGCGAATGGCACACGGGCTGGGATTTAGTCATGTCGCGTTAAACAGCCTCGACGCGGTGAGCGATCGTGACTTTGTGGCGGAGTTGATCTTTGCGGCCTCGCTCACCATGGTTCACCTGAGTCGCCTGGCGGAAGACTTGATTATTTATTCCACCTCAGAATTCGCTTACATTATCCTGAGCGATGCGGTGAGTACCGGAAGTAGCCTCATGCCGCAAAAAAAGAATCCGGATTCGCTGGAATTGATTCGCGGCAAATGCCCAAGAGTCTTGGGCCATCTCCTGGCGATTCTTACCTTATTGAAAGGGTTGCCAACCAGTTACAATAAGGACATGCAAGAGGATAAAGAGGCCCTGTTCAATACGGTGGATACTGTGCAGGATACGCTCACCATCATGACCATCGTCCTTCGCCATATCGACCTCAATCTTGAGCGAATTGCAGAATCTCTAAAAGGTGGGTATCTATTAGCGACGGACTTGGCGGATTATCTCGTTAAGAAAGGGCTGGAGTTTCGTAAGGCGCATGAAGTGGTCGGCCAAGTCGTCCTATATGCGGTGGAGAAAAACAAACGGTTGGAGGACTTGACTCACGATGAACTGCGCAGCGTTTCGAACTTATTGGGCGCGGATGTGTTGCAGGTCTTAACCATTGAGGCTTCATTGGCGGCGCGCCATCTCGTTGGCGGCACGTCGCGCAAACGCGTTAAGGCCATGTTAAAGCGGGCGGAAAAGGAGATTGCCGGATTCAAGCGACTGGCCATAAAAAAATCGTGACTGTTCCCGGGGATCGGGGGTAAGGGATCAGGGGCCAAGGACCCGGGGTACCGATGACTGTTAGGATTCGGACATCGGGTTGCAAGGCGGATGCTTACCGGATTGCGAAAGTCTTTGGAAAAGAAATTCAAGCAATATCGCCCGATCCCCGACCCCTGACCCCCGTGAACAGTTACGAAAAATCAAAGCTCGTCGCCTGTGCCCCTGAGTGTATAACCGACAGGAATCTGCCGTTCACATTCTAACTTCGTTTCAGGGGCACCGTTGAACCGGTGGGAATAAGCATAGATACAGGCGAGCCCACAAGGAGAATCGGCGCCATGCGGCTAAGGAAAGCGCGACTCTCGGATGTAGAGCCCATTTGTTCATTAATAAATGGGTACGCGCAAAAGTCATTAATGTTGCCGAGGACGACGTTCCACCTTTTTGAAAATATACGCGATTTCACGGTGGCCGTCGCTAATGAAAGTGAAAACGTATTGGGTTGCGGGGCTTTACATTTTTACGGCGAGGAGTTGGCCGAGATCCGCTCAATAGCCGTTGATGAGAGTCAAGCCGGCCGCGGAATCGGTCGAAGCCTCGTTCAGGCCTTGATAAGCGAAGCAGAAAGCTACCGGCTAAAGCGATTGTGCGTGTTTACACTCGTACCGGAGTTCTTTGGGAAAATCGGCTTTACCTTGGTTGACCGTCTATCCCTCCCGGAGAAGCTGTTTTTGGAGTGTGTTTATTGCCCTAAAATTAACAATTGCGATGAAATCGCGATGGTATTAAACTTAGAAGCGGTGGATTGTAGGAGAGACGTAACAGGTAACCCGGTGGAAACGGGTGCCTTCGATAATATTCGCCAAGGGTGGCCAAAATAACGCGACTATCTGTCCGGACGGCTCCCTTGGCATTACATACAGTGAAGAATGGAATGGGATCAGGCACATGGCACGAGATTCAAGGAGAAATTCCAGCCCCTAAAGGATTTAGGGCCTCCGGCGTAAGCAGCGGGTTTAAGAAACATGGTGAGGATTTGGCGCTGATCGTCTCAGAGAGAGAGGCGCATTGCGCCGCGCTTTTCACCACCAACCAAGTCAAAGCGGCGCCCATACTGGTTTCTCAGGCATCCCTCAAGAAATCACAAAACAACATTCGGGCTATACTGGTAAACGCGGGATGCGCCAACGCCTGTACCGGAAAGAAAGGACTTGAAGTAGCCTTGGCCTCGGCTAAACTGGCGGCCAAAGAACTACGCGTTGGCGCTTCCCAGGTTTTACCGGCTTCGACGGGAGTTATCGGAAAGCTTCTCGATCTGGAAAAAATGAAACGCGCAATTCCCTTCGCCGTGCAATCGCTGTCGCCGTGGGGATTGGCTAATGCCGCGCGCGCGATAATGACCACCGATATTATTCCCAAGATATATTCCGTCAAAAGCTTGGTGGCGGGAAGAGAGGTCACCATCGCCGGTATTGCCAAAGGGTCCGGCATGATTAATCCTTCCCTAGCTACCATGCTCAGCTTTATTGTGACCGATGCGGCGATTAATCAGAAAATGCTGGAGATGGCTTTTAATCGCTGCGTTGAAAAAACTTTTAACTCCATAACCGTTGATGGCGATACCTCGACCAATGATATGGCGGCGATAATCGCCAATGGGGGAAGCGGTCATCGCATGATTTCGAGTGAAAGCGCCGAGTACGACCATTTCTCAAGTGGACTTATGAAAGTATGTGACCGTTTGGCTAGGTCCATTGTTCATGATGGCGAAGGCGCTACTCGATTTGTTGAAGTCACGATAAAGCAAGCGCGCAGCTATTTAGAGGCCAAACAAATCGCCAAGGCCATTGCTAATTCACCCCTGGTTAAGACGGCCGTTTACGGGAGCGACGTAAATTGGGGACGTATTATTTGCGCGGCGGGCCATTCCGGCGTGGCCTTTGACCCTGATTTGGTCGACCTGTACATCAATAAGCAGTGCGTAATGAAACGAGGCGCGGCTCACAATTTTAATTTGCAGAAAGTTCGCGAAGAGTTCAAGCAACCCCATATTCAAGTGAGCTTGTTCTTACATCAGGGGAAGCAGGGCGCCTCGGTCTGGACTTGCGACTTATCGCATGAGTACATAACCATCAATAGCACGTATACCACGTAGGCCCGCTTAAAAGGCTGGCGCGACGAGCAAGAAAAGGGCGAACCTCCAAGTACTGGGAAGTCCGTAGTCGGAATTCGGAATAGAATTCGAGGGGGTCTATCGCAACCGGCCGACTTCTTCCCCCGGCATCAACCTATGAGAATAATCACATCACTCCAGGTCATGCAGTATAATTAAATAGCCTCGATATTTCTTAAAGATCCTTCGACTTTATTCCGCTATCAAACGTTCTGGGCATTTCCGGTCTGCATGTTTCCTTCGACCTTGCCGGCCGGCACTGGTCTTGTCATTAAATCTTGGTAACTAATCAGCCGGCACTCCTTAGCCCCGTAAGGGCGGCATGTTTATAGCCAGAAGCCATTGAATAGGAGTCCCTCAGCTTGCGAAGACGGCAAGCAGATACCAAGATGAAACTAAGGGAGTTTCGTAACGGTTCGCGGGGTCACTGAGAGCACACAAGAGACCCCCAGCGGAAGCTGGGGGAGACTCAGGCCCAGCCTACTCCGGCGACGCCCCACTCCCCCCACCCCCTCTCCCCGCCGGGCGGGGAGAGGGGGCCAGGGGGCATAGGCGTTAACCTAAGA
>JACOSC010000252.1 GCA_016179055.1 Acidobacteriota bacterium
GACCAGTTCTAAGTTTCCGCCAGGCCGTAATACTCAGGGTCGGCCCGCGCGGGGGTTCCGGTCCGGGGGTGGCGAAACGCCACCCCCGGCTATTAACAGCGTCCCCTTTGGGGACCGGACACCGTAGGGTCACCTGTTGTCGAGAGGCTCATCAGCGGACCCCCCTTGAACAGTTAAGTTTCTTCGTAACTACTCAGCCGCGTAGCGGCTGATTGAATTTAGGCCGGCCTTTCAAGGCCGGTATAGCTGGTCCCGAGCACACCGCCCGTCGCGTAGCGACGGTTGAAACTCACACGGTCGGGATTCAACCGTCGCTACGCGACGGGGCGTTCCGCCGGTCCTTGCCCGCAGGCCCTAAAGGACCTGCCTAAAGTCAGTGGTCCCTACGGGACCATAACGGCTGAGCAGTTAAGTTTCTTCTTAGTATCTGCGTGCCGTTAGGCCAAGCTGGGGACTCCTTAGAAACTTCCCCAGTTTCATCGTTATTCTGCGTGACTTTACGACAAGCTGTGGGAACCCTACTGAGCTTACATCGTACCGAAATCACACCCCAAAGCAACAATGGCAGATAGACCCGGTCGCTACCGCTCCCGGTCTGTACAGTGCGGACTCCCTGAACAGTTACGTATATCTTATAACTGAACTTCGGCGTTCGCGCAAATCTCGGTCGGAAAGAGTGCCAACCGGCGTCTGTGCTCAACAACGGCAATTGACGGGCGCCGCATCGACGCATAGTCGTTCACGGCTATCGTCGCTTTGATTATAGTGCCAATTAATCAAAAGCCGAATCCGCGGATGAACCCCCGGATTCGTGTAGACGGAAGCCAGCGGCGCAAAGGCTATGCGATTAAAACCACCGGCGCGGTTACGCGTGACGCTGGCGCATTTTGAGAGATTGCGCTGAAACTGCGCCAGCGTATAAATGGTCGAGTCGGCCCCTTGCCAGCCCGAGGGGCCAGGGCCATAGCGGGAAGAATGCAGAACGGTGAATTTGTTGTTGGCGATGGAGATCTTGGCCGGTTCGCCGCTATTATTCAGCCAGTCGCGCATGGCGAAGAAATGATTGGACAGGTAGGTCTCGCTGTTGTTGCAAATGAATCCCTGGCCATGGTAGTGCTCGGCCACCACGAGCGTGCAGGTGTCATCGACGCGCTGCCAAAATTCACTGGCGGCGCTTGTCCAATTGTTGGGCATCGAAGGGGCGTGCGTCATGAAAAATATTCCGGTCAATTGGTTTCCATCGGGATCGGGCTCATTTAAGTAGGTCAGGAGAGCCATGATTTTGACGCGGGTTTGCGCGTCTCTTCCAGCAATCGTGGGGAGCTCGTTAAAACCAAAATAGTCCGCGCCGGCGGCCAGGACTTGGTCACGGAAATCCCTCGCCCATGCGGCCAACTGATCATCGGGAGCGCTTCGCCATCCGGTGAATTTGTTGAGATCAAAGCAGGGGGCGTATTTGAAGCTCGTGCCGGCCTCGTGCACATAATCGGCCAAGCTGGGATCGGCAAAGACGCTGGCGTGACTGTGGGAAAAGACATGTATGTGGCTATCATCATTGGGCAAGCCGCGCTCGGCATCGGCGTAGTAATTAAAGGCGTCGCGGCCAAATTGGTAAAAACAAGAATAGCGCATGGGCTGGCCGGTCGGCTCCGTATTCTGCGGCGCGGCGGCGCCAGTCGACGGCAAGCCGGCCAGCGCGTTCGACGCGGTGGCGACTAATCCGAGTTTAAGGAAATCTCTACGGCTGTGGTTTTTCACTTTTTATTCCTCCCATCATGACAGGGTTACTACTGGGTGGCTCTACGTAACTTGGATCAAACATATCATAGATTACGCGGTCAAGTCCAGCGGCAAAAGCGGCGGCCCAAGGCTTTGTCGTGGCGATGCCGGCCAGTGACAAGTCACCGGGTCATGGGAAATCCGCGCAGCAGCGAAAGCCGGTGGAATAGTCCCAATGAAACCGGTTGTGCGCAGTCGTGACATAGCGGCAGCCATTGCCGTTGATGCGCGTGTCCACGTAGAAGCCGCCGCGGAACGTTCCGGCCGGCGCCGCCGTCCATTCGTGCAGATTGCCCATCATGTCCATCATGCCGTCGGCGCTTTCACAAGCGACACGATAGCCCGTCGGATCCAGGCTATTGGGAAGCTGATTTAAGCAGGGATGCCAAATTTTAGCAAAGGGCGTCGGATCGGCACGGCCAAAATATTCGACGGCGGGGTGCTGGTCTCGGGCATCATTGCAGAGGCCGTCGATACGATACGGACCGTAGGGGTAAGTGAATCCGGCCGCGCCTTGGCATCCGCGCAGCCATTCGGTGTCGGTACAGAGACGCTTGCCGGAATTCTGACAAGCGGCCTCGGCCTGGTTGGCATTAATGTAGCCCTGCGGGACAGCGCCGGCGGCGCTGCGGGCGCGCATGTTGCGATAACCTGGATTAAAATATGGGGACCAAGAGACGATGCTCCCGTCGAGCAAAATTTCTTCGATGTAGGCCTCGTATACATCCATGCAGAAACTTTCGTCTACGGTCTGCATGCCGGCCGGGCAGCGCGGGTCGAGCGATTCCGGTTCAATGCCGATATTAGGAAGCGGTATATTGGTTCCGTCGCACGGCTGGTCGCTTCCGGCGGGAGGCCGACAACACTGTATGTCGGCCGGACCGGGACAGTAGCCGGGTGTGGGGTACCAGTCCCCACGACACTGTGTGGCGCTGACGCACAGACCGTTATGAGCGCCAATGGTGCAGCGTCCGTACAGCGGATCGTAGGTCGAGCAAGCGGCAATATTTCCTCCCGTAGCGCAACCGAGCCGGCGGCAGCAATCTTCAAAGGAATCTCGCTCAGTGCCTGGCTCTGAGGGCCTTGCCGGCGCATAGTCGGCCGTCAAAAACCATAGCACTACCGACCAAGCAAGAAAACCGGCTAGGCCTTGTCGCAGAGTTAGTCTACCAGTAAAAGCAGAATTCATCCCTGACATCACCATGCCGGCCTCCTCGCTTTTTCGAAAATGTTTGGGTTGGTAATTCGGCGGCCGTAGCGTAGGCTGCGGCGGGTGTGATTTCGATACGAGGTAAGCTCCGTAGGAGCGACATGTTTATAGCAGGGGCAGCAAGCTTTAAGACCCAAGCCCCGTGGGGGCGACATGTGAACCATCACGACCGACCACATGTCGCTCCTACGGAGCTTGAGGTCTCCTTGGGTACACCCGGCTATAAACATGCCGCCCCGACCTTGTCGGGGCTGATACTTATCCTGATCTGATGATAATTTCCATCTAGTCGAGTACATCATACGGAAATCATACCCGCTGCGACTCGCTTCCCTATTTCTTTCCCAGCATCCCTTCTTTGAGTCCTTTGTTGGGAGGGTGGGGCCCCAACCAGGTCATCAAAAGGATTTTGGAAAAATCCTTTCCCGAAATGGAGCCCATGACCTTGCCCTTTACATGGACTTCGACTCGGTCAGGGAGGAAGGTGAAGGCCATCGTATCGCCATGCTGCAAATCAGCCATATAGGAATTCAATGTCGATAGGCGCTCCTGCATGGCCGTGCAGGGCTTAGGGCAGTTTTTTTCAAAGCTCTCTTTCCAGGCATCCTTCATTTGGCCGGCTTTGACGTCGCGCACAAAGCGCATATCTAACCGCTTGACTTGATCGGAGTCGAGGATCGCCTGGGGATCGGATGACTTGGTTTCCAAATACAGACCGGCCACGTAAACGGCGACCTTGAGCATAGTGGCTTCGCGTAGGCCCATGCCATTGAGAAGTACCGTCTTTCCCTCAATCGTAGTCTGATCGGGCAGACTTACCCCTTTGAGCTCGCCCGCAAGAACGTTAAAGGATAGTGCTATCAGGAAGAGTGTCGTCGCGCATAGAATTCTTGTCATTTTAGTGTCTCCAATTAGGGTTAGGTAAGCGGTGGTTTCTCTGAAAACAGTACCGGCTGCGGTAGCAACCGGCTGAGACCTGCCTCGGCCACCCGCCCGCTACCGCCGGCGATTCTGTATGGAGGCCTGGCCTTCACGGGAAATAAATTTGGACACTTAGCCCGCGGGCGGCGGCGCCGGGCTTTACCCATAATTCGTTGCGCGATGCGTCCCAGAACCAGCCTTGGTCTTGCTGCGAAAAAGCAGCGCGATCCGCCTGCTGCGGAATGACCCCATGAGGATCCACAATAATTCTATACGGCAGGCGCTCTCCGCGGATCAGAAAGATGAAATTTTTTTCCAGCGCGGAAATTTCAATGCTTAGGTCGTTGGCGCGGCGATATACGATTCTGGCGCCGCCGGACTTCTCCTCATAAAGATCAAAGGAGGACTCCTCGGCGGGGTACATCAGGAGCGTCAAGAAATTGGTCGAGGCTTCATCACCGTGACCGAGCGAGTCGTCGACGACTCTTAACGGTATCATGTCGCCGCGTCGTAGGAAAATCGGGTAACGGTTTAAAGGGACGGGATAATTTACGGTGGTGTCGCCTGCATAGACAGTTCCACTCCAGAAATCGATCCACTCTCCGGGTGGAAAAGCTACGAGGCGCTCGGTAACGTCCTCCGTGATGGCGGCGACAAAGATGGAATTGCCCAAGAGATATTGCCATGATCCGCTTTGCGGCCGCATCAAGGATTGGCCTTGCTCAAAGGCGTCGGCGCCTTGGCTGTAAAGATAAGGTATCAGCTCGTGGTGCAGTTTCGCGAACGCACGGTAGATCTGAAGAGTCTCTTCATCATACATCCAAGGTCGATGCTCGCCATTGCCGCCGTTTTCCATAATCGGGCAGAGAGCGCCCAGTTGCGTCCACCGTATAAATAATGGTTTCTCGCGCAGCCCGCCGCCTCGGTAGCCGGCGATGTCGGAACCAAAATTCACATAATTGGCTCGCGCGGAAGCAAACATGTTGCTCAGCGCTACGCGTAGGCCGGCAAAGGTAGGGTCTTGGTCACCCACCCACCCGGCGTGGCACACGTCGCGCGGCGCAAAAGTATAGGAGAGAAAACCTTCCAGCGAGTCAATAGGCCGGGACATGATAACGCGGTCGTTGCCCAATTGCCGACGAGTATATTCGTAAAAATCGCGGTAGTAGTAGTTGCTATACTCACGCGGCGTAATGATTCCCGCGTAGCCATGAGGGATGATCAGCAGAAGTGTATAAGGATCCGTCCCGTCGGTCTTCCAACCATCAATACCCAACGAGAGCACATTATCCATGAGACCGTGCCACCAGGCGAGCGCCTCCGGATGCGTATAGTCCAAAAAGCTTCCTTCCCCGTGCCACCAGCGCACCGTACGGCCGCCGTTGAGCAGGAAATTACGACTCCAGGCCTCTTCATAGGTGGGCGCATCAACATTGACCATACTGGTGATCCACAGGAACACCCTTACGTCAAGCTGGTGCAGAGCGTCGATCATGGCATACGGATCCGGATAGCGCAGTCGGTCAAACTCAAAGGTGTTGTAGCCGGTTTGCCAGCGGCTATCAATAATCGTGGCGCCGGTCGGGATACCCCGATCGATGTAACCTTTGACGAGTTCGATAGCGCTCTCTGTGGTGAATAGCTCATGCTCCCATACCCAGTGCGTCAGTACCCACTCCGGCCAGGGCGGGGGCTCAAACTGCGCGGGTGGGATAATTGCTTCCGGCGCGCCGGCGATTACAGGAGGACCAAAAGTTAACCCGAGCCAGAGAACTACGAAAGCTGTCGTGAATTTTGCCATGGCGTGCTCCTTGGTTGAGGGCCGGGAAACCGGTAGAGAAGTTGACCTCTACCAACAATCAGCCTTCGTATTATCCAACAAATTAGGCGGCGCGGTCAAATTGAAATCAGCCGGACGAAGGCGTGGCCGCCTCAGGTCGCCGCGGCTTGGCGGTGGCGAGGAGTTCTGCGAGTGACGCCCTAGCCGTTCCTGCACTACCCGATTCCCTTCGGTCAGCCGCAACACTTCTCCTTTCCACGCCGACACCTCTTGCTCCAATTGCGCCACACGCCGGATTAAGTCCAAGACCAAGCCTTTGACACTTTCCGGTTTGCGCAACCAATCGTTTTCGGAAATCTCGGGTACGGGGCGGCGGCATCGTCATGGGCGTTCTCTCCGGTACTGCGAACGATAGCCTACCAAAGCGGAACGCCTCTGTTCAGCCTAAAATCGTGGCCGTCCAAAATATGGGCTGCGCTTCTTATCGGCAGGCCCTTGTATCACCCTCCACAGGTCATCTGCGGTCTTACCCCCCGTGAGCGGTTACATTTGCCGTAACTGTTCACGGGGTTCACTGAAACCACACAAGAGACCCCCAGCGGAAGCTGGGGGAGACTCAGGCCCAGCCTACTCCGGCGACGCCCCACCCCCCCCACCCCCTCTCCCCGCCTGGCGGGGAGAGGGGGCCAGGGGGTGAGGGGCTCGTGATGTAGGCTGGATCTTGAAGCTCCCCCGGCTTCCGCCGGGGGTATCCACCCCCCGTGAGCGGTTACATTTGCCTTTTTATCAAATCTCTGTTATATAGCACATCATCATGGAGATTTCCTCTGATCGGATACCGGAGTTGGAGCGGATCGCTGTACACTATCGCCTGAAACTGATCCTTCTTTTTGGCTCCTCTGTAACAGGAAGGCGCCATCCACGAAGTGATATGGACATCGCCGTTCTCCATGAAAATCCGGCCTTGTCCTATCGGGATTACTCCGAATTGAACCACGCTCTGGCGGAGATCTTCCCCGGTCAAGAGGTGGACCTTTCCTCGCTCAATCATGCAGACCCCCTTTTCCTGAAAAAGGTTGCGGAAAATTGCCAAATCTTGTATGGCGAGACGAGACGACTTCAGGCCCTCAAACTATACGCCTTCAAACGTTATCAGGACCACCGCCGTTACTTTGAGATGGAACGAGCGTATGTGGAACGGTTTCTCAAAGAGGAGGGGATTTTGAAATGATCGATCCGATCCTGGTCATCCGGAAAATCAACCTTATCGCCAAGGATCTCAAGGCCCTCACCCCTTTTGGAGAAATGATTCTGAAGACTTATCTGGCCGATCCGGTCAATGAAGTAATCGTCGAAAGATACTTGGAGAGGATCATCGGCAGGATGATCGATATCAACTATCATCTCGTGACGGAACTTGGCCATCCGCCGCCGAAGGATTATTTCGAGTCGTTTACCGAACTGGGAAAGCTTCAGGTGCTGCCGATGGATTTTTCCCGAACCCTGGCTCAGGCGGCCGGTCTCCGGAACCGGATCGTTCATGAATACGATGAGGTGGATGAACAAAAGATCCACGAAGCGCTTCAAGATGTTCTTCAGGAGATTCCCCGCTTCATCGGGTATATCCAGCAGTTCGTTCAATCCTTGAAATAGGCGCCGAACATTGAGAAGATGCGCAGGGTTGATGGGCGGAAAGTAGGTCTGACCGATACGGATCTTTGCCATCTAGAACTGGCCTGCCTGCCTCCGGTCCCATACTAACGGTAAACAATTACTTGTTTTCCAATGTTGCATCGACCGGCGAACAGAGCCGCGACCGTAAGGGAGCGGTCTTATTTCCGGCGAACAGAGCGGTCTTATTTCTTCACGAATACCGCCATGGGCTCTCCTTGTCCATAGACCACATAATGAATAGCGGCATCGACCTGTTCCGGTTTCCACAGGTATCGGGTGCTCCCGTGTCTAGCCCATCGTTGACGATGGGGAGTATCAATCCCCTGCTCATTCAGCTTACGACTGGCCAATCCCTTGAAGTCATTCATCACTCGTTCCGGGGACGCTAGCGCCTCTACGACCACATGTACGTGGTTGGTGCGCATGTGGGCCGCCAGAAGCACCCAACCTCGATACGAGCAAACCTCTTGCATAGCTTTCAACACGAAATCACGACGTCGACGGTCCAGCTCATAGGGTGGCTGATTCATACGCTTGCGATGGGACTGCACGCGCTTCGTATTCGGCGGCAGGTAAGGCGTTTCAAATTGATTGTGGTTACGATCAACCGAGCCGGAAGCGTCCCCATGCAGCCTTGCCCCATAACAACTAAAGGTGATGAAGTAGGCTCGAGGCAATGATACCGCTGCGCTCGGTTGACCGCTTGTCAAGATCATAGGCTTAGAAATCTGAAGTTCGATCATAAGAAACCTGCGGATGCCAAAATCCAGCCCCGTTCGAGGCCCTGGAGTTGGGACATTTGGTTTGGAGTGGAGTGCTGCTTACCACCCAAAGCTCCAAAGGAGCGAGATATAATAGCCAGGGGCAAGCGAAGCGCAGCCCCTGGAAAGCAAGCGTCCCCAGCACGCCAGCCCTGAAAGGGCGCATTAATGGAGATCAGTTCCTACACCAGCGCCACACGTTTCAGGATACGATGCGCGTCTTGAACCGAAAAAACGGAGTCCGGTTGGATGAGCATTATGTCTGGGATTGTGGTCGATAGTTTTGCCGATGGGTATCCCGCCCTTTCAGGGCTTATAATTTCTATAGTTTTTCCTACCAGGGGCTGCGCTTCGCTTGCCCCTGGCTATTATATCTCGCTCCTTTGGAGCTACGAGAACCAGCTTTGGGCTATGGCGGGGCGATCGCGCGCAGTGGTAGGGACGAAAGGATCGTGCTGGGCTGTGGCCAATGTCCAAACTCCAGAGCTCCCGTGCGGGGCCGGCTCCGCTACCGTCTGATTGGCTTATGATCGAACTTCAGGCTTAGAAATACAACCCGTTGTTCTTCCCGTATCAATGTAACCTTACCAAAGTTTGCATGACTTTGTGCTAGGGAAGACCGCTCCCTCACGGTCGCGGCTCTGATCTCACATCGGAACGGTTACGGACCCAGCATTAGTCAGCCTTCGCAAAGTGGACTTTCATATTTAGTCTGTTATTCGATTTGTTATTGCGCAGCTATCGGTGCTGGTGCTTCCGGAATAATCCACGGAGTTCGTCCTCAAAACTCAACTTGCGATGAGGCTCCGCTTGGTTCGCGATGTATCTTTTCACCGGATCTAAATTCGATTGACTTACAGAAAAATTCGCGTAACCAGCTTGCTGATATCTAGCTGAAACGGGTAAAATATTTTTTGGAGATAGCATTCTACCCTTTATTCATGCAGGCATTTGACGGTTTGGAAATCCCTCCAACATGGCCACTTCCTTCTCACCACAAAGGCACGGAGTTCACTGAGGCATACGGACACCATAGCTTCTCGGTGGCCTCTGTGCCTCTGTCGTGCCTGCTCACCTCGCCACCGCTAAAAGCAGGCGGCCTGGAGTCGCTCCTTCTCGTTGCCCTTCTGTTAAATCACCTGTCTGTTTCAGAAAAAGTACCTGGTTGCCCAATCACGAAAGCGCGATGAATCATCCTCCGTTCCAGTTCTTGGCGGCTTGGACCATATTCTGGGATCGTCATCCAATATCATCAAGCAAGCAACTAACTGCCAATTACAATCACTTTTGCACTCGTTTCTTTCTGTTGAACATTTACTACAACTATCGTAGCACTCGTCATGTTGCTTATAGCACTCGTCAGCACTATCGGTAGGCTTTCGGGGCCCATTACGTCCACCATGCCTGTTAGGGTTCCATCCGCCACTCCATTTTTTTCCGCCCCAGTTACCATTCTTAGGCCCGTCCCACCAATGGCGACCATCACCCCACCAACTTGTGGTATCCAATCCCAAAGGGTCTAGCCACCTAACCGGATTATTTCCCACATATGCATACAAATTCATGTCACCAAATAAGTCTTCACTAATGAACCTTCCCACTTGCGGGTCATAATATCTTGCGCGGTAGTAATACAGCCCGCTTTCTGCATCGAACTCGCGGGAGGTGTATGAGTAAGGATTCATGGGATCGCCTGTTTGATCCACAATGTTGCCGAAAGCGTCGTAAATGTAGGAACGTGCCGGTCCACCGGAGGGGTCAGTCAGTTGCGCGATACTACCAAGACCATCCGCATGATAAAAGTAGTTCTGGCCAGCTCGGTTCATTATCAAAGGCTCGTCAATACCTAGACCGTTTGTGTAGCGGGCGACGATGTTATTGCTTCCATCCAATTCAAGCAATACGTTCGCTCCATCATAAATGTATCGGGTGAGCGTTCCGTTGACATTCTTTTGGATACGTCGTCCGAGTCCGTCATATTTGTACTCGGCAAATCCTCCACCAGGAAAATCGATCCTCGTAATCTGGTTCTCGCTGTCGTAGGTAAATTGAGTAATGGCGCTGGTGGCAATTTCTCGTTTGGAGGTCAGATTGCCGTTGGCATCGTAGCTGTAAATGAAGCGGTCGTCTTGTTGCAATCGATTGGCAGTATCGTAGACGTAGGTTGCCGATAAATGCGACGAAAGTCGGTTTCCCACCGGATCATAGTCAAACGATTCTTCGGGATTGAAATCCTGTGGATGGGTGGCGTGCACTAAACGGTTGAGATTGTCGTAGTCGAAGCCGTTCAAGCCCTCTAAATCCGTTCTCGTGCGTCGATTCCCTACACGATCATACGTGTACTGAAAGCCGGCAATGGGGTCGACACTGCGATGAATCAACGAGGTCAATCGGTCGGCCAAGTCATAGGTGTAGCTCGCCGCGGTATTGTTTGGAAAATTAAGCTGAGTGCGGCGCGACAAGGCATCATAACTAAAGGTGAATACTTTCGGATCATCCGGTGGTTGGGAGGCGGTTAATTGCCTTAAGCGGCTCAAGACGTCGTACTCGTACCGGGCGACTTCGGGGGGTGTCCCGACCAATGTCATCCTCAGGTGATTTCCGTTCTTATCATAAACATAATTGATCGACCGCGCCGGCAAGAGTGTGCCGCCGGTATCGACCCCGATCATACGGCGGGCCCCGTCGTAGTTCATTTCCAACGTGCTTTCAATCACGGCGCCGGCTTTTTTGGCTACCTTTTTCAGATTGCCCACTCGGTCATATACGTAGTCGAAGGTGATCGTCGGCGGATTCGGCGGAGTGAGACTGATCCAGGTCTTGCTCTTCAGTTGATGGGCCGCATCGTAGTCATACGTGATCCGCCATTGGCGGGCGTCGGTGGTCTCAATGAGGTTGCCGTAGCAATCGTATGCAAAGATCTTGCGCTGGTTTAGGGGATTCGTGCTTCTCTTCAAGTGCCCCATTTCATCGTATTCAAACCGCGTAATCTGTCCATTGGCATCGGTGACCGATTCCAGCAAACTGGTCGGATTACCGCAACACCCGGGCAAATACGTATAGGTCGTCACTCCAGGGGGATCGGCGGCGTCGCTGACACTGGTCAAGCGGTTCAGGGCGTCGTACGTGTACGTGGTTGTCCGACCTTCGGCATCGGTGGAAGTGACCACATTTCCCGCCAGATCGTAGCCCAGCCGCGTCTCATTGCCCAGCGGGTCCCTTGTGACGATAAGATTACCCAGGGTATCATAGGTATAACGCGTGATATTCTCCAAGGGGGTTCCGGCGGCCCGGGTGATCGTTTCCAGCAAGCCTCGGGAATTATAGGTCATGACCGTCCGTGTGCCGGCGGCATCTTTTGTTTCGATGCGATTGCAGCGGGCATCATATGTGAACGTTGTCACATGACCTTCGGGATCGCGCAGGCCGGCTACCTGGTTGCATATGGGGTGGTAGGTAGAAGTGGTCGTGGCGGCGATGCTGTCCACCGTGCTCGTCAATACGTTGCCTTTGTCATCATAAGTCATCGTGGTAACAGTGCCATCGGGCGCGGTGATTTTTGTCGGGCTACTATTTTGGTCCCGCTCGATTTTGGTCTCCCGATTTAAAGCATCCTTGCTGTACGTGGTGGCGCCGAACCGGTCGGTTCTGTAAAGGGTTTGGCCACGACAATCCTTGAAGCCGCTATACACCTGATCCGTTCGGAAATAATCTCGGCCAAATTGTGCGGGGTTCAGTCGAGTGCCTCGCCCGCCGGCCGGATCAACCAAACCCGACGGCTGGCTTGCAGTCACTTCCTTGATGATCCGCTCCGCCGGTGGTCGTTCCATAGGGAAGGTAGACTTGGCAAAGCGACCGGCGAAATTGTATTCGTATTGAGTGGTAAAGTCCCGCGCATCCTTTCGCGAGATTAGGTGATGGTCGGCATCGTAAGCGAAGCGCGCCGTGGCGCCGCCGGGATCCACGGCTTGGGTGAGATGGCCGTTCTCGATAGTGAAGATAGTCACTCGACCCGCCGGGTCGGTGACTTTTAGTCCCGGTGAAACATATTCGAGTGTGGTGACGAGTCCCACCGGATCGGTGATCGAAATCAGACGCCCTTGGTCATCGTAATCATATTGGGTAATATTCCCATTGCGATCCACGGTCGAGACCTGCCGGCCTTCGGCGTTGAAATTGATCTGTGTCCCATCTTTCATTGTCCTCGTGAAGGTGCCGTCGGGATTCCGCACCAGTTCAGAAAACTCTCCGTCAGGCGCACCCCGCGAAGATACAAATACCGATACGTTGCTTGAATCCCGATTAGCTACAGCCAAATCCGGCCTCCCATCCCGATTGAAATCTCCGGCTGCAACCGACCAAGGATTATTTCCAACTGGAAAATTCCCAGAAGACTGGAAGGTTCCATCGTCATTGCCTAGCAGGATCGATACATTGTTTGAGCCGGAATTAGCCACCGCCAAATCCAGATTCCCATCCCGATTGAAATCTCCAGCTACAACCTGCCAAGGATTATTTCCAACTGGAAAATTCCTTGCTGCGCTAAAGTTTCCTCCGCCATCTCCCAGCAGGATCGATACGTTGTTTGATTCAGAATTAGCCACCGCCAAATCCAGATTCCCATCCCGATTAAAATCTCTGGCTACAACCGCTACAGGATTATTTCCAACTGGAATATTTGCTGCGGGTCTAAAGGTTCCATCCCCATTGCCCAGCAGGATCGATACGTTGTTTGACCCAGCATTAGCTATAACTAAGTCCAGATTCCCATCCCGATTGAAATCGTTGGCCACCACATCATTGGGATTAATTCCAACTGGAAAATTTCCTCCTGGTCTAAAGGTCCCATCGCCATTGCCCAGCAGGATTGATACAATTCTTGCGTATGGTTCGTAACCGAAATATGTGGTCACAGCCAAATCCAGCTTCCCATCCCTATTAAAATCGCCGGTTACAAGATAATGAGCCTGATTTACTGGAAAATTGCGGGGGGGCTGAAAGCTTCCATCCCCATTGCCTAGCAGGATCGATACATTGTTTGAGTAATAATTAGTCACCGCTAAATCCAGATTCCCATCCCGATTGAAATCTCCGGCTACAATGTAACGGGGGGCATTCCCAACTGGAAAATTCCTAAAGAACTGGAAGGTTCCATCACCAACCCCCAGCAGGATCGATACGTTGTTTGATCCATTATTAGCCACCGCTAAATCCAGGTTCCCATCCCGATTAAAATCTCCGGCTACAACCGAAATAGGATTATTTCCAACTGGAAAATTCCTCGCCGAGTTGACAAAGTTTCCTCGGCCATCCCCCAGCAAGACCGATACACTGTTTGAGTTATAATTAGGCACCGCTACATCCAGATTTCCATCCTGATAGAAGTCGCCGACGGCTAGGTAAAGTGGGGTACGCCCTGTGGAAAAAACTCTGGGGGGGCTGGTGAAGCCTCTGAGGCCAGCCCCGTTTCCTAACAGAATAGATACAGTATTTGATTCAGAGTGACTCACAATAAGGTCTAGATTCCCATCCTTATTGAAATCCGCCGCGGAGATTCCGCGAGGCCCACTGCCACCCGTACCGACATCCATCCGGTCTGCGTCCCGGAACTCTCCATTGCCATTTCCATACAGGATGGATAGAGTATTCGGACCAGCGTTCGCCACGGCCAGATCTATCTTTCCATCTTTATCAAAATCCCCCGCCACGAGGCCATAAGCCTGCCCTTGCACCGGGACATCTCTTCTCTGGGTGGGCGGTGAGAAGCCGCCGCTGCCATCGCCCAGCAAAATCGAAACGTTATTCGATCCAATATTAGAGGTAGCCAAATCAAGCTTGCCATCGCCGTTGAAATCCGCTACTACAATCGAGGTGGGAACGCTCCCCACGTTAAAATTGCGGATAGACTTAAAGTCGCCGGTGCCGATTCCTAAGAGTATCGACACGGTGTTGGATCCGGAATTCGCCACCGCTAAATCCGGGACATTATCTCTATCAAAATCCCCAACCGCAATCATATAAGGCCCTGTTCCGACCACAGGTCTCGAGGGCCGTTCAACAAAGGTTCCATCGCCATTCCCCAGTAGTATGGACAGATTGTTCGACGTGGACGCGGAGTTGGCCACAGCTAAATCGAGCTTTCCATCCCGATTGAAATCGCCTACCGCCACACCCACCGGCGAGTTTCCGACAGTATAATTAGTCGGCGGTCCAAACCATCCCGTGCGGTCGCCGAGGAAGATGGATACATTGTTTGAATTAATATTCACCACCGCCAGATCCAGAATGCGATCGCCATTGAAATCCCCGGTAGCCACAGTGTGCGGGTTGCTTCCGGCAGGGAATTCTCTGGTTACTTTAAAAGGCAGCGCATCTGCCGGCTCAATGGAGAAAACCTTAGCCGTACCATCGCCGTCGGTCAGCACGGCCGAAAAGCTGCCCGGCGCCGGCGGATACAGCCGCTGCAATCCGGCTAGCCCCCAGCCGGCGCCAAAGGGGCTGCTCCGCTGATTATTGATCAGCAGTTGATCGGACGTCGCGTTACTAAACCGACTCGTATCCGAGTAGTTGAGGAACATCTGCATGGTATAGGGATAGACCCCTGTGGTCATGCTATTGGCATCAAATTGCATGGCCATGCGATAGGGCGTAAGGGAAGAAGCATCCGGAGGGCCGCTATAAAACACTTCGCCGCGCAGTGTTCCGTTAACCAGCAGTCGCGTCGAGAGCGTTGGTGGCGGCGGCGTACCGGGAGGTCTGCTTACATCCAGCGGAAGTATTGGGCGGACGTCTGCCGTGATCGAATTGTAAACCCATCGTAAGGTATGCGAGGTATTTAACGAACGGTACGAAGGCAGGACATAATCCAGCGTGAGGTTTCCATCGGGCAATTCTGCCTCTGAGCCGACGCAGGACGTGGTTTTCTTACCGTGATCTTGTCCACCGGAATTGTCCGGTGGGTTACCGTCAGGATACCAGACACCGGAAAACCCATATTGGGTAAATAAATTAAACAACAAAAGAAACAAACAAACCTGAACACGAAATCTGGTGGATTGGCCGCGAATCATAACCCCTCCCCTTTATAAATTGGCATTTGGCAATGCCGCAACCTTATCGGATAGCTGACGTCTATACCGGCTAAGGAACCCTGATCTAAGCCGGCGTTCCCATCATACTACTCGTGTAATGACCCGTCAAGCCATAATATTCGTAACTATTCAGGCATGCCTTTCAGCCCCGTAGGGGCGGCATGTTTATAGTAACTGGGATTCCAAAACAGTCAAGCTCCGTAGGAGCGACATGTGCAGGCTTTGATAATAAAGGCTCTGTACATATCGCTCCTATGGAGCTTGACTCCTATTCAATGGCTTCTGGCTATAAACATGCCGCCCCTACGGGGCTATGGAGCGCCGGCTGAGTAGTTACTAATCTGAGATTCGATCATAAGCCAATCAGATGGTAGCGGAGCCGGCCC